>NZ_JAXAVV010000016.1:0-207145 GCF_033949925.1 Lentzea kristufekii
TAGGGCAGTACCTGCAGCACGTGTGCGTGCTCACGTCCGCGTTCTGGCTACAGGTGTTCTGCCTGCACCTCACTCAGTCTGCCGATGAGGTCGAGAAGAGGAAACGCGCGAGAGTAATTCTGCTGATCGTCGCGCTCGTTGGACTCACTGCGTTCTACATCGTTGGCCCCGTGCGCAGCGAGTTGGCAAGCATGCCCTCCTCCGCAGGCAACAAGCCGTGGGTCGCCGAGTACCTCGCGATGTATGGCGGCTACCTCGCCATCGCCATGGCCGACACCGTGTGGATGTCTCGTCTAGCAAACCACGTACCGCGGCGATACCTCCGGATCGGTCTGCGGCTGCTAGGTGCGGGCGGAGCCTTCGGTCTCCTGTACGTGGCGCACCGCGTCGGTTACGGCATTGCTGTATCACTGGGGGTTCCGCCGCTTTGGATCGAGAATGGTTACATCGGGCCGAACGTCTTGCTGACGACGGTCTCGATCGCGCTCCTCATGAGCGGCGTCATGGTCCCTCCGATCGGTGCGCGCTGGGAGGCGCACACGGCCGCGAAGGAAGTGCATCCATTGTGGACTGACGTCACTTCAATCGCCCCTGAGCTCGTCTTTGCGCACCGAGGCGACCGCCTTCGCCGTCAGGTCACAGAGATCCGCGATGTGCTGATCGGCCCGCTTCATCCCTACCTTGACCCGCACATCTACCGCCGAGTTCTAGGCGCGGCAATCGATGGCGGGACCATCGAGAGTGACGCGGAAGTGACAGCCGAGGCGGCTGTCGTCGCTATCGCGATCGAGGCAAAGCGCCGCGATCTACCCGCGCTCACCGAAACACCGCTGATCATCGGCGGCACCGTCGATCAAGGCGACGACGCCGAAGGCGAACGCTTCGTTCGCATCGCCCGCGCCTACCGCAACTCGCCGTTCGTGGCGAACGCCCTGCACGAGTTCAAGGAACACCATGACCACGTCCACTGAGATCCAGCCCAAACCAATCGACCGGTTCGCAAGGATCTGCACCGAAGTTCTCGCACCCTGGGTGTGGGTTCTTGGCTTGCCCTTGGCCGTTGCATGGCAGGCCACGCACCACGTCTGGCAGGCATTGCTCTGGGGCCTGGTCGTGGGCATCACAGGATCTGTCATCCCGATGGTCGTGATCGTGCGCGGTGCCAAGAAGGGCAGGTGGGACAGTCACCATGTGACCAATCGCGAAGGGCGAGTGGTTCCGTTCGTGGCATGCACCAGCTCACTCGCCGCAGGAATCATCGTCCTGCTGTTCGGCGGCGCTCCTAGCGACATGCTCGCGCTCGCGCTCGCGATGTTCGCGACACTCGTCGTCAGCGTGATCATCACCTTTGGCCTGAGCTGGAAGGTCTCGATGCACTCTGCCGTCGCGGCCGGAGCTGTCATGATCCTTGCGATCGCTTACGGTCCTTGGCTCTGGTTCACGATGTTCGCGGCGGTGCTCGTCTCCTGGTCGCGGGTACGGCTTGGAGATCACACGGCCGCACAAGTCACGGTAGGCACCGGTGTCGGGCTGCTCGCAGGCGGATTTCTGTACTGGTGGCTTGCCGCAGCCCTGACGTAGTCCGAGCGGGCTGACTCTTGCTGACCCAAACGGGTTACTTCGATGCCAGCGCCTTGCGTTGCGGCTTGGCTTTCGCCAAGATCCTCTCCGGGTGAGCGCACGGGGAAGGAATGGCCATGTCGGCCGGTACTTGGACCCCGAGCGGGTCTGTTAGCAACGAGAAGTACGAAACGCCCTCGATCTTCGAGGCAGGTGGAGTTGTCGCCCTGACCAACGGAACTGGCAGGGAAGACACCGCCGACATGAACAAGTACTACTACTGATCGACAGACGTCGTGTGGTGGTTGGCGGGTCCCGCCGACCGTAGTTCTCACCACACCGCAGCGGTAGATGGTCCAGACTGGTCTGTTGTGGACGCTGCATGGTTGCGGCTGTCGCACGGCCAGTCTGGCCCTGCCGATCAAGTTCGTAGGGTCGATGCGCCCAACTGCCAACTGACGGTGCTCGGATTCAGCGGCGTGACCAACGCCGAACTGGCGAGCGTGGCACGTCGGGTAGGCAGAGGCGAACTTGATGCGCTGTCGTGCATAGGTGGTAGCTGCGTGGTTATCGCAGTGGGACCGGACGATGCGTTCGTGACCGGTGATCTCGCCGGTCAGCGTGTGGTGTTCTACACGCATACTGCCGATCACGGCTTGCTGCTGGGATCGCAATCGAGCCAGCTCGCTGAATTGACGGGAAGGGTTGTAGCAGCCGACTGGCTCGCGACGTACCTGACGGTGCCGCAGGCTTCCGACCTGTGGTGGACAGGCTCGCCGTGGCGTGACGTTCACGCTCTCCGTCCTGGGTGGGTGCTTCGCTTGCCGCGCAGCGGGGAGGTCGAGAGCTGGCCGCTGATCGAGCTCGACGAGCCACAGTCTGATCTGAGCGCGGCCGGCGCGGGTTTGGCCTTGGCACTTCGGCACGCCGTCCGTGGCAGAGTCAGTGCTGCGGCGCACGCTACTGCTGATCTCAGCGGTGGCTTGGATTCGTCAACGCTCGCAGTGCTTGCTGCCGGGGCGACCTCGCGCGAGTTCTCGGCCATCACGCTGGAGGCCGCGGACGTCGAGGACTCCGCATTGGCAACGAGTGTTGCGGAGGCGTTGCCTGGTTTGCACCACCGATGGTCCATTCCAGACGGTGTGCTGCCGTACTCGAACCTCGAAAGCGTGTTGGTGCCGGACGAGCCGACCGCGTTCGCGGCGAACGCAGCCAGATCAGCATGGTGGCTGCGCAAGATCGCAGCCTTGAAGTCAGATGTGCACCTGAGCGGCGACGGCGGAGACGCGGTTTTGATGGCACTTCCGTCGTATCTCGGTGACTTCGGACCGGGCTCGGTTCGGCAGCTGTGGAGTCACGCCCTTGGATGGGCGAAGCTACGCAATCTGCCGCCGCACGCATTGGTCAGAGCCGGGCTCGCGCTGCGGGGCACGAGCTATTCGGATGCGCTTCGCACACTGGCCGTTCAGATGGTGACTGACGAGGCTGCTCCGCGGGGTTGGACCACGCTGGTGAGCTGGCTCGGCTACAGCAAGGTGACGGAGTGGCTGACTCCGGAAGCGCGTGCTCTTGTGGCATCGAGATTGCATGCGCACGCCGCCTCTGCTCACAGTCCCCTTGTTCCAGGCCGCTTTGGCATCGGGGACTCCACAAGTTGGCTCTCGTTGATCGGCTTCGGTCGCGGTCAAAGGCTGTACGCAGAGACAGCGGCCAGGCTGGGAGTGAACCATCACGCGCCTTACCTGGACGATGAGGTGATCCTCGCTTGCTGGTCTGTCGCCGCCCGGGTCAGGACGACACCCGAGCAGGTGAAACCGCTTCTGCTGGAAGCATTCACGGGCGTTGTTCCGGCATCGTTGGTTCGACGTACTACCAAGGGGGACTACTCCGGGTTGGCGTACCAGGGACTGAAGCGGAACGCAGGTTTTCTGCACGACTTGTTCACCAACTCCCGGCTCGCTTCCTGCGGGCTGATCGATGAGCAAGCTGTTCGCTGGACGATCGAGACTGCGGCGGTTGGGATTCCGATTCCGCTCGGCGCGTTTGACGAGCTCGTCAGCACCGAACTCTGGTTGCGCGCACAGAAAGACGGATCGGCAAGTCGATCGCGTCCGAAGGGGGAACACCATGCGAGTACTCGTTGAGCCTGGAGTATCGAGCACTTTCCTCGGTGGTGGCGGCATTGCGGTCCTCTCGGAGCGCACGGGAAAGTTGCACGTTGGCAACTCCACGGCCTCCGCGATGTGGTCAGCGATCGTCGATCACGACGGGGACGTCGACCGTGCAGCAGCCGCTGTTGCGACGTTCTTCGGTGTCGACAACCGCAAGGTGAAGGTCGACCTCGAACAGCTGGTCGGTGCGCTGAAGCAGGCTGGTCTCGTCAGGACCGAGCCATGAGCATGCCGATGGCAACAGGTGTTGCCCAGCGGTCCTCTCTGGCGGCGACCTTGGTCGGAGCCTGCGTCACGTTGATCGTAGGCACTGCTGTCCGTTGTCTCCCATTTGCTCGGGTCACCGCAGCGGCGCGATGGTGCTCCGCCAGAACGACGCGGGTAGCTCGCGAGAGCGATGTCGAGCGTGTGCTCGGGTGGATCGACTCTGGTAGCAGGCTGATCCCCTTTCGCGTCGCGTGCCTCGAACGCTCTCTCACCGCGTTGTTTGTGCTGTCACTTAGCCGCCGTGGCGTGATCTGGCGCATGGGCGTGCGGGGTTTTCCCTTGGCCTCCCATGCCTGGATCAGCAATCTGGATGGGCGCCCCCTCGGCGAGGCGGGTTCCGTCGCCGACTACCGCACCATGCTTGAAATCTCACCGCTAACAGAACTGGATCGGAGACGCACGTGAGCGACATCGTGACGGCAGCCGCAGCCGCCGTCGAGTACGACAGCTGGGTTCGGACGGACGACGGGCGCACCATCCCCCAGAGTTCGGCAGACAGCCGAATTCAAAGCATGCTTCAGATGCTCGACCTGAAGCCGGGCATGAGGGTGTTGGAGATCGGCACGGGTTCGGGCTACTCGGGCGCGCTGTTGAGCAAAGCAGTTGGTGAGAACGGGTATGTCGTCTCGATCGACATCGACGCGGATCTGGTCGAGCGGGCGAGCCAACTGCACAAGCAGGCGAACAACTCGAACATCGAGGTACACGCGGCTGACGGATTCGCAGGTTGGGCACCTTCCGCGCCTTTCGATCGAATCGTTGCATGGACTACGCCCGATGTCCTTCCGGCGCCGTGGATCGAGCAGGCTGCGGCCGGCGCGGTCGTCGTGTCACCTGTGAAGCTCGCGGATGTCGCGGCGGCGAACGCGCTGGTTCGTTGCGTCGTCGGCGACACGTTCGAGAACAGCGAGCTTCATCCCGGAAGCTTCATCGAGATGGCTGCGGAGGTGATCACCGAGCTCGGATTGCCAGTCCGTTACGTGAACGCGTCCCTTCCGGTTGATGGTGCGCCGCCGTGGTGGATCAGCGCACACCTGCTTCATGAGCAGCCACAGGAGACCGCTGACAGGCTTCTGGACGAGGTTCGCTTGGCTGCGCCACAGCCAGAATTCTTGCCTGTCGACACGGAATCGAGGCTGGCGTTCAACGCGTTCGTCCTCGCGCAGACCGACTCGCCGGCGAGTCTGGGAGGTCCAGTCGGCTGGGGCGTCGGCGTGGCCACCTCGGACAGCATCGCGGTGGTACTGCCGGACGGCGCAGGGTTGACGGCCGGAACGTCGGAGGCTTTCGATCTGCTCGCCGAACTGGTTGACGAATGGCACGAACTCGGCGAACCGAGGCATGACCGTCTCGAACCGACGTTCACGAAGAGCAAGAACGGTTGGCAGGTTCGCGCACGGTTGCGCGTCACGACCGGCTGATCTGGCGGACGCAACGAAACGGCGGGACCAGAATGAATGCCTGGTCCCGCCGTTCCCCCTCGTCAGGTGCGGCGGTTGGGTGAGCGCACATTTGGATGTGTGCTTGCCGCAGCCCTGAGGTTCTTGGGTGTCACCTGTTCGATCAGTCGGGGTCTCGCGCTATGTGACGCCCGCCGTTAGGCATCAGTGCTGCGGCAACCTTGAAGAACGGGCCGGACATGCCGCCAAGGCGCTGCGGTCCCCCGGATGATGCGTCGGTGTTCAGCTCGTCAAGCAGCCGACTCCACACAGCTATGCCGTCGCTCCACCGCACCTGTACGACGTCGAGATAGCCGCCGCGCAGGAACCTGGTCAGGTGCATCCCGACGACCTGTCCTTCCTCGTCGATGAGAGGCAGGCGCCGAAAGCCACCGTCGTGCAGTCGTGTGAGTAGCTCTCCGCTGTCCATCAGTGATCTCCGTGCTGTTGGTCGGCCTGGGACGTGCGTCGCGCCGTTGCAGGCGCACGCCCCAGGCCGTGTGCACCCGGCTGCTGTCGGGAAACAGCCGGGCAGATCGGGAGAGCCAGCCGCCGGGCTTCAGCTCAACGTCGAATCGCTTGCAGAGCGCACGACGCGACGGCCGCCCACAATGGCAACGGGGCTTGTGTGGGCTCTTCGACCCACCGGAGCGAACAGCCGCTACTTGCAGGGCTGGGCGGCAGTGGCACCCGAGCGTCCTGGCCGAAGTGCTCGACGCCGTAGATGGCCAGCGTCCTCGCTGTCTCGTTGCCGTGATCCATGTCGCGCGGTGTGCAGAAGAACGCCCAGGTCGATCGCCCCTTCCTACGCACCTCCATGACCGGCGCGGACAGGTTGTGCTCCTTCAGCAGATGGTTGACCTCACCAGCGAGGCCCATCGGCATCGCCAGGATGTCCACGACAAGGCCGCATGTCACGACCACCTCGTTGGCGTCGTGCTCGATCGGCCAACCGTGTGTGAAGGCGTACTCCCTCGCTGCAACCGAGAGAGGGGAGCAGGCCGCTGGAGTGCCGCAATCCGAGCGCGGCCCGCTCAACCCAAGAGCGACCGGCACCGAGCGGGATGGGGTGCGGACGGTCGCAGAGAGCACGAACGGCAAGGCCGTGTCCCGGAGACGTGAACCGGGCTCGATTCCTCCCATGACCAGCACAATCGTCTCCCTTCCCTACCGACCGTGCGAGTACGGTCACTGGAAGCGATCGTGTCGGCGAACCGGTGCGCGAAGTGACAACGAAGTGACAAGGCTCTTACGGAGGGTGGGGCATCAGCGGGGCGAATGGCATCGTGGAGGCAGGAGTTAGGAGGTCCATCGTGAACGACGACATGACCGGTGTGGGCAAGCGCGTGGCCGACGGACGTAAGTTCGCTGGCTGGAACCAACAGGAACTCGCCCGCCGTACCAACTTCTCGGTCAGCCTGGTTCGCAAGGTTGAGCAAGGACGGACACCAGCTTCACCTGCGTTCGTTTCTGCGTGTGCACGCGCGCTGAACGTCGGTGTTGCTGATCTCCTCGAACTGCCGTACCCCCGGCTCAATCGCGAGGAACACCGAGTGCACGGGGTCATCCCCGTCATTCGCCGCGAGCTCGCTGCGTACAACATCGGGCCCGACGAGGACGTGCAGGTTCGCGACCTCGGCGAACTCGCTCTTGCAGTCGAGCACGTATCGCAGCTACGCCATGCCGTGAACTTGGACAAGCTCGGCGCAGAGATTCCTGGTCTGCTTGAGGAGCTGCGCGCCGCGACGTACACCCTTGACGGCTCCGCAAAGGAACGAGCATTCGGACTGCTCGCCGAGGCCTACAACGCGGCCTCCCAGTTCGCTTACAAGCTCGGGTACATCGACTTGGCGTCGCTCGCGGTCGACCGCTACGAGTGGGCAGCAGAACGCTCCGGCGATGAGCTTGCTGTCCTGATAGGTGACTATCAGCGTGCGGGAGAAATGATCTGCGCGGCCGACTGGAGTTCGGCACTTCGGCTACTCGAACGCAGCCGATCCCGGATCGAAGACCAGGTCGGCGGAAACGATCTTCCGACCATTGCCACCTGGGGCAACCTCCACCTGAAGTCTGGACTCGCCGCAGCGCGATCAGGACAACGTGAACTCGCGTATGACCACCTCGCCCAGGCACAGGAAGCTGCGACACGTCTCGGCGTCGACCGCGACGACTACCGGCTCTGTTTCGGTCCTACGAACGTTGGCATCTGGTCGGTTGGCCTGGCCGTCGAACTGCTCGACGGTACCGAGGCCATTAAGCGTGCCGAGCGCATCGTTCTGCCTAGCAACGCACCCAAGGAACGTGTGGGACACCACTACATCGATCTCGCCCGTGGACTGCTCATCCACGGCGACCGACGCAAAGCTTTCGCCTCACTGTCGAAGGCGCGGGAAGTCGCGCCCACGCAGACCCGCTATCACCCGATGGTGCACGAGACCTTGCGTGTGCTGGTGCGGGACGAGCACCGTCGAACCGACACACTGTCGGGATTCGCGCGTTGGGCAGGCCTCAATCTCTGACAACGGCTTGCAGCGATCCACGTAGGGGGATGTGGTGGCAAAGAAGGCCGGTGTTCTGCTGCCTGCGGTCGTGCTCGTGGCAGCCGCAGCGCTCGTGGTACCTGACCTAGGAGCACAGATCGGCGACGCCGTCTCAGGGTTCTTCGGTGGTGTCGAACTCGTGGGGGAGGGCGATAAGCAGTTCATGGTCGCCGCGTCGTCCTCGTCGCAGGTACGCAGATGCACGCCGGAACAAAGTCTCACGCAGGAAGCGTGCGACAACTTGAAGTTCGTGATCTTCGATGCACGGAAGATGCCGTTCATCACCCGGAATATCTCGACGGCGTGGAAGGCAGCCAAGCCGGGAGTTCTGACGAAGGACTCCACGGCGGAGCCGGGAAACCGCAAGGTCGTCTGCCTCAGAAGCTTCCCCAGAACGAACGGCGGGCAGTGCGACGAGTATCCGTTCGCGAGCACGCGCGAGGGCGGCGCAGGTGCGCAGGAGATGGAGGTGCCGCCACGAGAGAACGCCTGCCAGGGCGGCACGCTCGGGGCCAAGTATGGTGCGGGCGGTATCCGGGACGGGGACAGCTTCCTAGTGGTGATCACTCATCCCGATAGCATCGCTCAAGGCCCTTACCAAGGCGTTGACATCGCGAGGGACGTAGCCTGCGGATGACTCAGCCCACAACGACGCTCGACCTGGAAGTGGAGTTCAGCCACAGCCAGGTCTACATCTACTCGGTAGCTCCCTGGGAGAGCGATCCCGAGGGACACAACGCTGTACTACGCGCCTTGGATGATGCGCACACGTCGCGCCGGTTCGTGGGTGTCTCAGAAGGACTGATTGACTTCCTGACCGCTGCGGAGTGGAACTTCAACGCGCCGATGCGCGTGGAGACGTGGGCAGTTGAGCCAACTGATGATGGCGAGAACTGGGACCACGTGGTCGATGTCGATCTCGACGTGCATAACGGCCGCTTGATGTTCGAGGGGTCTGGAGGGCGTCCGCCGATTCCGTGCGAGGTTCCATCGGGCTCCTACCGCATTCGGCTGGCGGGGCGTGGCTACACCCAGGCCCAAGAAGGTGTTGAGGGCATGGACGCCTACCGGCTCCAGCTCTGGCCCCGCAAGGGGGATGAGCCGCCGACGCTGAGGAAGCGGTGGCCCGGCTTTGAGAACTGGGGCTAGGAGTAGCCCTCAATCGGCTCGCCGTCGCTGTACAGCCTTCTGACCAGGAACTATGTGTCCTGAGTCTATGGGGACATCAGTGCCAGTTTGACATTGCCGTGGTCGACGTGTCCCATGGTGCCGATGTTGAGGTGCGGCTTGGCACGCACGAACTCTTGCTTCATTGCCCTGTGTTCCTCAGGAGTCACAGCTGGAGGTTCAGAACCGATGGACCGCTACAACCCTCCTCCAGTGGTCCTGAAGGATGGACTGGAGAAGGGTCAGAGTCGGGCGCCGGCCAGCTGTGCCGAGGCAACGGCGAGCGCGCCCGCAGGAACACCTGCGAACGTGTTGTGCTCAGCCGTCAGGAACATGCGGTGATCGTGACAGGGCGGCTAGATCGTTGTCACCTGGTTTTCCGCGAGCCCGATCAACGCCCGCGCGGCCGGGCTGTGCGGACCCTCCGAGCGCCACGCGAACGCGAGTCTGCTGTGCGGAGAGGGATCGGTGATCCGCACGGCGTGCAGGCCGGAGACCATGGACGCCGCGAGGATCGCCGGCCCGAGCCCGCGCTGTGCCAGCGTGATCACCATCGGTGGCGCGGACGCCTCGAACGCGATCCGCGGCCGGCGCGCACCGCAGGCGGCGTCCAGCGCCCCGCGCAACCCCGTCCCCGGTGGCAGGCTGATCAACCCGCGCTCCAGCAGTTCGTCCAGCGGAACGGATTCCCTGCCGTACCAGGGATCCGTGGCTGCGACTGCGGCCACGAGCGGCTCGTCGGCCAGCACGCGGACGGACAACCCCTCCGGCTCCGCGCCCGCGTAACCGACCAGTGCGAAGTCCAGTCGACCGTCCACAAGGGACGAGATCAGCTCGTCGGAGTTGGCCTCCGTCAACGTGATCTCGACAGCGGGGTGGGCCGAGTGGAACTCCGACAGCAGCTCGGGGAGGTCCATGATCCCGCACGACACGACCATCCCGGCGCGCACGGACCCGCGCACCAGCCCGGCCATCTCCTCCACGGTCCGCCGTGCCGACTCCACCGACCCCAGCGCCGCCCTGGCGAGCGGCAGCACCGCCGAGCCCACGTCGGTCAGCGTGACCGTGCGGCCCGACCGGTCCAGCAGCGCGTGCCCGAGCTCCCGTTCCAGCCGCCGGATCTGCGCGCTGACCCCCGGCTGCGCGACGTGGACCCGTTCCGCCGCCCGCGTGAACGAGCCCGATTCCGCGACCGCGACGAAGTACTCCAGCTGGCGAAGCTCCATAACCAATGATTATAGCCAGCCGCACAACTAGTTCTTGGACATATAAACGCAGCTCAGCAACCCTGGAGTCATGCAGATCTTCTACCCCGGAGACACCGGTTACGACGAGGAACGCAGCGGCTTCCAGACCGGACTCCGCCACGAGCCGCAGGTGATCTTCGCCGTGGAGACCGTGCAGGACGTCGAAGAAGCGCTTCGGTACGCCGAGACCCGCGGCCTGCAGTACGCGGTCCAGGCCACCGGTCACGGCCTCACCACGGCGACCACCGGCGTCCTGATCTCCACCAGGCGCATGAACGAGGTCCGGATCGATCCCGCGACCCGCACCGCGAGGGCCGAAGCCGGCGCGGTCTGGCAGCAGGTGGTCGAGAAGGCGGCGGACCACGGCCTCGCCCCGCTCAGCGGCGACGCCAGTGACGTCGGCGTCGTCGGTTACACCCTGGGGGGTGGGTTCAGCGTGCTGGCGCGGGAGTTCGGTTTCGCGAGCGACCGCGTCCGCACGACCGAGAAGTCCGGTGACGTCGTCACCGCGCTGGAGTTCGAACTGCTGCCCATCACCCAGGTCCACGCGGGTGAGATGTTCTTCGAGGCCCGGCACGCGGCAGCGGTCTTCGAGGCGTTCCACGGCTGGGACCTGCCGGACCACGTCACGCCGGCGCTCACCACCCTGGGCGACGTCGTGCGCGTCACCTTCGCGAGCACGAAACCGTTCGACGTCGGCCATCTCCGCGTCGCGCCCGTGCTGAAGGAGGAGTTCGGCGTGAAGCCGTTCGCCCAGGCCGCCGGCAGGCCACTGCCCCCGCACACCTACCAGGGCGACAACGTCCTGCTCGAGGACCTTCCGCTGGAAGCCCTGCACCGAGCCCGGGAGACGGCCGCGCACTCCAGCGCCGAGATCTTCCTCGGCGTGCTCCCGCTCGGCGGCGCCCTCGGCACCGGGGCCACCCACCTGATCAAGCTCATCTCGCCGCGGCTGGGCGTCGAGGAGCAGCACGAAGAGGTGTTCGACCAGGTGCGTTCGTTCGTGGCCGGACGGTCGCGGAACTTCCGGTACGCCGTAGGCTGATCGGCATGACCCGAGTGGTTCTCGTGGAGGACCACGACATGGTCGCCGAGGCGATCGGCCTGGCCCTGGAACGCGCCGGGATCGAGGTGGTCGCCCGCGCGTCCACCGTCGCGGCCGCGCTCGCGGAGACGAGCCGTGGCGAGCCCGACGTCGTTCTCCTCGACCGCAGGCTGCCGGACGGTGACGGCACCGCGCTGATCGGGCAGTTCGTCGGGATCGGCGCCAAGGTGCTGGTGCTGACCGGTGAGGCCACCGCGTCGGTCGCCGCGCGCGTCGCCGAGGCCGGTGGCGCGGGCCTGATCCTCAAGTCGGCACGGCTGGACGACCTGGTCGAGGCCGTCCGCAGGGTCGCGGCGGGCGAGGTGGTGTTCGACCCGAAGCTGCTCGCGGGCGTGCTCGACCGGCTGACCGGTCGTGTCAACGCCACGGGCGCCACGCTCACCGCGCGCGAGCGCGAGACGTTGTCGCTGCTCGCGGACGGTGCCGGTACCGAGCAGATCTCGACGCGGCTCGGCGTCGCCCGCAACACCGCGCGCAACCACGTGCAGCACGTGCTCGACAAGCTCGGCGCGTCCTCGAAGCTCGAAGCGGTGTCGATCGCCCGCCGCGAGGGCCTGCTCGACTGATGCATCTGCACCAGACGACCTGGGTCGGTTGCATCTGCACGAAGCGCCGCCTCAGGAGCAGTGTGGTCTTGTGGCCAGAAGTTCGCTCATCGAAGCCGTGTTCTCCCTGCCGGAGAACGACCGGCGCGGTGGTGTGGCGCTCGCCCGCGACTTCGCCCGCCGGGCCGCGCAGAGGTGTGGTTACCGCGGCCACCACGAGGACGTCGTCCTGGTCGTCAACGAACTCACCACCAACGCGGTCCGCCACGGCGGCGGCCGTCCCGTCGTGCACATCTTCGGCGGCGAGGAGCAGGTGCTGGTCGAGGTCGTGGACGACGCGGCCGCCCACGCCGAACCGCGAGCGCCCGGCTGGGGCCTCCAGCTCGTCGCCGTCCTCGGTGAGAGCTGGGGCGTCCTCGAACGTGCTGGCCAGAAGGTCGTCTGGTGTGAGCTGACGGTGTAGCCGCCATGATGAGCCCGTGCATCCGGACGCCTTCCGCGACAACGATCTGTTCCGGCTGCTCGTGCAGGGCGTCCGCGACTACGCGATCTTCGCGCTCGACCCCGGTGGCCACATCGTGAGCTGGAACGCCGGAGCCGCGCGGATCAAGGGCTACGCCGCCGAGGAGATCATCGGGCGGCACTTCTCGGCGTTCTACCCGCCGGAGGACGTCCAGTCCGGCAAGCCGGAGTGGGAGCTGCGCGTCGCGAGGGCCGACGGCGCGATCGAGGACGAGGGCTGGCGGGTGCGCAAGGACGGCACCCGGTTCTGGGCGAACGTCATCATCACGGCGCTCTACGACGACGGCGGTGAGCTGCGCGGGTTCGGCAAGGTCACCCGCGACATGACCGAACGGCGGCGCGCCGAGCAGCAGCTCACCGACCGGCGCCGGCTGCTCGCCCACCTGGTCGAGGCGCAGGAACGGGAACGGCAGCGCATCGCGTGGGACGTCCACGACGACACCATCCAGGCCATGGTCGCGGTCGACATGCGGCTGCAACTGCTCGCCGGCAAGCTGTCCGCCGAGCACCGCAGGACCGTGGACCAGCTCGACGGCGCGGTCCGCGCCTCCATCAGCAGGCTGCGCAACCTGGTGTTCCGCGTCCGCCCGCCCGGCATCGAGCGCCACGGGCTGAGGGACTCGCTGGCCGCCTACCTCGCCGACACCGCGACGGTGGCAGAGATCCGCTACTCGCTCGAACAGGAGCCGGGAGCCGACGCCGCCATCACGATCTTCCGCATCTGCCAGGAGGCGCTGACCAACGTCCGCAAGCACGCGCGTGCCTCGTCCGTCGTGCTCGAGCTGTCCACGGTGGACCACGGGTTCCTGGTCCGGGTGGTGGACGACGGCGTCGGGTTGCCCGGCCTCGATCCGAACGCGGGCCACTTCGGACTGATCGAGATGCGGGAACGGGCGGAGGCCGCCGGCGGGTGGTGCACCGTGATGGGGCAGGAGAGCGGGGGCACCGTCGTCGAGTTCTGGCTCCCGGACGTCCGGTCATGACGGTGCGGGTGCTCATCGCCGACGACGATCCCCTGATCAGGGACGTCCTGCGCGACGTGCTCGACGACGAGCCGGACCTCGAGGTGGTGGCGGTCGCCGCGGACGCCCGCGAGGCCGTCGAGCTGGCCGAACGGCACTCGCCGACGGTGGTCGTGCTCGACGTGCGGATGCCGTTCGGTGGTGGTTCGCTCGCGGCCACCGAGATCCTGCAGCGTGCACCCGGCACGCGGATCCTGGCGTTCTCCGCCTACGCCGATGCTGGCGCGGTGGACGAGATGCGACGCGCCGGCGTCACGGACTACCTGGCCAAGGGCGTGCGCAACACCGAACTGGTCGCCGCCGTCCGGAGGTTGGGAGGCGGGTAGGTTGTGGTGGGGAAGCAACGGCCGTAACGTCGGGGATGTAGCCGGGTTCAGCAGCGTGCTCGGAGTCAGAGTCTCATGCGCTTCGGCCACCGGGGAGTGCTGGTGAACGAAGATCAGTTCAAGGAATCACCGCTGCTCACAGTGCGTGCCACCGAGGTGGCCGGGCTGATGGTCGTCGCTGTCGAAGGTGAGATCGACGTCGACACCGCCGACGACGTGCTCGACGCCGTTCGCCTGGGGTTCGTCTCCGAGGGACCCGCTCTGATCGCCGATCTCACGCTGGTCACCTTCTTCGGCTCCACCGGCATCTCCACGTTGATCTCGGCCCACGAGCTGGCCGAGGAACACGGCAAGAAGCTCCACATCGTCGCGCCGCAGCGCGCCGTCAGGAGACCGCTGCAGGTCACTGGTGTGGCCGACGTCCTCTCGCTGCACGACTCCGTCGAGGAGGCGGTGTCGGCCCTCAAACCGGTGCCCAGCGAGTAGGGCCCAGGCACCGGTCCGCACGTCTCAGCCGGCCAGCTCGGCCAGCTTCGGCACCACGTCGTCCGGGGACGGCATGGCGGCGATCTCCGCTGCGATGCCGGCGTTCGCGGCTCGAACATCGTTGTCCCGCAACAACTTTCGCGCGACCTCCTGCACCGCGTCCGAAGTGAAGTCCTCGCCGACGAGCTGGGCGCCCAGGCCGGTGTCCGCGACGATCTCGGCATTGCGGAACTGGTCGGCACCCTGAGGCAGCACGAGCTGCGGTAGGCCGTGCGTCATCGCGGCGACCGTGGTGCCGGCGCCGCCGTGGTGCACGACGAGATCTGCGTGCGCGAGCAGATCCGCCTGGGGCACCCACGGGAGCACGTGCACGTTGCCCGGCACGTCGGTCAGCACGGACGGGTCGACCTGCGGCCCGGTCGCGACCAGCACCTCGGCGTCGACGCCGGACACCCCGGCGATCGCCGTGCGCAGCACGTCCGGGTTCGAGAACGCGGTGCCGAACGTCAGGTAGACCAGCGGCCTCTCGTGTTCCACGACCCAATCGGGCAAATCGCCCGGTTCGGCGAACGGAACCGGTCGCATCGGAATTCGAGCCACGCTCGCGAGGTGGTTAAGATCTTGTAAAGACGGCGGGAAGACGTCGAGATAAGTCGATCCGAGTCCGTAATGGTGCCCATTCGGCAAGGTGATGCCGAGTTCGGCGACGTACTCCAGAAGGAGGTTGCTCATCGCCTCCGGAATGAGGTTCTCGTCCATCTTGCCGAACCCGTGGCAGACCGCCGGAATCCCGGCGCGCAGGGCGGCGAGGCCCGCGCCGGGGTTGATGAGCTCGAAGACGACGAGGTCGGGCTTGTCCCGTTCGAGCACCGGTTCCAGATCGTTCACGAAGGCTCTGGGCAGCACGGACCCGAAGGCGTCCACGGCGGTCTGGCGCAGCATGTCCCGGCGGAACTCGGCCGTGCCGTGCAGCGCGTTCGCCTGGCGGAACGCGTCCCAGATGCTGATGCCCGCGTCGACCACGGTGAACCCGAGCTTTTCCACAGTCGGGTGGAATCCTGAGTCGACGGCGTAGAGAACGTCATGTCCTTGCGCTCGCGCGGCGATCGCGAGCGGAAGTATCGGGTAAACGTGTCCGTGTGAGCCTAAGCTCGAGAAGAGAATGCGCACTCGGCCAGATTAGGTGCTGTTCTATTGCATCGGGAGACTTTCCCACCGTTCAGCCACGTCGTTGGGTGAAGGCATCGCCGCGATCTCGGCGCGCACCTCACCGGCGGCCCGCTGCAGCTTCGAGTCCTCGATCAGCCGGGTGAGCAGCGCCGCCGTGACCTCACGCGGTTCGGCCCGCAACCCGGCCCCGCGCCCGGTGATCGCGGTCGCGTGCACGGTCCGGTCACCGGGTCCCGGCTCGACGAGCTGAGGCACCCCGGCCGCGAGCGAGCCGAGCACCGTGCCCGCCCCGCCGTGGTGCACGATCCCGTCGCAGAACGGCAGCACCCGCGGCAGCGGCACCCACCCGACCGTCCGGACGTTGTCCGGCAGGCCCTGTGCCCGGTCCGGCCGGACCAGCACGAACTCGGCGTCCACCTGCTCGGCCGCCCTGACCACGGCCGCCATCATCCGCCCGGCACCAGGACCGGGCGCGGTGCTGCGGCTGACCAGGATGCGCGGCGTCCCGGACGGCTCCGCGAGCCACCGCGGCACCTCACCGTCACCGCTGTACGGCGCGAACCGCATCCGCTCGCCACCGGGGAACTCCGCGAGCGACGGCGGCGCCGTGCGCAGAACCGTTGCGGGAGAACGCACTTCGGCCTTCATCCGCGCCCCGACCGCGGCCGTCAGCTCCAGCCCGTCGAACAGCGACACGTCGTGGACGATCGAAGGCACCCCCAGCGCCGACCCGGCGGCCGCGAGCGGTTCGTGCACCACGACGTCCGGCCGCCACCCGCGAGCGAACGCCTGCAGCGGCGCGGTCATCGCGTCACCGACCTTGCCGAACATCCGCGACACGAAGTCGAGCCGGCCGCTGCCCCGCAGCTCCCTCTTGGCCACCATCGGATGCGTGAGCATGATGCGCAGCGCGATCGGTCCGAAGCGGACGCTCGACGGCACGACGTCCTCGACCCGCAGGCCGGAGTCGCGGACCCGCAGCGCCTCGCCGCCCGTCGCGACCACGACCTCGTGACCCGCGTCGCGCAACGCCAGGGCCAGCGGCATCAACGGGAAGACGTGACCCAGGAGGGGAGCGGCGACCACAAGAACACGCATAGACCCAGGTTAACCGCATGCGAGCGGATGCCTCGGTTGCCAGAATCCCGCCATGCCACGAGCCTGGAACGATCTCCGCTGGGACGAGGAGTGTCCCGGTCTGGTGAAGCTCGTCGCTTCCCGGAAGACCATCGCCTGGGAACAGGTGCCCGTGTCCGACCCCGCATTGGACCGGTACCTGGAACAGGTGGCTGCCGCGTACGTCAACGGCGGCTACCTGCTCAGCCGCTGGCGAGCGGTCGAGTACTCGGACACGACGACCTGGTACACGGCTCGCCGCCAGATCGACGGGTACGGCCTCCTGCGCACGTTCTTCGGCAACGAGGTCGTCCGGGAAGGACTCGCTCCGCTCCAGCTCGCGCCGGACCCCGACATCTCGAGCCTCGAAGAGCCTCTGGCCGCGACCCTCTCCCTGGACGGCATGCTGGCCTGGGTGCTCGTGAACGGCGGCGCCCACAAGGCGTACGAGGGGCCGGCTCGGGAGGCCAAAGCGCTCGCGGTGACAGCTACCGAGGCCCTGACGCAGAACCGGTTCGAGGACTTTCACGTGCACGTCAGCCGTGATGCGTGGACTCCGTGGTTCTACGACGTGGCGTGGGACCACACCTACGTCCTGACCGACCTCGCGAACGCCGAGATCACGGTCCTTTGCATCACCGACACCGACTGACCTACGGCTCGACCAGCCGCCGCACGGCCTCCTCGACGCACCGCCGCCGCTCCAGGTGGTTCGAGCACGTGCCGTTCGACCACATCGACGCCACCGCCTGCACCAGCTGCAACACGTGCTCCGCCGAGAACCGCGACGACACCACCCCGGCCTCCTGCGCGGACCGGATCGCCTCGACCTCGGCCACCCGGCTGCCCGATCCGCGCCGCTCCAGCCGTTGCCAGGTCGCGAGCCGCGCGAACTCCGGGTGCCGGTGGTGCAGGTCGTACAACCGGGCCGCGTAGCCGGGCAGGTCGCGGGCGTCGAACTCCACCACGGCCGCGCCCATCACCTCCGACTGCACGGCGTCGAACAGCTCGTCCTTGCCGCCGTAGTAGTTGTAGGCGAGGCCCGCGGAGCACCGGGCGATGCGCGCGATGCGTTCCATCCGCGCCCCGGCGATCCCGTAGGCGGCGAACTCGACCAACGCGGCGTCCAGCAACCGGCGGCGGGTGCGTTCCCGATCGCGGCTGTGCATGGGACCAGGCTATGGCGAAAGGGCCGCACCCCTGAAGGGATGCGGCCCCGGAAACCGGCGACTACTTGGCCATGTCGAACCAGTTGAAGCCCTCGACCATGTGACGGTTGGTCTCGCTGACGTAGCGCGGGCCGTCGAGCTCCCAGCGCGTCACCCAGCGGTAGGTGCCCGGCTCCAGCGACTCGTCCTCGCGGGTGTTCTCGTCGTCCTTGACCGGGACGTACTCCTTGAAGGTCCTCTTGGTCAGGGTGACGTCGAGCGACTCGTAGGCGGACTGGGTGTAGAGGTAGTTGCCCTGGCCGCTGTCGGCCGCACGGCCCGGGTCGGCCAGCTTCAGCTTCATCGTGCTGCCGTGGAACGAGCCGGTCGCGGACACGACCGTGACGATGTGGCCACCGCCGCGCTGCAGTGAACCGGCCATCGGGCCAGCCCCGTAGCGGCCGTACACGAGCTGCAGCGGCCCCTCGTTGAGCTTCTTCGCGAGGTCACCGGCGAAGTCCGGGTGGTCGTTGGTGCTCACCACGCCCGTGGACGTGGTCCAGCCGGCGTCGCGGGCGGGCTTGGTGGCGATGTCCCAGGCCTTGCGCAGGTTGGTGAGGTTGGTGCCGTCGCTGGTGTACTGCGCGTCGACGCCGATGCGCCCGATCGAGTTGGTGATGACGCCGTAATCGGCCGGGTCCTTCGGGTCGAGGTTGCCGACCTTGGTGGTCAGCCAGCCGACCGGGGCGTCCTTCTCGTGACCCCAGTAGTGCAGGACGTTGTAGAGGGACGCGGGGCCGCAGTAGGCGCCGCCGTTGTTCTCGAAGCCGGCGCGGTGCTGATCCACGTCGCTGACGCCGCACTTCTTGACGTTGAAGTCGGCACCCGCCAGGTCGGACGCGCCGACGCACGGGGGCGGCGTGCCGATGATCGGGTCTGCCACCGCGGTGGCGGGAGCGACGACGGCGGTCAGGGCTGCGGCGGCGATCAGAGCGTTGCGGATCATTTCGGTTTCCCCTTCGAGATCTTGTGTTCCCCTGCGGTGACACAAGATTCGCCGAGGCGAACCCCCAAGGGCATGAGGGGAGAACCCTCAACCCTCCAGCCGGAAAGATGGGTGTATCAGGGACACCCCCACGTCGCTCTGTCTCAGGCAAGGACGCGTGCGAGATCCCTGCGACCTGCGATTCCGAGCTTCGTGTAGATCCGGCCGAGGTGGTTCTCGACGGTCTTGGGCGTCACGAACAGCTCCTGCGCGATCTCCCGGTTCGCCCGTCCCGCCGCCGCCAGGTCGGCCACCCGCCGTTCGGACGCCGTCAGCGCCTCCGCCCCCAGCACGACCTGCCGTCGTGGCCGGTCGCCGAGGGCCTCCAACGCCTCGACCGCGCGGGTCTGCAGCGCCGCCGAACCGCAGTCGCCCGCCAGTTCGATCGCCCTGTGCAACGGCTCCCGCGCATCGGTCCGCCGCCGGGCCACCCTGAGCGCCTCACCCAGGTCGACCAGCGAGCGGGCGAGCTCCAGGCGGGAAGGCGAGCCCTCCAGCACGGTCACGGACTCGGTCAGCAGCTCCAGCCGCGAGTCCGGGTCGGCGTTCGAGAGCAACCGCAGAGCCGCACCGACCTCCGTGGCCGCACCCCACCTGCGGGCGACCTCCACCTGCTCGGCGGCCAGTTCCAGCGCGAGTTCCTGCTGGTTGAGCAGCAACGCGGCGCGCGTTGCCGGAGCGCGCCACGGGATCGTGGGCGGATCGACGTGCACCTGGTGCATCGCGTCGCGCTGGCGGTAGGCCTCGGACATCGCGCGCCGTGCGTCGCCCTCGGCCAGTGCGATCAACGCGCGCACCTCGTGCAACCAGATCATCGGCATGGTCAGCCGGGCATCGGCGTGTGCACCGTCGAACGCGCCGATGAACGCGGATGCCGCCGCGACATCGCCTCGTTCGAGCGCCGCGTAGACCGAGAAGTGCGTCGAGGTCGCGCGCAGGCTGATCACCTCGGACACCGGGTCCTCGTGCGCGACGGCGGCCAGCGCGCCCTCGGCCTCCGCTTCGACGGCCTGCATGTTGCCGCAGCGCCAGTTCAGGAACAGCGACGCGTTCGCCACCATCGCGAACTCGATCGGCGACCCGTGGGCCCGCACCTTCAACCGGGCCCGCTCGATCTCGTGCCGTGCGGTGTCCACGCCGTCAGCCGCCATCAGCGCGAGCAACGCCACGAGCCACGCGACCATCGCGTCCGTGCTGCCCGTCGCGTCGTCCAGGTACGCACCGTTCGCGAGCGCGCGCGTCGCCGTCGCGGCGACCTCGTCGTGCGGCCACACCTCGTAGCGGCCCATCTGGGCGAGCAGGCCGAGCAGCGTGCGTTCGTCCGGCGTGCCGCCCGCGAGGCCGGAGTAGCCGCTGAGGTGCGCGGACGCGATCTGGCGCTGGTCGGGGAGGAACGAGCGGAACACCGCCAGCCGTGCCTCCAGGTGCAGGCGCGACTCGCCGTCCGGGCGGGCCTTGATGGCTTCTTCGAGTTCCGCGATCGCCGCGGCAGGGCCTTCCAGTGCGGCCGTCGCCGAGGCCGCGGCCGCCACCAGTTCGGCGTCCGGAAGTCCTTGCGCCGCGGCCTTCAGGTGCCGGTGCGCGTTGACCGCGTCGCCGAGCCGCAGCAACGCGCGCCCCAGTTCCGCGCGCAGCCCGGCGTCGGTGGGCCGCTCGTCCACGGCTCGCGTCAGATGTCCCGCGGCGGTGCGAGGGTCGCCGGCCGAGAGCAACGTCGCCGCGGCCTTCCTCAGCACGTCCGCGGCGTTCGGCAACGTCCCCTTGGGAGCGTGCACGAGGTGTGCGGCCACCCGATCAGCCGGTGCGTGCGACTCCTGCAACGACTTCGCGGCACGCGCGTGCAGCGAGGCGCGCGCGATCGGCCCGAGACCGGTCAGCACCGCCTCGCGCACAACGGGATGCACGAACTCCAGGTGCTCGCCGGTGATCAGCACGTTCGCCGCCGTCAACGCCTCGACGGCGGCCGGGAGATCGGTGACCTCCGCCAGTTCCGCGGCCTGCCACGGATCGGCGTGCGTGCCGAGCACGGCGACCGCGCCCGCGAGCGCCACCGCTTCGGCCGGCAGCCTTCCCAGCGTGGCGCGGAAGACGGTGCTGGGGCCGAGCGTGCCGACCTCCTCGGCCGTCGCGGCGTCGTCCAGCGGCAGCCCGAGCGCCGCGAGCTCGTCGACCAGGACCCCGGACAGGAACGGGTTCCCGCCGCTCGCCGCGTGCAGGGCGGTGACCACCTCGGGGTGCCCGCCGACCAGGGCGCTGAGCGCGTCCGTGGTGAGCGGGCGCGGCAGCAACCGGTCGGCGGACACGCTGAGCTGCGCGAGCGGCCCGAAGTTGTCCATCGGCGGCCTGGTCGCGACGACCAGCGCGATCGGCAGGTCCGCGATCCGGCGCGACAGGTAGACGAGGAACTGCAGTGACGAGTGGTCCGCCCAGTGCGCGTCGTCCACCGTGATCAGCAGCGGCCGGGTGGACGAGAGGTCCACCGCGACCCACCACAACGAGTGCAGCGTGCGGGCGAGCTCGGCCTGGCTCGGGTCGAGCGCGGCGTCGTCCAGGGCCTTCAGCGCCGCCCCGGACGGCCCGGCGAGGATCTTCTCGCGCAGCTCACCGGAGTACCGCGACACCGACCGCTCGACCATCTGACGGACGACGCCCCACGCCATCGCGCTCTCCATGGCGTCGCCGACAGCCTGCAGCCGACCGAATCCACGCTCTTTGGCCAGCTCGCGGCACTCGTGCACGAGCCTGGTCTTGCCGATGCCCGCACGGCCCTCGATGACGACGACGCGACCCTCACCACGGGTGGCTGCGTCCAGAGCTTCACGAATGTGCGCGATCTCGGAGTCACGTTCAAGTGGTTCGCGCACGAATTGATCGTAGCGGCCGTCTCGCGCGCTACATGCAGATCATCGGCTGCGCAGAAGAGCGACTTGATGCTCCATTGGAGTGATCGTCAGCGGACGCACCCGGCTTCGGTGGAGCGATCGCCCTCGGTCAGGGCCTTGTCGACGAACGCCCTGGCCTTGGCGGTGTCGACCTCGAACCCGAACCCGGACTCCCGCTCGACGGGCGCGTCGACCGGCAAGGTCGTCACGCTGATCGCCAGCGGACCCGTGAACCGCTGCGCGAACCCCAGCAGGTCCCAGCCCTCGTCCACGCTGATCGACCCGCTGACCGCGCGGGCGAGCGCGAGCGCGTTGTCCTTGGTGATCTTCGAGGCCAGATCGACGAGGAACGCCTGCTGCCGCTTCGCCCGGTCCAGGTCGCCGTTCTCCAGGCCGTGGCGCTGGCGCAGGAAGGCGAGCGCCTGGTCGCCCTGGAGCACCTGCCTGCCGGCCGGGAAGGCGGCCTTGGTGATCGGGTCGTTCGACGGCGCCTTCAGGCACACCGCGACGCCGCCGAAGAGTTCCGAGACATGGCCGATCGCGGACATCTTCACGGCGGCGTAGTGGTCGACCTTCGTCCCGGTCGTCTTCTCGACGGCCGCGGTCAGCTTCCCGGGGGCCTGGGCGTACAGGCTGTTGATCTTCTGGCCGTCCACGAGGACGTCGCGTGGCAGCGACACCACCGAGACCGCCGTCCCGTCCGCCTGGAACCGCGCGAGCATCAGCGCGTCGGTGAGGTCGCGGTCGTCGAGACCGATGAGGAGCACGTTCTGCGTTTCCTGCGTCGCCGACACCGCCGGCGGCGCGGCCTCCGTCTTCTTGATCGTCGTCGGGATGACCACGGCGGCGGCCGCGGCAGCCGCGGTCAGCGTCGCGACGCCGACGATCAGCCCCAGCGGCTTGCGCTTCCTGGCCTTGTGCAGGTTGGCCAGCACGGTCCGGGAGTCAACGCGCTCCTCGGCCTCAGCGTTGATGGCCTGGCGGATCAGGTCGTTCATGAGTGCACCCCCAGGGTGGCGGACCGGGCGAGTTCGTGAGTGCGCAGCGTTTGCAGTGCGCGAGAGAGTTGGCTGCGCACAGTCGATTCCGTGCAGCCGAGCACCTGCGCGATCTCCGCGTCGCTGCAGTCCTCGTAGAACCGCAGCACCAGCGCGGCGCGTTGCTTGCGCGGCAGGATGGCGATCCGTGCGCGCATGGCCTCGCGTTCGGCGTGTGCGTCAGCCGGATCGGCCATCGATGGCACGTGCCTTGCGAGCTCACCGCGTTCCACGGCGATCTCCCGCGCAGACCTGCGGTGCCGCCACGACAGGTAGTCGTTGGTCACCATGCGCTTCACGTAGAGATAGGGCGCGTCCATCGCCCCGATGCGTTCCCACTTGCCCTGTGCGCGCATGAGCACGTTCTGCACGATGTCCTGCGCCAGGTGTTTGTCGCAGGTGATGGCTGTGGCGTACCCCAACAGCCGGTCCAGCCGATCAGCGACGAACTGGTCGAACCCCACGCCGCCCCCTTCTCGTCGTCGGTCGTTTGCGGAGTGGGAAACCCCCTTCGCCGCTCGATCCGCTGCATCGGCTTTTGTGGCCCGGGCCACAGATGTCTCGGTTTGGACGGATTTCGACGTGAAGTCTTTTCATGTTCACGTCCATGGTCGAGCCTTCACCTCATGCGCATCATCCCTGCACTCGCGCTGTTGTCGCTGCTGCTCGTCCCCGTGGACGCGGCGGCCGCTCCCAACGGCAACTACTACCTGCAAAGCGCCGTGACCGGCCAGAACGCCGCCGTCTCCGGCTCGTCCGCGGTCCAGCACCGCCCCAAGGGCAACGAGGACCGCCAGCAGTTCTCCTGGAACGGCAGCACGCTGGCCGAGGGCGGCCTGTGCCTCGGCCGGTCCGGCGACGCTGCCCAGATGGTCAGCTGCTCCAGCCCCGACGCCCGGTGGACCGGGCTCCTCGACGACCAGGACAGGTACCGCTTCAAGGACCCCGGCGCCGACCGCTACCTGATCGCGTCCGGCACCGACCAGATCCGCGTCGGCACCGGCGCCGACACGTGGTTCCTCACCCCGGTCACCCCGGTCCGCGTCCCGACCCCGGCCGATCCGCGCCTGGACGAGATGACGTTCCTGACCGCCCACAACGCCTACGCGAACGGCGTCGACGGCGGCTTCATGTTCGCCAACATCGCCCCGAACCAGTCACGCGGCATCGTGCAGCAGCTCAACGACGGCGTCCGCGGCTTCATGCTCGACATCCACCAGACCCCCGACGGCGCGATCCTCTGCCACAACAGTTGCACGGCCGTCAGCAGGCCGGTGGCGTTGAACGTCGACATCCAGCGCATCGTCGACTTCCTGAAGGCACGCCCCAGCGAGGTCGTCACGGTGTTCCTCGAGGACTACGTCTCCGCCGACGTCCTGCGCAACGAACTCGCCCGTGTGCAGGGCCTCAACGACGTGCTGTTCCGCGCCGAGGGCGTCCGGGAGAACGGCTGGCCGACGTTGTCGCAGATGAGGGCGTCCGGCAAGCGTTTGCTCATCTTCACCGACCACGGCCGCGACGGCCGCGAGAACTCCGGCGTGCTCTACCAGAAGGACTGGACCGTCGAGAACTACTGGTCGATGGGTTCCGGCACCGGCGCCTCCGACTGGTCCTGCTACTCCCGTTGGGGAGACAAGCCGCTCACCGCAACGGAAACCGGCTTCCGCCCGCTGTTCGTGATGAACCACTTCCGCGACGTCCCGATGCAGGGCACCGTCGCCACGGACAACTCCAAGCTCGTCAACCGCGCCCAGCGCTTCTGCGAACCCGCCGCCCGCAAGACCCCGAACTACCTGGCCGTCGACTTCTACCACCTCAACACGCCGTCGCTCCCGGCCGAACGCCACCCGTCCGGCGCTGGCTCCGTCGAGCTGTCGGCCACCCCGGCCCTCTGCCTGGACAACGACAACGGCGGCACCGCCAACGGCAACCCGGTCCAGATCTGGGGCTGCAACAACACCTACGCGCAGAAGTGGCGCGTCGTCGCCGACGGCACCATCGCCATCGCCGGCAAGTGCCTCGACGTCAACAACAGCGGCACCACCAACGGCACGAGCGTGCAGCTGTGGGAGTGCAACGGCACGGGCGCGCAGCAGTGGCGCGTGCGGTCGGACGGTTCCGTGCAGAACCCGCAGTCGGGGCTGTGCCTGGACAACCCCGGTGCGTCGACCACGCCCGGTACGCGCCTGAACATCTGGAGCTGCAACGGTTCCGCGGCTCAGGCCTGGAAGTTCCGCTAGATCTTGCGGCCGATGCCCACGTAGACGTCCTGAGGGCCGCCTTCTCCGGCCGGGCCGGGTTCCGGGTGCCAGTTCGGCGCCGGGACGACGCCCGGCTGGAGGAGCTCCAGGCCCGTGAACATGGGCTCGAACTCCGTGAGCGAGCGGAAGTACATCGGGTCGCGGCTGTGCTTCATGGCCTCGACGACGGCGCCCATCTCATCCGGCTTGAAGTCGGCGGTGAGGTGCGACAGGGCGACGAGGCTGCCCTCGGGCACGGCGTCGCGGTAGCGGGCGACCACCTCGGCGGGGCCCTTCTCGTCCGAGACGAAGTGCAGCACGGCGATCATGAGCAGGCCGACGGGCTTCGAGAAGTCGATCAGGTCCTTCACGACCGGGTCGGACAGCACGTCGTCCGGGCGGCACATGTCCGCCTGCACGACGCCCGCGTTGTCGTTGCCCTCCAGGATGAGCTGGCTGTGCGAGACCGCCACCTCGTCGTAGTCCACGTACACGACTCGTGCGTCGGGGTTTTCCTGTTGCACGATCTCGTGGACGTTGCCGACCGTGGGAATGCCCGAGCCGAGGTCGAGGAACTGCGTGATGCCCTGCTCCATCATCAGCAGGACGGCACGGCGCATGAACGAGCGGTTCGACGCGGCGATCGCGCGGCCTTCGCGCAGGATCTGCAGCACCTTGTCGCCGACCATGCGGTCCGACGCGAAGTTGTGGCCACCTCCCAGCAGGAAGTCGTAGACGCGTGCCGCGCTGGGCACGTCCGTGTTGATTCCCGCGGGGACCCAGGAGAAAGGCTCGGCCATGCCGCAGAACCTACTCGAACGCGTGCACGCGTGTAGCGGCCCGGATCGGTGACAGCGTCATCCAGAACGGGCGAAACGCGTCGAAACGTGCTCTGCCAGCAGCAATGCGCCGGCCGCCCGTGCTTCCTGGTCGAGCCAGCGCAGGTGGTCGTCCGCGCGTGCCGAACGGAGGTTCCTGGCCGACTCCACGGCTTCCTGGGCGAACCCGGTGGCCGTGGGGAGATCGCCCAGAGCGAGGTGGTTGCGGGCCAGCGCCGTCAACGTCAGGGTGCGCGCCCGGCCTTCGCCGTACGTGCCGACCTTCGTGGTGAGAGCGGCGACGGCCTGCGCGGGATCGTGCAACGCGCGCCGGTCGGCCCAGGCGTTGTGCGCCGCCACGAAACCGAGCTGGAACGCTTTCAACGCGTCGTCGGGAGCGTTGTGGTGCAGGAACATCCGGCCCGCGCGGGTCAGCACGGAGGCGATGAGCGCCTCGTTCTCCGCCTGCCGCGCCAGCGTCAGCGCCTTCGCGAAGTGCGGCAGGGCCGTGCCGGGCCGGCCGCTGTCGAACGCCGTCCAGCCGGCCAGTTCGTGGACCTCGGCGACGGCGGTCCACGAGGCGTCGTCCACGACGATCATCGGTTCGACGGCGGCGAGGTGCTCCAGAACCGCGCTGTGGCAGGCGATGCCGCCGTAACGACGGTCCAACGTCCGCAACGCCTGAGTGCGCGCCGCGATCGTTTCGGGGGAGGTGCGGCGAGACGGCATCGCGGGCGGCAGCCAGTCGAACGTGGGCGCGCCGACCGTGATCCTTGCGGCGTGCTCCAGGAACCGTTGCCGCGCCTCGGAGTTCTCCCTGACCAGCTCCTCGGCCTCGGGGAACCCGTCCGCCACGGCGGCCGTGCACCACTGCGCGGCCTCGGCTTCCTCGCCGAGCGCGAACAGGACCTGCGCCAGCCGCACGGCGGCGTCACCGAGGCGTTGGTCGGCGGCGACCCTGAAGTGGACGGCCGCCTCGTGCAGGCGACCGGCCCGTTCCGCGGCCTCTCCCAGGCGGTACTGGTGCTCGACGGCGTCGTCGAGCTCGAACTGGGCCAGCAGCTCACTCATCACTGCCTCCGAGGATTCGTCGCAGCTCGGCACGGCCGCGGGTGAGGTGAGTGCGCACGGTCGACTCACCGACCACGAGCACCGCGGCGATCTCGCTGACCGAGTAACCGAGCAGGTGGTGCAGCGCCACGGTCTCGCGGTGCCTGGGGGAGAGTTCGCGCAACGCCGCGTGCAGCGCTTCCACGTCGTGCGCCGGCTCAACGACCTCGGGCACCTCGGCCAGCGGCGTTTCCCTTCCGTACCGCTGCTGCCACCGCCGCATGAGCCGTATGGCGACCTTGAGCACCCACGCCTCGGGTTTGTCGTACGCGTGGATGTCGCTCCATCGGTGCTGTGCGATCAGCATGGCGTCCTGCGCGATGTCCTCCACCGCGCGAGTGTCACCGCTCAGAGCCGTCAGCGTCCTGGTGACCACGGGCAGGCACTCGCGGAAGAACTCCGCGAAGCCCAGATCCGGTGCGCTCAACGGCCTTCCCTTCAGCGTCCGCAGGTGTCGTTAACCGCCCTCGGGCGACCTTCACCGGTTACAGGCGTTGAAACCAGCGAAGGCTGACAGACGGGAAGGGAATTCACCCGATCGGAGGCCCTAGGGGAGCAGGTGGCGGAAGGCGGCGACCAGCAGCATGCGTTGTTGGTCGACGTCCACGCCCTCGTCCAACTCGTCGTCCTGGCGGTACTCCCGGCCGCTGGGGGAGCCTCGTCCACCGAACGACTCGACGCGCACCGCGATGTCCACGACGTCCGAAACGAGCTCCACAGTGGACTCGTCGTCCGGGATCGGCTCGTTCTGGTGGTACAGCTCGTAGGAGAACCGCATCCCGATCGTGCCGTCGAACGTGATCTGCTCGGTCGGAAGCTGCATCGCGGCGAACACCGCCCGGTACAACGAGGCACCGGTGAGGTGCAGCGGCGTCATCACGACGTGCGTGGTGCCGAGGTCGTGGCTGCGCACCGAGATCGCGACGGTCGGTCCGTCCGGCTTCGGCGGGACCGGTTGCGGGAACACGGGAAGCTCCGACTTGCGGTCGGAGCGCCAGGTCGCGACGAGACGGTCGGCGGCGTCCACGAGGTCGATGTGCTTGCGGGGCGCGAGAAGGGGCGGCAGCGGCTCCTCGTCCAGCCGCACGATGAACAGGAAGGCGCGGCGGCGCGTCATCTCCAGGGTGAACGCCGCGGTCCACTCCGCCGCCGGCTCGCGTCGCGGGGTGTTCGCCGACCACAGCAGGACGTGGTAGTCGGAGGTGGCCAGCGCCTCGTCGATCGAGGTGGCGGCGTTGTCGCCGGACGTGCTCTCGTCCTCGGTCAGGTACGCGTTGACGTTGCGGGACTCCAGTTCGGCACGGAGTTGCTCGGCGTGCGCACGGTCCTTTCCGGCGAACGACAGGAACACCTTGGGGCGGGTTTCGAGCGGCACGGGGTCTCCGTTCTTCCTGAGTCTTCTGCGCAGCGGGCCCGCTGAGGTCTGGAAGCCCGCGTCGCCGTGCAGGGACCAGCACGCCCAGTCCGCCGGGTGCCGATCGGCGACTTCGACCAGTGCGTGCTGCAGGGCGCGATCTCGGGGAAGCTTCGCCAGGTGGCGGTCGAACGCGTCGAGCACCTGCCGCGCGGCCGCGTCCTCCGCCTGCCAGCGAGCGGCGACGACCGCTCCTGGCCCCGCGGCCGTGACAGCGCGGACGATGCCGGAGTCGCAGGCGCCGAGCACTACCGTGCCGCACGCGCTGAAGTCCATCTTCTCCAGCGCTTCCACGGACACCCGTTCGTCGGCGAACTGCAGCCACGACTGGTCGGGGTTCATGCGGTCGTGTGCGGCCTGGGCGTCGATGCGGATGCGTTGGGAGCGGCCCTCTTCGAGAGTTCGCCGCAGCTGCGAGGCTTCCTTGCAGATCACCGCCCCGTCGCCCCTCTGCCCGCGGGCGCTGCGTTGCCGGGGACGCAGCGCGGACAGGCACGGCAGGCTGGACAGCGCGTGGGTCATGCCGAGGAAGAGGTTCGTGCCGGGGACGGGCAGGCCCGCCAGCGGGACGTCCGCGAGGACGCCGCCCGCCACGACGACGATCCTGGTGGCCTTGGGCGGCAGGGCGCCGACGACGTCCTCCAGCCCGATCAGACCGGCCAGCTCGGCGAGCAGCGCGCCGAGGATCGCCCTGTCGTACTTGGGCTTCCAGGCCTTGAGTCGCCGGATCGTGTCGGTGAGGTCGCCGATGTGGACAGAGGTCGTCACGTGCGTGGTCCTGCGACCGACGAGCACGTGGTGGAGCTGGTCCGGCGTCGCGTGCATCATCCACACGACCTGGTCCTTCGGCAGGTGCCTCGTCGTCCCTGCGAGCCAGCGCCTGGCCGCTGCGAGGTCGGCGAAGCCCGGGAGCTCGCGCGGTCCGGCCTCGGTGAGGTCCGGTCCGGCCCGGGCCGCCTCGACGGCGACCACCAGGCCTGCCAGCGCTTTGGGACCCTCGCGCCGGGCTCGGCGGGCCGCGGCGCGCACGCGGCCGTCCTGCGCGTCGGGGGCCGCGCGCAGCATCCGCAGCTTGACGCTGGGGCTGTCCCGGTGGTCCGCGAGGTCCTCCTCGACGCGGTGCGACTCGGCCCAGTGCCGGGCCGCGAGCTCCTCGTGGCCCGCGTCGGCGAACGTGTCACCGAGTTTGCGCAGCGCCAGCGCGGTGAGCTCGGCGTGCCCCGCACGGCTCGCGATCTCGAAGTGCTGCGCGGCCTGTTCGAGCCTGCCCTGCGCGTAGGCGAGCTCGGCGGCGGTCAGGTGCCACAGCGGCGAGTTCCCGTCGCCCAGCATGCCTTCGGCCTTGAGCAGCTCGTCCCGGGCGATCAGGCGGCGCACGTGGGTGAGCCGGCGTTCCGGCCGGAGCGTCCGGGTGGCGTCGGGGAGCTGCGAGATCACCTCCGGACCGGCCGCGGCGGCCAGCAGCGGGAAGAGCCTGCGGGCCGTGCCCGCCTGCCTGGTCATGACGAGCAGCACGGTCAGCTCGTACAGGACGGCGAACCTCAGCGCGGGTTCGATCTGGTAGCTGGTGACGCATCGCGTCATCACCGCCAGCGCTTCCTCGTACCGGACCTCACGTCGCAGCGCGGCGGCGCGTTGCAGGAACTCGACCGGCGTGCGGGGAGTCCGGTCGCGGAGCTTCGAGACGCGGGTGCCCCTGCGCACGTCCAGCAGCAGCCGGTCCCTGCCGATGTGTTCCAGGTGCTCGGGGCGGCCGGCGCGGCGGAAGTGGCGTTCGGCGGCGTCGAGCTCGCTTTCCGCGGTGGGATAGTCGTAGCGGTCCGCGGCGGCCAGCGCGGCGACTCGGGCGAGCCTCGCCTGTTCCAGTTCGGTGAGCTTCAGCTTCCGCAGCTCGCGCACGTCCCGCTCGGCCGCGACGTGATCCGTTGCCGCGCTGCGGATCTGGGCCCGGAGGATCCTCAGCGTGGTGTCGTTGCCCGCGCTCAGGTACTCGTCGCAGCGTTGCGCGGCCTTGGCGATCGCACCGAGGTTGAGCAGCGTCGCGCAGTGGTCGTGGGCGACGGCCGGGCTGATCTTCGCGGCCCTCACGTAGGCGAGGTCGACGCCGAGGACGTTGCCGCGCAGTGCGGCGGACCTGGCGGCCTTGACCGCGTCCGCGAGTGGGGTGCCGGGTTCGAAGTGCATCAGTTCCCGCAGCTCCGAGTGCTGCCGCTGTCCTTTGTGGCCGGTCCGCCGCCGGTATAGCCGGTGTCGATGCCGCCCATTGCTCCGTCTGATCGGGTCCGCGTGTGCATGGCCGCCGTGGTGACCACGCTGCCCGCGGCCGCGACGAGCACAGCCGCGACCAACGCGACGAGAAGCGTTCGTTGGCGCATGCACGATCCTCCGTGCGTCGCAGATTAACGATCCAGACGGCCCACAGATCGTTTGTCCACTTTCTGTCAACGAACTGCTCAAACGATCTTGTCGGTGCTCCTCGGCACACTGGATCCACCACCGATCCGAGGAGACCGCCATGTGCTGGGACTGCGACCACCCCGCCGACCGAATGGAAGAACACCTGGCCACCCTGCGCCGCTGCATCGACGTGCGGGGCTGGGCGGTGCAGGCGATCGAACGGGACCGAGCCCATCCACCCTGGGCGTACACCGTCGGCCTGACCCCGCGCGGCCTCCCGGAACTCGTCGTGACGGGCATGGCCGTGCTGGAAGCGGGCCGCCTGCTGGACGACATGGCAGAACACCTGGTCCACAGCTGCCTGCCCGCGCCCGGCCACCGCATCACCGTGCCCGGCGGCCCGCTGCTGGAGGTCGTCCGCGTGGCGCGCCCCTGGGCCCACCTGCTGGTGTCCGCGCGGCTGTACGGGGAGGGCATCAAGGCCCTGCAGCTCGTGCACGCCGACGAGTCCGGGCGCTGGCCCTGGGACAGCTCCTACGAGGGGGTGGTGGGCGGCCAGCCGGTGCTGGGGGTGAGAGCCGGGCCGCCGGGCGGGTGAGCTGTGCCGTCCGTGGCGCGGGGAGGCGTTGTGGCGCTCGCCGAGCACGGTTCGTGCCGTGGGCCCGCCGCCGGCGCGGCTTCCGGTTCTGGGGTGCGGTCGTCTGTCGGCCGCACGCAGCGTCTGCCGGTGGGAGGCGGCGTCGCGGCTCGGCGGGCATGGTTCGTGCCGTGGGCCTGCCGCCAGCGCAGCCCGCCGGCTCACAGGCGCCGCAGCCCTCCAGCCACGCAGTACCTGCTGGCGCGGAGGCTCAGTCCCACCGCCTGGCGCCGCAGCCCTCCAGCCACGCAGCACCTGCTGGCGCACAAGCTCAGCCCGCTGCTCGGCGCCGCAGCCTCCAGCCACGCAGCACCCGACGGCGCACAGGCTCAGCCCACCGCCCGGCGCCGCAGTTCCCCAGCCACGCGGCCCCACCAGCGCGGAGGGCTCAGCCCACTGCCCGGTTGATCCGCTCACCCAGCCCCCGCAGGTGCTCCACCAGCTCACCGGGCCCGTGCACCACGAAGTCGCACCCCAGCAGCGTCAGCCGGAACGCGAGGTAGTCGATCGTGTCCTCGACGCTGTGCCAGGAGCACGACCCGTCGTCGACGGCGGTCAGGTCGCCGGCGAAGTCCGCCAGCCGTGCCCGTGCCAGTTCCACGGGCAGCCGCAGGGTCGCGCGGGCCCGGTAGGTCGGCGCCGAGTCGTACATCTTCCGCGTCACGAACTCCGTCGCGTCCCCGCCGGGCGGCACGCGGGGTGTGAAGCGGGCACCGGTGGCCAGCGCGGCTGAGACGCGGTCCAGCCGGAAGATCCGCCAGTCGTCACGGTCCACGTCGAAAGCGAGGAGGTACCAGCGCCGGCCGAGCGCTACCAGCTGAATGGGCTCCACGTGCCGTTTCGACACCACGTTCTCGTGGGCGATGTAGGCGAACCGCACCCGTTCGCGGGCGGCGACCGCGCCGGCGATCACGGTCAGCTGGCCGGGGTCGACCAGCGCGGCGTACGAGGCCGGGGTGGGCGCGGTGGCCGACGTGAGCGACGAGACGCGCCGGGCCAGCCGGGACGGCAGCACCTGCTGCAGCTTCGCCAGGGCGCGCACCGACGCCTCGGCGATGCCCGCCACCGGTTGCCGGGCGGCGGTGCGCAGGCCGACCGCGATGGCCACGGCCTCCTCGTCGTCGAGCAGCAACGGCGGCATCGCCGCGCCCGCGCCGAGCCGGTACCCGCCGAGCACGCCCATCGACGCCTCGACGGGATAACCGAGGTCGCGCAGGCGGTCGATGTCACGCCGCACCGTGCGAGGCGTGACCTCCAGCCGTGCCGCGAGCTCGCTGCCGGGCCACTCGCGCGGTGTCTGCAGCAACGACAGCAGGCGCAACAACCGGGCCGCATCACTCATGCCGCGAAACCTAGCCCAGAAGTAGGACCGAGATCGTCCTACATGGCTCATACGGTCGTCCTGACGAGCAAAGGGGAGACCGGATGAACATCGTGCCCGAGGGCTACCACACCGTGACGCCGTGGCTGATCAGCCGAGGGAGGACGGCCGAGCTGATCGACTTCATCACGGAGGTGTTCGACGCGACCGAACTCGGCCGCGTCGGCGAGGCACCGGAGATCGGCCACGCGGAGGTCCGCATCGGCGACTCGGTCGTGATGCTGTTCGACCAGCCGAACTGGCAGCCCACGCCCGCGTTCCTGCGCCTCTACGTCGCCGACGACGCGGCCGCGCTCCAGCGTGCCGTGAAGCTCGGCAGCAGGATCGTCACCGAGCCCACCGAGCTGTTCTGGGGAGATCGGGTCAGCCGGTTCGCCGACCCGTTCGGCAACCTGTGGTGGCTGCACCAGCGGGTCGCGGAGCCCACCGCGGAAGAGCTGGACGCCAGAATGGCGGACCCGAGGTTCGTCGAGGCCATGAACTACGTGCAGAGCGCGGACTTCGCCCCGCGGACGTGACCCGGCCCGCGGTACCGGCCGAGCCCCACGGCGTCGAACCCGTCGTGGGGCAGTGCACGTCAGCCGGTGACCCGGTCCCGTTCGTCCGCGGTCAGCGTCGGTTCCGGTGCCGCCGACCGGGGCCCGCGCATCGTCGCCCAGAACACCTTGGGGCTCAGCAGGTTCGCCATCGGCGCGGACAACGTGAACGCCTCCAGGAACGCCCGCGTCACCGGCGCCTCGGTGGTCGCCGTGCGCACGAGCCGGTCCACATAACGCTGCAGCACCCGCCCGGCCAGCGGCAACGGCTTCCCGACCGCACCCGGATACAGGATGTCCTGGTTGGTCGCCATCGCCCAGGCCCCGTCGACCACCTTGCCGATGCCGCGCTGGATCTGCTGCTCGGAGTGCCCGGCCGCCAGACCGGCGTCCAGCGCCTGCGCGCTCTGCGCCGCGACCGACATGCCATGCCCGTAGACGGGGTTGTAGGTGGCCACCGAGTCGCCCAGCGCCAGCAGGCCGCGCGGCCACGACTTCAAGCGCTCGAAGAACATCCGCCGGTTCGCGGTGCTGTGCGACCCGTACACCGGCGACAGCGGCTCGGCCGCGGCGATCAGCTCGCCCACGACCGGGTTGCGCACCGAGCGGGCGAACGACACGAACTCCGACTCGTCGGTCGAGGGCTCACCGCCGCGCGTCCCGGACAGCGTGACCAGCCACTTGCCGTCCTCGATGGGCAACAGGGTCGCGGTGCAACCGGGGAACGGGTCACGCGGGTTCGCCTGCACGTTGACGATCGGAAAACCGGAGGCGGCCGTCGGAGGCGCCTGGAAGATCCGCGTGGCGTAGGCAAGTCCGGAGTCGACGCTCTCGGAGTGCACGGCGGGCAGCCCGAAGTCCACCAGCCAGGCGGGCAACCGGGAGCCGCGCCCGGTCGCGTCCACGACCAGGTCGGCCTCCAGCGAGATCTGCTCGCGGGAGATCCGGTCCTCGACCAGCACCCCGGTCACCGCGTGCTGATCACCGAGCAACGACACCGGCTCGGTCCCGGTCAGTACCGAGATCTTGTTGTCCCGCAACGCCTGGCTGCGCACCACCCAGTCCAGCAGACCACGACTGCACGAGACGATGAACTGCATCTCGGGGAACCGCGGCACCCAGCCCTGGGCGCTCAGCGACACCAGGTCGTTCGGCACCCCGATCCGGTGCGCCCCGGCGGCGAACAGCGCGTCCAGCGTGCCCGGCAGCAACGACTCGATCGCCCGCGCGCCACCGGACATCAGCAGGTGCGCGTGCCGGGCCTGGGGCACGCCGGAACGCGGCGAGGGGCCGTCCGGCAGCTTGTCGCGCTCCACCACGGTGACCTCGTCGAAGTGCCGGACGAGGACGGACGCCGCGAGCATGCCCGCGAGTCCGCCGCCCAGGACTACGGCGTGTGTGGGTGCCATCTAATCCATTCCCCCTGCTGCTTGCACGCGTGCCGCGTCGGCGACGGCGGCGTCGACGATCGGCGAGTGCTGGTACGCACGTGAGATCCGGACCCACCTGTCGTGCTCGGCGGCGAGGTCGGTGCCGTCGACGATCACCGAGGCGGGACGGCGTTCGGGCGCCCGCGCGCGGCCGTCGGACGAGCCCGCGGCGCGCAGCTGGGCGGCCTCCACGACGGCGGCCAGTTCGTCCGTGGGCAGCGACGCCTGGCGCGCGAGGGACGTCGCGGCCTCGCCGACGCTCAGGTCGAAGTACGGCGTCAGCGCCCAGCGCCAGTCGTTGAGCTCGATGATCTGCCGGCGCACGCGGTGGTGCGGGTTGAGGAACTTGCCGGGCGCCACCAGCACGATCCCGGGGTTCACGTGCACCAGCGCGCGGTGCAACGGGCGCAGTGCGAAGTACGTGCGCCAGCGCCGCACCCACAGCGAGGGCGACGGGCGGCGCGGCCCGAAGACCGGCAGTGCCATCGCGATCACCAGCGGGATCATGCTCAGCGACGCCATCAGCGGCGCCGTCGTGCTCAGCACGTCGAAGCTGCGCTCGCCGGCCCAGTCCATCAGCAGCACGAACAGCTTGATGACCGCGAACGCCATGGGGAACAGCGCCGCCGCGCAGTACCAGCGCAGCCCGAGACGAAGCCACGGCCGCGCCGAGATCGCCTCGTCCCGCGAGCCCTGCCAGCAGTGGTAGGCCTGACCGCCGCAGCCGACCATGGTCGCGACGAGGTAGATGAACAGGAAGACCGCGATCGTCGGCTGCGTCGCGTAGTAGGTGTCGAAGTCGACCTGACGTTCCTCGTCGACCTCGGACTTGAAGAACAGCACGACCATCGCCGCGACGATCGTGCTGTAGCTGACGATGATCAGGCGGACCCGTTGCCACGCCTGGGCCGCCGGGTAGCGCCAGTAGATCACCAGCGCGAACGCCGCTCCGGCGAAGCAGACCACCAGGCTGTAGACGAGCAGCGCGGCGAAGTTCGGCACGCCGCTCGTCCAGTTGATCCAGGTGATGTTCGCGGGCGCCGCGAAGAGCACGGCGAACGCCGAGAAGAACACGGTCGAGATGAGCGCGACGACACGGGGACTGCCCCAGCTCGACCGCAGCGCGCGGATCTTGTACGCGAGGAGGAGCAGACCGACGATGCCGCAGGAGAGGTAGATCAGGTTAAAGATCGCCACGACGCACCCAGCGAGATCTTCCTTCGAGCGACTCGGCCACCCGGCGCACGTGCGCGGGTTCCTCGGTGGTGGCCGTGTCGGCCCACACCCGGTGTTCCGTCAGCCTTTCCAGCAGGTGGTCGGCGAGGTTCTCGGCCTCGCGCTCCTCGTCCTCGGTCAGCGTCGTCCGGCCGGCGATGATCTTCGCCATCCGCGGCAGCAGGTGCGGTGCGAGCCTGCGCATGCCCTCGTCGCGGGTCAGCGCGACGGGCTGGTGCTTCAGCAGGACGTGCGCGAACTCGTGCAGCAGCACGTGCAGGCGGTGGTACCAGGACGGGGAGTCCGCGCAGATGACGAGGTACGTGCCGTTCTCGAGCAACGCGGTCGCACCGCTCAGGCAGACCGCGTTGGTGATGGCGGCGAAGCGGACGTCGACAGCGCGCCCCAGCCGTTCGCTCATCAGCTCGCAGACCCGGCGGCTCGCCTCCTGGTGCGTGGCGTCGGGCGGCAGGTCGAGGTCTCGGGCGACCTCGTCGACCAGCTTGCGCAGTTTCCTGCGGTTCACCCGTCGCCTCCTCTCGATGTCGTCTGCAGCGGTCCAGGCTGAGATCTTCACGCCGGCGTCGTCATCAAGTGTGGTCCGCGGACGTACGGCGGCTGTTCAGTGGGAACGACCAGCCCTCGCCGACTTCGAGCGCCTGCCGGAACCCTTCTACCGCAGCGGCCCTGGCCTGTGGGGACAGATCGCCGGTGCGTTCGGCCAGACGGGTGACGAACTCGACGACGCCGAGTTCGCGCAGGGCCAGGAAGTCCGTCAGCTCCGAATCGACCCGTGCCGCCAGGTCGTCGTCGAAGAAGTACGCCGGATCGGCGCCGAAGTGGTCTGCCAGGCCGAGGATGTGCTTGAGCCGCGGGTTGTCGCTGGTGTTGCTCAGGAGTTCGCGGATGTAGCTGGCGGAGATGCTGCCGAACTGGCCGGACGAGCTGATCGAGGCCGCGACCTCCTCCGGCGACCAGGGCCCGCGGTCGGGCGGATGCACGGCCTCGAAGAGCGTGCTCAACGCCGTTGGGCGCCAACCGGGTCGTTCTGCCGGGTGCAGCTCGCGGCGTCCGTTGAGAAATGCGGCGGGGTGGACGCCGAGCGCGTCGGCGAGGTCGACGATCGCCTGGCAGGTCGGGTTGTCCTTCACGCCGAGCCGCAGCTGCGAGATGTAGCCGTGCCCGATGTCCCCGCCCCGTGACTTCACCGCGGCGGCAAGCGCTACGTTGGTGACCTTGCCCCGGCCGTCGGGCGGGTTGTTGCACAGCTCGTTGAGGACCTCGGCGAACGGCCTCACGCCACACCTCCGCTGGAGCGACCAAGGGCCTGGGGATCTTTCCACTGTTGTGGAACCAAGAGAGCATATGGCATCACAAGGGTTGAATCCACCTGTCGGTAGCCCTATGATCACACTCCGCCGCTTGCACTGGTGTGTCGCGTTTGATCCGAACGACGTCACTTCAGTTGAAAGGGGCAGTTCGGGCCAGTCAGAGCTGAAGTCTGGGGGGACTCATGGCGACTGTGCGGATGGGGCTACCGGTGGACCACGGTTCTCTGCGCCTGCACGACGAGAGCGCTCCCTCGCGCTGCAGTTCGTGCGCACAACCCGTTGGCGCGTGGGCGACTGACCGCTTGACGGGCCTCCTCGGCCGTTGGGGCTGGGACGACCAGGCACCCGCGACGTACCGCCGTGCCCAGCGCCGGTGGGAGCAGGTCGCGCTGCTCATGATCGACCTCGACCGCTTCAAGAAGATCAACGACGAGTACGGCCACCCCGCCGGCGACGTGGTGCTGAGCGATGTCGCCGCGGTGCTGACCGCCCACACGCGCCCGACGGACCTCGTGTGCCGCCATGGTGGCGACGAGTTCCTCGTGCTGCTGCCCCGCACCACGGGCGGAGAAGCGGCCATGGTGGCCGAACGCATCCTGCGCGGCATCCGCGCACTGCAGACCGAGATCACCACGAACGACGGCTACCACGTGACCCTGCACGGCCAGACGGCGTCCATCGGCGTCGCGTCGCACGTGCCCACCGCCGAGGACACGCTGATCGACCTGGTCCGCGACACCGACGCGGCCCTGCAGCGCGCCAAGCGAGGCGGCCGGGCCCGCGTCCAGGTTCACGACCCCAGCGCGTTCGCCGCCGAGCGCAAGGTGGACTCCGCGGCCCTGCACCACCTGCGCGCGTTGCAGGAACTGATGAGCAGCGACCAGCTGCCGCAGGTCCTGGTCGCGCTGTCCGACGGCGCCAAGAACGCGGAAGAGCTGCTCTCGATCCTCGGCCCGAGGGTGATCCTCACGCTGGAACGCCTGCAGGACAACGGTTTCGTGCTCCGTCGCGCGGCCCGTTACGAACTCACGGCCGCCGCCCGCGAGTGGATCACGGACGTGCTGCCCGCCGTCGCCGCGTGGACGAACCGCCACCACGGCCTCGTCCACTAGAGCGTCACCTGCGCGTAGAGCCTTGCCCCGATCAGTCACTTTCCCGGAGGCATGCCGGTGAGCGGGTGTTTTGGAGGCTTGCCACGTCGTAGCGTGGTCCTGGGGTGATGCCGGATGGCAAGAGTCGAGAACACCGTGTCCGGGGCCTCCTGCGGGAACGTGGTGCAGGCCGGATCGATCGGAACGGTGCACGTTCATTCCGGATCACCTGGAAAACCTGTGCCGCAACAGCTTCCGCCGGCGCCCAGGTTGTTCGTCAGCCGGGCGGAGGAGCTGACCGAGCTCGACAGGTGGCACGAGCGCGCAGACCACCAGCTGCTCGTCGTCGTCAGCGGACCAGGCGGTGTCGGCAAGACCTCTCTGGCGCTGAGATGGCTGCACGACACACGTGACCAGTTCCCCGACGGGCAGCTGTACGTCGATCTCGGCGCCCACGCGGAAGCCGCGCAGCCCGAAGACGTGCTCGAGTGGTTCCTCGGTGCGCTCGGCGTCGAGGTGGTGCCTCCGACCCTGGCCCAGCGGCAGGCGCTGTTCCGGTCGCTGACCGCGGACAGGTCGTTCGCGATCCTGCTGGACAACGCCGCCAGCGCGGCACAGGTCAGGCCGCTGCTCCCGGCGTCGCCGAGCTGTGCGGTGGTGGTGACCAGCCGGTGGAGGCTCAGCCCGCTCGCCATGGACGGCGCCCGGTTCATCGAGGTCGACCCGATGGACCTGCGGGACTCGGTCGAGCTGCTGGAGCGGGTGGTGGGGGAGCCCAGGCTCGCCGTGGAGGCCGACGCGGCCCGGGAGCTCGCGCGGCTGTGCGGCGGAATGCCGATCGCGCTCGGGGTGATCGGTGCGCGGCTGTCCCGGCGGCCGCGGCGCACGCTGGCCAAGGAGGTCGACGAGCTGAGCGCGGAGAACCACCGGCTCGCCGGTCTCGACCTCGGCGGCGGCGCCACCTCGGTGAGCGCGGTGCTCGATCTGTCCTATGTGGAGCTGCCGCCGCGTCAGGCCCGGCTCTACCGCCTGACTTCGTGGCATCCGGGTGTCAGCTTCGGCGTGGGGGCCGCGGCGGCGATGCTCGCGGACGACGTCGGTGAGGTCGAGGACGACCTCGACGACCTGGTGGAGAAGAACCTCCTCATCGAAGCCGGTGACGACCGCTTCCGGTTCCACGACCTCCTGCGCCTCCACGCGCGCGGGCAGGACGACGCCGAACGCGAAGAGGCGGTCCGCCGGGTCGTGGAGTTCTACCTGGACAGAGCGGTTGTCGCGGACTCGGCCGCGATCCCCGGCCGGCCGCGCGTCGGTCCGCGCTTCAAGTCCGCCGATCCGGACGTGTTCGCCTCGCGAGCCGAGGCGCTGGACTGGCTCGACCACGACCGCGACAACCTCGTGCAGTCGTTGCGCACCGCCGACGACCACGGCTGGCCGGACCTGGTCTGGCAGCTGGCCGAGGCGATGTTCGCGCTGTTCCAGCGCCGGCACCACTACTCGGACTGGCTGTCGACCCACGAGCTCGGCGCGCGGGCCGCGCAGTCGTGCGGCGAGAGGACCGCCGAAGCCCGGCTGCGCAACCAGCTCGCCGTCGCGTTCCGCAACCTTGGCCGTCTCGACGAGGCGACCGCCCAGGTCCGGATCGTGCTCGACCTCGCGGGCGACCACGATCTCGGCAGCCGGGCGACGGCGCTCGTGCAGCTCGGCTACACCTGCAGGTTGAAGGGTGAGTTCGAGGTCGCGCTCCGGTACTTCCGCGAGGCCGTCGACGTAGAGACCCTCCACGAACGGACCCGCGGCATCGGCCTCGCCCGGCGGCGCGTCGGCGAGGTGCTCGTCGAGATGGGCCGTCTCGACGAGGCGATCACCGAACTGAGGGAGTGCGAGACGCTCCTCGACAACGTCGTCGACAAGGCACGCGCACGAATGTTCCTGTCCCGTGCGTTTCTCCACTCGGACCGGCCCGACGAGGCCGCGCGCCTCGCTGAGAGCGTGCTCGCCGATGTTCGTGACGCTGGTTCACCTGTGCACGTCGCCGATGCCCTCGAGCTCAAGGGCGAGATCGCCGAACGGCAGAGCGAGTTCGTGCACGCTCGTGACCACTACCGCTCCGCTCTGGCCTGCTACGGCGAATCCCTCGATCCCGGCGCAGACCGCCTCCGGGACCGGCTCGCGGCGCTGGATCGGCACGACGACGAGCGAACACCCGACGTACCGCACCAGCAACAGCCCGGCGACCGCGAGCGCGATCTCGGCTGACGGCTCGGGCCCGGCCAGCAGCACGTCCGCGAGCGTCCGCCACCTCGGTGCCGCCCGGTCACCGCGGACGAGCAGCACGCCGTCGCGCCTGACGACACCTTCGTCAACGACCATGGCGCACCGGCGAGACCGGCACGGCGTGCGCCGGCTCCGGGATGCCGAGCAGCCGGTACATGGCCGCGCGCAGGATCACGCCGGACCGGTCGAGCCGCGAGCTGATCAGACCCGCGAACTCCGGGACGGCCACGGCCTCCGCGATGTCGCCGGTGTACCTCGGAACCGCCTCGCTGATCGCGTGCGCGAGGCTGCCGTGCCGCACGTCGGGACAGGTGGCGAGCAGCACGCGCGCACCGACAGCGGCGGCGTACTGCGTCGTCGAACCGTGGTCCCCGATGACGATGTCACTCGCGATCACCGCCGCCCGCCAGCCCTCCTCGGGCGGCACCACGACCACATCGCAGTCGGCGAGCCACGACCGCACCTGCCAGGCGCCGTGCACGGCCCAGATGTTCGGGTGCAGCACCGCGGCCACCCGAGCCTTGCCGGTGAGCTCCCGGTAGAGCTCAGGACGTTGGTAGAACGTCGATTCCGCGGTCCACGTCGAACTGATCGTGACGAGCGTGTCACCCGGCTCCACACCCAGCGCCCGCCGGTACTGCTCGCGGAAGGGCAGACTGGCCCGCATCCGGTCGAGGCAGATGTCACCCGCGACCACAGCGGCGGACAGCGCCTCAGGACACGACTCGGCGAGCACCGCGAGTTCGTCGTCATGTGACAGCACGATCGCCGAGGCCGGCACCTTCCCGTCACGCATCAGCATCTGCCGGTCGAGCCCGTGCACCGGCCGCGCCTCCCGCCCCGCGGCCCGGACCCGCCGGCGCGACTTCAACGCGCCCGCCCCGTGCGGCAACACGAGCACAGGCCCCGGCGCCCGGTCGATGAACCGGTAGCTGGCCGCGAGCACGAGATCGAACTCGTGCTGCAGAGCCATCTCCCACCCGATCACCAACCCACCGGCCGCGCTGACGAACCGCGCGGTGGCCGCGTCCGGCTCGGGCAGCGTGAAGTAGGTCTGGACGCGGAAGTCGCTGTCCAGCAGGGGCAACAGGTCGAGCAGACGCGTGCCCGCCACCACGCTGGGCACGATCACGAGCACCTTGCGGCATCCCGGCACCGTCACCCGGTGCGCGCCTCCCGCACCGAGCGGGGTGGTGAACCAGTTCATCCAGGCCTCCATCGGTCGAAGCGATGAGAAGACCGTCCCGTCCCGAGTGTTCATCGAGCTGTCAGAAACTCTTCGCGCACTTCAGCACACTTTTCGATCAAGCCCTTGTCCTGTTCCGCGCGCAATTCACGTCCAAATGTCAATGGACTGTCACCCTTCTGTCACGTTCGTCCGAACGAGTGCATTGCATTGGTGTTGAACAGGGAGGAGACTCTTCGTCGGGGATGAGGGGTGGCGCTCGTGGATGCGCGATTCACGATTTTGGGGCCAACGGGGATACGGGTCGGCGACGACGTCGACACGCAATGGGGGCCGCTCAAGGAGCGGGCCGTGCTCGCGGTGCTTCTCACGCGGCCGGGAGCCTCCGTACCTGCGTCGGAGTTGATCGACTGGGTCTGGTCGGACGAGCGTGAACTGCCGAAGAATCCGAGCCACGCACTGCACCTGTATTCCTCGCGAATTCGCAACGCGCTCGAATCTTTGCCGAACCGAGTGGAATTGTCGGTGTCCAATGGCGCGTACAGGTTGAATGTGCCGCGCAGCGCCGTGGATTATTTCCAGTTCCGCGACCACCTCGACCGCGCGCGCGAACTCGCTCGAGGTGGTGCTCACCAGCAAGCCCTGACTGCGATTCGTTCGGCATTCACGATCTGGCAGCACCAGGTGCCTCTTGAGGACCTGAAGTCCGATCGTGCCGCGTCGTGGAGGCGCAACGCCCAGCTGAACCAGCAGATACCTGCCTACAACCTCCTGTGCGGCGAACTCCTGGTGCTCGGCGAGTACAACGCGGTTTTGGAGGCACTCGACGACCTGGAGCCGGACTACCTGCTGCACCCGGTACTGCTGAAGCGGCGACTCGACGCGCTGCACCGGTTGATGCGAACAGACGAAGCCACGCAGCTGTACCTCAGCATGCACAAGGCATTCCGGGTCGACCGGAACGACGTGGCGGCAGACGATCTGCGCAAGTTCCACGACAAGCTCCAGGAACACGGCGTCGCCCACGTTGAACCTGCCGCCGGAACGGCGAACGTCCCGGCGCCACAACAACTCCCGCTCGACGTTCCCCTGTTCGTCGGCCACGAGGACAAGCTCGCCGCACTGGACGCCATGGCGACACAGCCGGGTGTCGTGGTCGTCTCAGGTTCCGGTGGGGTGGGCAAAACTGCACTGACGGTGCACTGGGCGCACACCCGCCGCTCCAGTTTCCCGGGCGTGCTCTTCGTTGACCTGCAGGGCTTCTCCGACGGAGCCGTCCTCGACGCCTCGTCCGTCGTCGACCGCTTCCTGCAGGGCCTGGGCGTACCGCCGGACCGGATCGCCAACCCGGAGCACCGCCTGGCCAAGCTCCAGTCGCTGTTGTCCGGCCGCCGACTGCTGGTGGTGCTGGACAACGTCCGTGACGTCGATCAGATCCACCGGCTGCTACCCCTGTTCTCGTCCTGCGTGGTCGTGGTGACGAGCCGGTCCAAACTGTCCGGTCTCGCGGCTCGCCTTGCGCCGCGACGAATCCCGATCGGCCCGCTTGAAGCGGAAGAGGCAAGCCGCCTGCTGCTCGACCGGATCGGCGAACGGATCGGATCGGGCGGCGAACTGGTTGAGCTGACTCGGGTCTGCGGAGGTTTGCCGATCGCGTTGAAGGTTCTCGCCAACCACATCGCGACCAGACCGGGCGTGCGACTGGGTGCGTTCGTCGACCACTTTCGCGAACGAGGCGTACTCGACATCGGAACGATGCACGGCCCACGCGCGGTGTTCATGCAGTCATTGCGCGCCTTGGAGCCTGACGCCCACTTCCTGTTCCGCACGATCGGAGCGCACCCAGGGCCGGACATCAGTGTCAGCGCCGCGGCCGCCATGGCGTCCCTGCCTGTGTGCCGCGTGCAAGAGGCCTTGGATGCTCTGGTGGAGGCCCACCTGCTGGAGCAGGCCGGTGAACTGGACCGGTTCAAGCTGCACGACCTGCTGCGCGAGTTCTCGGCAGGGCTGCTCGAGGATCCCGGGGAGCGGACGGTGGTCGAACACCGGATGCTCGACTTCTACTTGCGGACAGCGGAGAACGCGGACGTGCGGGTGTTGCCCGCGATGGTCCGCGTGCCGACGCCCGATGCCGGGAACGACGTTCGAGCGATCGAGTTCTGCGACGCGGCCTCCGCCCATCGCTGGTGCACTGCCGAAGCGAGGAACATCGTCGCGCTTGTGCGGTTCGCGATCGATGCCGGGCACTTCGAGTACGCCATGCAGATTCCTCAGCTGGTCGGCCAGATTTGGCTCAGGCAAGGGCTGACCGCCGAGGTGCTGGACCTCCTGCATGCCGGGCTCGCTGCGGCGAGGTCGCTCGGCAAGGCGGCGGAAATCGGTGCGGCCGACCTGATGCAGCAGATCGGTCACACCTACCTGTTGCGCCAGGAGTACGGGCGGGCAGAGCACTACGTGCACTCCGCGCACCTCGGCTATTTGCGGGCGGGTGGGAACCAGACTTCGGGGATCGCGATCTGCCTGCACACCGGGGCGCGAATTCTGGTAGCCACGGGGAACATCCCCATGGGCCTCGACTCGCACATCAGGGCATTGGCTTTGGTGCGCCAGCTCGGAGAAAGCGGCCGTGGCCTGGAGCGGATTTTTCTCTTCAGGACCGGGGAGGCCTACCAGAAGGCTTTCGAATACGAGCAGGCTGCGTCTTACTATCATCAGGCACTGTCGTTGGCCCAAACACAGGGCGACGAGGCGTCCGAAGCGACGATTCTACAGCTGCTCGGTTCTCTGAGTTTCGCCCGCGAACGCACCGCGGAGGCGCGAGCATTCGCTGAAGACGCCCTGCGGAAGCACGCTCGCCAGCTCGCGATCGGAAGAGTCGGTGAAGTGTGCGCGCTGCTGTCGCAGGTCGAGGCTGAAGCCGGCAATTCGTTGAAAGCTAAACAGTATGCTCGTCAGGCTATTCGCTTCTGCGGTCGTGCCGGAGCGTCGTTGAGCGAGGCGACTGCTCTCTGCGTGCTCGGACGAATCCTGGGGCAGGCTGACCAGCGCGATGGCGCGGTCGAGGCACTGGAGCGGGCTGAGGCGATCCTGCTCGACCTGGACCCGGATCGTGCGGGACAGGTGACCTCCGAACTACGTCACCTCCGAGCGGAAATCGACATCCCCGCTGCTCGGGTGCATTCACCCGTTGTGGAGCGAGGCTCCGAAGTTCGCCGACCGTAGTTATTACTTGAGAGTATCTTTCGAGGCTTGATCACCCGGTTGGGTGTCCCCCGATTTGACGTGACGGTGGGGTGCTTGGAACTATTCCAAGCCGTAGGTCCCCGACCGCATCACGAACTAAGGAGCGGACGATCAAGCCCGTCAAGAAGGTGCTGGGTTCACTGGCGATCGCTGTCGCCGTCACAGCGGGTCTCGCATCGGTGCAGGTCAATGCGGCACCGACGCCGGTCGAGACGAGCAGTCGTCACTGGGCCGACAGCGTCGAGTGCGAGATGCCTCAGAACGCGAGCCTGGACTAGTTCGAATTCGAACCGAGTCCCCCGCTCGGTTCTGAAAGAAATTTGTATTTTGTTTTCCAAGGTGGGCGGTAGTGCGCCCACCTTGGAAAACAGACGGGCTTGGTGTGCTCGTCCAGGTGGCAGGTGGTCCAACCGTTCGATTGGCCGCAAAACGTACTGCCGGACGGCCTACTCCGTCGAGTTGACGCCCTTGATCCGGCCGTCCCGGAACGCGTCCACGAACAGCCGGTGGTCCTCCCGCGTCTGCCGCGCGTAGCCGAGGGCGAACTCCACGACGGACTCGGAGAACTCGGCGTCCCGGCCCTCGATGGCCGTCGCGATCGCCTCCTCGCACTGGAAGTCGACGAGGGTCTGCGCGGAGTCCGAGTCGGCCACGCAGTGCATCTTCGCGGTGGCGCGGCCCAGGTAGCCGAGCACGGGCAGCATGTCGGCGGGCTCGGTGAGGTCCGACCAGTCCAGGTCGGCCTCGTAGGGGGAGAGTTCGGCGACGACGTAGCCGACGCCGTTGATCTCGGTGTGGCCGAGCCACGGGTCGGCGTGGGCCTGCAGGGCTCGCTGCGAGACCGCGGTGCGGTGGCCGTGGTCGGTGAAGTACTCGCGGATCCTGGCGTCGGGGACGATGCGGCTTGGGGCGGCGACGTTGGCCTGCTTCATGGACAGCACGACGTCGTTCTCCAACGCCTGGGAGCGGCCCTCCACCAGGATGTTGTAGGCGTGCAGGCCGGCTGAGCCGATGCCGAAACCGCTGCGGCCCACCACGTCCTTCACGGCGTAGGTGCGGCTCGACGCCCGCTTGCCGGTCGGGATGGTGTCCAGGTAGGACTCGTAGGCGAGCGTGACGGCTTCCAGCTCGTCGGCCGGCAGGTCGTGGATGCCTCCGCGGTCGCGGCGGAAGCGGCGTTCGTAGTCGACGATCACGGTCTTCTCGTCCAGCAGGCCGATTCGGGTCGCGAGGCGGGCTCGTTGCAGCACGCGGTGCAGGGTGCCTTCGGTGCTGTCGAGGCGGAGGCTGAAGAGTTCGTCGTCCGGGTGCTCGGCGAACGAACGGACCTGGGCGACGTAGGCGGCCACGTAGGTGTTGATCATGTCGGTGATCACGCTGTCGGGCAGGGCCTTGCGCCAGCCGAGGAGGGCCATCGAGGCGGCGAAGCGGCGGAGGTCCCAGGTGAACGAGCCGAGGTAGGCCTCGTCGAAGTCGTTGACGTCGAACACCAGCGTGCCCTCGGAGTCCATGTAGGTCCCGAAGTTCTGCGCGTGCAGGTCGCCCTGGATCCAGATGCGGCCGGTGCGCTCGTCGGCCCATTCGTCGGGCAGTTCGGCCATGTCGGCGTAGAACAGGCACGCGCTGCCGCGGTAGAACGCGAACGGCTCGGCCGCCATCTTGCGGAACTTGTGCCGGAACGCGGCGGGGTCGGCTGCCATCAGGCCCGCGAAGGCCTCTTCGAGCACGCTCACAATGCGGTCGCCACGATCAGTCATGGTGCATCCCAGCACGCGGTTGTCCGCGAGAGAAGCCGGGCGCGCGCAAAAGAGCGAGCAGGAATCGAGAAGCCCGCACGATGACGCCCCGCCTAACGTCGTGGGCATGTGCTTCATGTTCGGTGCGAGCGAGGAGCAGATACGTCGGATGCTCGAAGAACACGTCGTCGAGGAGGTGCCGGTCGGCGTTCCCGCGTCCGAAGACTGTTCGCAGGACTAGGGATCGCGTTCATGCCCGGCGAAAGACTGCCGGGCATGAACGGATCGATGTCTCGCCGGAGCGTTCTCGCCGCGGGTGTCGCGGGCTCAGCGGCGGTTCTGCTCGGCACCGGGAACGCCTCCGCGGCGACCCTCGTCACCCAGAGCGAGATCAACTCGCAGCCGACCTTCTACGAGGTGAACGGCGCCGCGACGGCGTTCCGCTACGAACCCGGCTTCTACTCCCGCCTGGAGGCCTGGCACGTGCACTGGCGGAACTGGACGCCGTACCACTGGACCGCGCCGCACAAGATCTACTCGTACGGCGCGTACGTGAACAAGTCCGGCATGCACGGTGAGGGCAGGGCGTTCGACCTCGCGCGCATGCTCATCACGAACCGTGACACGGGCGCGACGTTCACCGCCTTCAACGGCCGGTACGACCAGTGGAAGAACTCCACCGGTGACGCCCTGCGCACCGCGCGGATCCGTTACTGGGGAACGATGGCGTCGCTGCACCACCACTTCCGGCACGTCATCTCGTACCTGGACAACGCCGAGCACCACAACCACGCCCACATCGACAACGCGATCTCGGGCAGCGGCGACTCCAGCTTCACCACCGGCTCGGTGACCCAGACCTACTTCGTCCAGGCCGCCTGCCAGTACATCTGGGGCTACTCCACCGGCATCGACGGCGGCTGGGGCCCGCAGACGCAGCGCGACTCCTCGGCCGCTCTCGTCCGGGCTGGCTCCGACGGCGTGATCACCACGCAGAGCCGGTGGCTCGCCTTCTGCAAGGCCAGCGCGCAGCAGGCCTGGGCACTCGTTCCCTGAATCCGTTGACCAGCAGACGATCGAAGGGTGGTTGACACGGGCCGGTCTGCACCACGGTGAGGACATGGAACGCACACACCGGCGCCCTGCCTTGCTGATCACCGCGCTCCTCTCGATCGCGATGTTCACCGCCGGCAACTCGGCCGCAGCTCCTCCGGAACAACCGTCGAACCACTGGCAGTACAACCACTGGCCGCAACAACAGCCGTGGCAGCAGTCCAGGGACTCCGCCCGCGTGCTCGCGCAGGCCGGTTTCCCGGGCCCGATCGACCCGCAGAACTGGGTCAACCCCGACCACATGACGTGGGAACGGGACTACAAGAAGATTCCCGGTACGAACTGGGCCGACCCGTCGGTCAAGGGTTCGGTGCGCACCTTCAAGGGCGCGCTGGTCCTGCTGGACTACCCGAACCAGCCGTTCGTCGTCACGCAGGCCAAGAACTCCACGGTGTTCGGCAACCCGAGCGCCGAGGCCGGCAACGTGCCGCGCGCCGAGGTCGGGCAGTTCTACCAGGACTTCCTGAACAAGCCGAACAACCTCAACCGCGGCCACACCGTGCATGAGTACTGGATGGAGACCTCCGGCGGGCGCTACGGCGTCGACCTGAAGGCGTTCGGCCCGTACACGATGCCGGGCAAGGACCACGAGTACGCCATGGAGTTCCAGGGCGGAACCGGTTGTCCCGCAGGCGATTCCTGCAACCGCAACATCCGCACCGACGGCCGTGCCGCGTGGGTGGCCGACGTCGGTGCGGAGGTGCCGGCGGGCTACGACTTCATCTACTACCTGTCTGCGGGCCAGGACGAGTCCGGCACCTGGCAGGAGTTCGGGATGATGAAGTTCCGGACCAAGGAGGACGTGACCGACGACTTCGGCCCGCCGGACCCCGCGCTGCCGAACTGGTCGAACACCCGTTACGTGGACTGGACCTCGTGGGCCGCGGGCTCGTCGATCTGGCCCAACGCTGGCGGCGGCTCGTCCACCCAGGCCGAGAGCTCCGGTCAGGGCGTGTACGCGCACGAGCTGAGCCACATCCTCGGCATCGGCGACAACTACAACAACCCGTACGGCAGCCCGCCGCGCCGTGACTACAGCGGCCCGTGGGACATGCTGTCGCGCGGCTCGTTCAACGGCCCCGGCGGCCCGCACTCCCGCTGGACGATCCCGGCAACGGGCGGCGGCTCTCTTGGCGCGCAGCAGACGTTGCGCAACAAGATCAAGCTCGGCATCGTGGACGAGAAGAACGTCCTGCGGTTGTCCCGCGAGGCCCTGGCCGGCTCCGGCACGGTCATCGCGAAGATCACCGCTCGCGAGGTCAACCCCGGCGCCACCGGCCTGACCGGCATCAACCTCGCGCTGGGCACCGGCGACAAGTCTCCGTCCTGCAACGTCTCCACCAACCCGTTCTGCGACGGCGGCGGCTACAACAACTACACGCTCGAAGTCGTGGACCGGATGGGCGCCGACTCGTTCACCCCGGACTCCGGCGTGATGCTGGCCAAGACCAAGAACGTCGACGCCGCACCGTTCACGTGGGTGATCGACGCGAACCCGCAGGACATCGGCATGACCGACTACGTCCTGCCCGACGGCACGAAGGTCCCGATCACGATCGGCGACTACCGCCAGCTGTCCGACGCGCTGTTCCACGCCGGCACGAACTCCGGCAGCGAGTTCGAGTTCGTCGACACGGCCAACCGCCTGCACTTCTACGTGCTGGACCTGCAACGCGACTCCCGTGGTGTGCTGTCCTACACGGTGGCGATCCGGTCGCTCGACGGCGCCGGACCGCAGCAGCGCGGCGTGCGGGTCAGCCCGACCTCCGCTCGTGCCGACTCGTCGGGCGTGGCGACGTGCCGCTTCCCGCTGACCAACACCGGCCGCACGGCGCCTCCCGGTGGACAGCACCCGGAGCCCGTCGACCAGTACCTCGACGGTGACGTCTACCGCGTGACCGCGAAGGCCGCGGACGGCTGGACGGTCTCGGTGCCGAACGCGCTGGCCACGGCCAAGTTCGGCGGGCGGGTCGACGTTCCGGTGCACGCGCAGCGCAACGGTGGGCCGCTCATGTCCAAGGTGACCTTGACGGCCGTGTCGGAGAGCTACCCCGGCAGGTCCGCGACCGCGACCTGCACGGTGACCGGCCGCTAGCGGCGACGGCTCCGGGCCGGTCCGCGCCGGTTCGGAGCTTCCCGCTGCGGCACAGGCCCGGACGTCAGCATCACGAAGCACCCCGTCAGCAGAACGATGCCGCACGCCAGCCACGTCAGCGTCTGGACCGTCGAGATCGGGGCGATCACGCCGATGCTGAACAGCAGCAACGGCATGCCGAGCGCGTAGCAGACGCCGGCCGCGAACGTCCGGCCCGAGCCGGTGAGCAGCAGCGGGACCGCGGCCGCCGCGGTCAGGACCGCGAACACGAGCCACGCGTAGGTCAGTCCGGTGTGCAGCGCGATCGTGACGTCGAGGCCGTCGTCCGCGCGGATCGCGGACTCCAGCTCGGGCGCGTAGCTGAACCCGACAGCGGCTCTCGTCCCTGCGGCGGCGGCTGTGAGCAGCAACGACGCCCCCAGGATGGTGCGACCGCGCCGGACGGGATCGACTCGCTTCCTGGTGTCCACGCACCCAGTCTGTTGGCAGCCGGCGGCGCCGTGGCGCCGCACACGCCCAAGTGCACTCAGTGGTGGTACGGGATGCGGGCCATCGGCTCGACCAGTTCGTGCTCCTCGTAGGACAGGTGCGAGAGCAGCGTCTCCGTGAGCAGGTCCACCGCCTCCTGCACCTGGACGATCTTCTGCGGCTCCGCGACCGTGGCCACCAGGGCGGCGTCGAGTCGTTCGAGCACCTCGTGGATGACGTGGTGTTCCTCGGTCAGCCGGTCGAGGACGGGCCCGAGCCGCGCGTCGCCCTCTCTGAGCTGCGGGTAGAGGCTGGTGTCCTCGAGCGTGTGGTGGATGGTGACGAGCCGGCAGTAGCTCTCGCAGTACGCGCCCATCGTCCAGTTGTTCTGGCGCATGGTCATCGTGTTGATCTCGGACCGCGCCTCGCCCACGTCGATCGTGCCGTCCACGGCCTGCTTGATGATCGAACGGACCTTCGTCAGTTCCTCGCGCAGGTGGTTGTGGACCCCGACCAGCTGACGGCCCATCGCCCTGCCCGAAGCGGTGTAGACGGCGTCCGCTTCAGGCGCCGGGCCTTTTGGGCGCGTCGACTCGTCCCACAGGAGTTTCGGGCTGCGTTCCTTCTGCACGATCTCGCGCACCGCCGGTGCGACCTCCTCGGCGAACGTGCGCAGCTCGTCGTCGGTGTTGACCATCAGGACGAATCCGCTCATGCCGTCGTCGAGCGCCAGTTCAGCGAGTTGTCCGGCAGTGAACTCGGTTCCGATGTTGTAGATCCGGCGGATGTCCTTGGGCTCGCGTCCGGCTTCGAGTGCCGCTTCGTCGATGATGGCGTTCATCGCTTTGAGTTGTTGTGGTGGCGCATATGGACTCGACGGCAGCCAACCGTCGGCTTTCTGGCCGGTGAGCCGGAGCATCCGCTTCTTGTAGGCGCCGAGCCAGATGCCGATGTCGTGCGCGGGGAACGGCCCAGGCCGCGCCCCGCTGAGCGAATAGTGCTTGCCGTGCAAGCGAATCCCGCGACCGGGCGTCCACAGTGCCCTGATCACCGCGATGGCCTCTTCGAGTGCCTCGACCGACTCGGCAGGCGTGCGGTGCGGCCCGTCCATGGCGGCGATGGCGTCCCAGAACGCCCCTGCGCCGAGTCCGAGCTCAACGCGCCCACCGCTGATGACGTCCAGACTCGCCGCCGCGCGCGCAAGCACAGCCGGCGGCCGGAGAGGCAGGTTCGCGACGTTGGGGAACACACGGACGTTGGTGGTGGTCGCGGCGATGACCGACAACGACGTCCACGTGTCGAGGTTCGCCGCGTTGTACGGGTGGTCCTGAATGCTGACGAGGTCCAGTCCGAGCACGTCAGCGGCCTGCGCGAGCCGCAACGTGTCGCCGAACTGCTCGGCACCGGGCGGCAGGAACACCCCGAACTCGAGTGGGTGGCCGTAATCTGTCATGCCGAAAGTATACCACGCAGATGTTCTGCTGGACAGACGTTCTGCCCCGGCTATCATTGGCGGGGTGACCGCGCTAGAGGACGACTTCGGCTGGACCCTCGGCGTGGTGTTCCGCGCCTTCGTCAAGGCGACGAACCAGGCCGTCGGCGACCTGCCCGGAGGCCACCGCGGCTACCAGATCCTCACCGCCGCCACCCGTGACCAGCCAGAAAGCCAGTCCGCGCTCTGCCAGCAACTGGGCATAGACCGCACGGTCATGACCTACCTGCTGGACGACCTGGAACGAGCGTCGCTGGTCGAACGCCGCCCGGCGCCCACCGACCGCCGCACCCGCCTGGTTGTGGCGACCGACGTGGGCCGTGCCCGGCTGGAAGAGCTGGACCTCCGGCTGTCGCACGCCGAGGCGCACGTGCTGTCCGGCCTGTCCGCGGGGGATCGGGAGACGTTCAAGGTGCTGCTCTGCCGGCTGGCCGGGCACGTCAACGAGCTGGACCCGGTGCCGAGCGCCTGTCAGGCCGTGCAGGACATCGCGGCGAGCACGCCTTAATCGAGCAGTGCCAGCGCGTTCCGGATGCCCTGCTCCAGAAGTTCGTCAGCGAGTCCCCGGTCGGTCAGGGCGCGTGACAGCTGCAACGTGCCGACCATCAGGGCGTAGACGCTGAGAACCGTGGTGCGAGCCGACGCCGGATCTTCCGGTGCCAGGCGCGCGGCGAAGTCGTCCATGATCGCGAGCACGCTGTCGGTGTAGACCTGCCTGGTCGGCTCGCCGCACCGGCCGATCTCGTCGAGCAGGGCCGCGGACGGGCAGCCCTCCTCCGGATTGTCGCGGTGCTCGGGGGAGAGGTACGCGCGGACGATCTGCTCCAGTCCGGCGCGGCCGGGTGCGACGGCCGCGAGTTGCTCGCGCTGCTCGCGCAGCTGGTCGGAGACCGCGGTGGCGACCAGGTCCTCTTTGGACTCGAAGTGCGCGTAGAAGGCGCCGTTGGTCAGTCCCGCGTCTCCCATGAGCGTGGCGACGCCGGAGCCGTCGATGCCGCTGCGCTTGAACCGGCGGCCCGCCGTCTCGATGATCCGCTGCCTCGTCGCCAGCTTGTGCTCCTTGCCGTACCGCGCCACGTGCTCCTCCGCCGCCTCAATGTAAGTACGATCATAATCTAAATTCGCCGCATCTCTTGCCCTGGACTCGTGTCTCATCTTATGGTCGTACGGTCATAATACAAAGGGTTGGAGCTCACGATGACAGCAACACCGCAGGTGGCGCTCGTGACGGGCGCGTCCTCGGGCATCGGCAAAGCAGCCACGCTGGCGCTGGCGAACGCCGGCTTCCGCGTGGTCGGTACGAGTCGTGACACCACGAGGATCGCCCCCGGCGACGGCGTGACGTTCCTGGACCTCGACGTCACCAGCGACGAGTCGGTCGCCGCCGTCGTGGGGCAGGTGCTCGAACGGTTCGGGCGCCTCGACGTCCTGGTGAACAACGCCGGAGTCGGAGCCAACGGCGCCGCGGAGGAGATCTCCGTGGCTCAGGCGCAGACGGTCTTCGACGTCAACGTCTTCGGCCTCATGCGCATGACGAGGGCCGTCCTGCCGCACATGCGCGCCCGCGGCAGCGGACGCATCATCAACGTCTCGTCGGTGGCCGGGTTCGTCCCCAACCCGTTCATGGCCGTCTACGTCGCGACCAAGCACGCGGTCGAGGGGTACTCCGAGTCCCTGGACCACGAGGTCCGCGAACAGGGCATTCAGGTCGTGCGCGTCCAGCCCGGTCCCACCAACAGCCCGTTCGACGCCAACATGGTGCAGGCGGACAGCCCGCTGCCGGTCTACGCGCACCGGCGCCGCGTCTACGACGACGTCATGGCGGAGTCGATGCGAGGCGGTGACGATCCCGCGCTCGTTGCCAAGGTCATCGCCACCGCGGCCACCGACCCGAAGCCGAAGCGGCGCTACACCGCGGGCTCGACCGCTGCGCGTGTCAGCGTGCTTCGTCGCGTCGCCCCCGCGTGGGCCTTCGACCGCAGCGTCCGCAAGCTCAACCGGATGGTGGGCTGACGTGCGGGCGTTCATCGTCGACCGCTACGGCAAGAGCGGCAACACCCTCCGAGCCGGTGACGTACCCGAGCCGGAGGTGGGGCAGCACGACGTGCTGGTCCAGGTCCACGCGGCGGGCGTCAACGCCCTGGACCTCAAGATCAGGGACGGGGAGTTCAAGCTCGTCCTGCCCTACCGTCCGCCGTTCGTCCTGGGCAACGACGTCGCCGGTGTCGTGGTCCGGGTCGGCGCCGGAGTGCGGAGGTTCCAGCCCGGCGACGAGGTCTACGCGCGACCGGACAAGGACCGGATCGGCACCTTCGCGGAGTTCATCTCCATCAGCGAGGACGACCTGGCGCTGAAGCCGAAGCGGCTCACGATGGAGGAGGCGGCCTCCGTCCCCCTGGTAGGCCTGACCGCCTGGCAGGCGCTGGTCGAGATCGCCGGCCTGCAGAAGGGGCAGAAGGTCTTCATCCAGGCAGGCGCCGGCGGCGTCGGGACGTTCGCGATCCAGTTGGCGAAACACCTGGGCGCCACCGTGGCCACGACGACGAGCACGGCCAACGTGGATCTGGTCAAGCGGCTCGGCGCCGATGTCGTGATCGACTACCGCGAGGACGACTTCGAGACCGTCCTGCGCGACTACGACGTGGTGCTGAACAGCCTGGACGACAAGACGCTCATGAAGTCGCTGCGCGTGCTGAAGCCCGGCGGAAAGCTCGTCTCGATCTCCGGCCCGCCGGACCCCGCCTTCGCCGGGGAGCTCGGCAGGCCGTGGATCCTGCGGCCGGTGATGCGGGTCCTGAGCCACCGTGTCAGGAAAGCCGCACGACGCCGCCAGGTCAGCTACTCGTTCCTCTTCATGCGGGCGAACGGGCAGCAGCTGGGCGAGATCACCTCGCTCATCGACGCCGAGATCATCGAACCGGTCATCGACCGGATCTTCCCCTTCGAGGCGACCAACGAGGCCCTGGCGCACGTCCAGACAGGACGCGCCAAGGGCAAGGTCGTCGTGAAGGTCAGGAACTCGCCCAAGGAGTCATCATGACCGTGATCACCGCTTACAAAGACGCACCGACCCGCACCGTGGACATCGGCGGGACGACGTTCGCCTACCGTCAGCTAGGCCCGGACACCGGCACGCCGGTGATCTTCCTGAACCACCTGGCCGCCGTGCTGGACAACTGGGACCCCCGTGTCGTGGACGGCATCGCAGCCAGGCACCGGGTGATCACCTTCGACAACCGGGGAGTCGGCGCCTCGCAGGGCAGGACACCACGCTCGGTGGACGCGATGGCACGGGACGCCGTCGCCTTCATCCGCGCGCTGGGCCACGACCGGGTCGATCTGCTCGGCTTCTCGCTGGGCGGCTTCGTAGCCCAGGTGATCGCGGCGGAAGAACCGCGACTCGTCCGCAGGATGATCCTCGCGGGCACCGGCCCGGCCGGTGGCGAGGGCATCGACAGGGTCACCCGCGTCACCGTCCTCGACACCCTGAAGGCCGCACTCACCTTCAAGGACCCCAAGGAATACCTGTTCTTCGCCCGGACAACGAAAGGCAGGGCGGCGGCCCGGCAGTTCGTGAACCGGTTGAAGGAGCGCACGGACGACCGGGACAAGCCGATCTCCGTGACGGCGTTCCGCAACCAGCTCAAGGCGATCCACGGGTGGGGCGTTCAGCGGCCTTCCGACCTGACGGCCGTCCAGCAGCCGGTCCTCGTCGCGAACGGTGACCACGACAGGATGGTCCCGAGCAGCAACTCCGCCGATCTGGCCCGGCGCCTGCCCGATGCCCGGCTCACGCTGTACCCCGATGCCGGACACGGCGGCATCTTCCAGCACCACGACGAGTTCGTCGCCGAGGCTCTGGAGTTCCTCGAGTCGTGACCGCGGCCGTCACTTGGCGGCTTTCTTCGCCTCCGCGACCGCCGTGTTCCAGGCCTCGTCCGCGCGCTTGCCCTGTTCGACGGACTGCAGGGCAGGACCGAACACGTTCTCCTGGATCTGCCCGTCGGCCGGGCCCTTGTACTGCGCCGCCTTGACCTTCTGCACCTGTGCGGCGAACAGCGCACCCGCCTTCACGTTGTCGAAGTAGGTGTTGACGTGCTCCAGCAGCGCCCTGTTCTCCAGGGCGTCGATCTGGCTGGGGAACGTGCCCTTCGCCTGGAACGCCTTGACCTGCTGTTCCGGAGCGGTCAGCCAGGCCGCGAGCTCCGCGGCCTCGGCCGCGTTCTTGCTCTGCTTCGGCACGGTCAGGTACGAGCCGCCCCAGTTGCCGCCGCCGTTGGGAAATGCGTCGGTGACAGCCCACTCACCGGCGTTCTCCGGTCCCGCCTGAGCCTCGATGACGCCGAGCATCCACGACGGGCAGACCGTCGTGGCGAACCTGCCGAGCTTGAAACCGGTGTTCCACTCGTTGCTGAACGCGACCAGCTTCGCCGACTGCCCCTTCGCCACGGCGTTCGTGACGGCGGTCCAGTCGCTCCTGATGTCGGGGTTCGACTCGACGACCAGCTTGTCGGACCTGTCGAAGTAGCCCACGTCGTGCTGGTTGTGCATGGCGTTGAAGATCTGGGCCGCGCTGTCGAACCAGGCCACACCGGGCACCTTGGCGACGAACCTGTCGCCCGCCGCGAAGTAGCTGTCCCACGTGGCGAAGAGCCGCTTGACGTCGTCGGGGTGGGAGGGCAGACCGGCTTGGGCGAAGAGGTCCTTGCGGTAGCACATGGCCAGGGGGCCGATGTCCGTGCCGTAGCCGATCAACCTGCGGTCCTTGGTGGTCGCGGCGTCGGCCTTCCACTTCAGCCAGCGGTCCGGCGTCACCTTCTTCGGACCGATCTCCAGCAGGTCGTGGAACTGGTCGGCCTTGGCCATGACCTGGCTCAGGTACCCCTCTTCGACCGCCTCGACGTCGGCGAGCCCCGCCCCCGCGCCCAGTTTGGTGAAGAGGTTCTGGTGGTGCGGAGCGCCTTGACCCGTCTTGCGGTGCGTGATCTTGACGTCCGGGTGCTCGGCCTCGTACGCCTTGAACAGCTCCTCGTAACCGAACTCGTTGAACGTGGCGACGGTCAGCTCGGTCTTGCCGTCAGCGGTCCGGCTCGCCACCCCGCCTGTGCCACACGAAGTGATGGCGGCGGACACGACAGCGCAGATCGCCACGTTGATCCAGCGGCTCGGACGCACGTGAAGCTCCTCTGACGGCGACAGCGACTGGGAGCGCTCCCAGGTTTGGGGAGTCTGAAGTCGCCAGGCGGAGGTGTCAAGCGCCTTCGGTCAAGACGCACTCTGCGTGCCCGAATGGTTGCAGAGAAGAAGAAATCACTGAGCAACGCACGGATTTTGGGCTGTTCTGCCGAGTAGCCAGGAGGGCGCAATGATGCTCCGCACTCCTGGGAGCGCTCCCAGAACGAAAGGGGCTCGACTCCTCGAAAACGCACAAAGGCGACCCGGTTCGCGCTTGCCGCGAACACGAATCGCCTTCGTCTTTGGCGCCCCCGGCGGGAGCATCAAAGGATGGGAACGGGGCTGACCAGCGGTTTCAGGTTGGATGTTTGGTCGTGCAGGCCGGTTTCGTGTTGTCGTAGTCAGGTGGCGCTCGTGTGCGGTGGCGCGCTGCTGCCGTTTCGGTGGTACCACAGCACTACGTCGCGGATGACCGCCGCCTGTTGCACGCCAAGGTGCTCAGCTTCGGCGCCGTCGACGAGGTTGATCTCGAAGACGACGTCCGTGGCTTCAAGTTGCTGCTGGCGGCGGGTCCGCTGCGTGGAGTCGGGTGTTGTGTTCATGCTGCGACCTGAACCTCGGCGTGTCTCAGTGCTTCGCGGTCGGCCTGGTCCATGCCGCCCCACACGCCGTAGCTCTTGCTAGTGGTGAGTGCCGTGATGGCGCAGGTGAGGCGGACTGGACATAGGCGACAGATCGCTTTGCAGTCCGCCGCAGCCTTGCTTCCTGGCTTGGTGTCGGTCCAGTCGACTTCTTGGTCTGCGTTTCGGCATGCTGCGTGTACGTGCCACCGCGGTGCACGCAGTGCCATGAGTGTGGTCATGCGGCCGGACGAAGGGGGCCGCCGAGTAGGTAGTCGGCGAGGTGGCGGGAGGCGGTGTTGAGCTGCGCTGCCACCTGATGGCGGTTCATACCGCGCCGCTTGGCTGCGGTCGACCGGTCTCCGTGGTCGAGGAGCACATCGGAGACGAGGTCGGCTTCGTGGGGTGTGATGACACCGGACAGCATGGCTCCTGCGAGGACGAGGTCCGGATGTCCGTCGGCTGTGCGGGCGTCGATTGCGGTGTCGGTGAGTTCGGACCGGGACATTGCCCGCCGCCTTTCGCTGTTGCAGGCTTCGTGGCCGCGTCGGAAGGCTGACCAGTAGAGCTGCCCGAAGATCTTTGGCGACCGTGCGTCGGCGATGTCGAGTGCTTGGAGAAAGCCTTCGAGGATCTCGGAGTCCAGGTCGTTGCGGTCACCGCAGAAGCGGGAGCCCAGCTTTCCAGCGATGTGCTTGAGTCCGGGCATCATCATCGCGGCGGCGATGGTGGTCCACGGTTCGGGTGCCGCGTGTGCCCTTCGGACGAGTTCGTGCCACACGGCGTCCTTGCTCACCCAGCTCGTCTGTCGCTTGAGGAGCAGTACGCGCACGCGGTCCAGAGGCAGCTCCTCGTCGGGCAGGCCGCATCCGAGTGCCGCGCAGTCGAGGGTCAGCGGCTGCGGGCCGGCGGTCATCGCGAGGAATCGCCGTTCGATCACGTCCAGATGCGAAGGGGAGAGCGAGGTCATCGGGGAGGTGCCTTTCCGGGGCGGGGGACCATCTCACCGCCAAATCCGCCTCCTGCGGCGCCCGATGGAAGGGATTCACCAAAACGAGTGGCGTGTTGCTGTCGCGGTTCAGTTGAGAGCGTCGCCTGCGCGGGAGCTTCGCCGATAGTGAGGGCTGGCAGGATGACCAGCCGTGGTGGTGAGCAGGAGCACGGTGCGGACGCTGGCCGACGCGAGGTCGTTCGAGCGAGGTGAGAGGTACTTCGCGGCCGGTCAGGTTCGGCGGGTCACGGTGGACGGGTCGACCGTGACCGCAACGGTGGACGGCACTCGGACTTATCGCGTGCGGCTCGATGTCACGCCGAAGGGCTTGCGCGGGCGTTGCTCCTGCCCGTACGGAGCCGATGGCGTGTTCTGCAAGCACTGCGTCGCTACTTCGCTGGCATGGCTGGAGCAAGGCGGTGAGGTGGGGGAGCCGCGTGCGAAGCCGTTGTCGGACAAGCGGTTGCGGTTGTTCTTGCGTGGTTGTGATCAGGAGTGGCTGATCGAGCAGCTGATGACGGCCGCGAAATCGGATCGCGTGCTGCGTGCCCGGCTCGCCGCCGCGGCCGGGCAGAAGAACGCGTTCGACGACAGGGACATCAGAGACCGCTTGGAACGCGCCATCGACATCCCCGATTTTGTCGATTACGGCGGGGCGTACGGCTACTTCCTGCGCGTCGGTGACGCTCTGGACGAGGTTGAACGGCTGGTCGGAGCCGGATTCGCTGATGCCGCGATCATCCTCGCCGAGTATGCGCTGGAACTGCTGGAGTCCTCGGCCGAGCGGGTGGACGACTCCGATGGCGGGCTGTCCGAGGCGATCGCCCGCGTGGAAGAGATCCACTTGGCGGCGTGTGAGGCGGGCTCAGCGGACCCGGTGGAGCTGGCCGAGCGTCTGGTCACGCGGGCGGTGAGCACCGATTACGAGGTGTTTCTCGACGTCTTGCCCGCGTACGAGGAGGTGCTGGGCTCAGCGGGCCTGGCACGGTACCGGGAACTCGTCGAGCAGGCGTGGCGCAAGCTGCCACCGAAGAAGCCGAACGACTACAGCGCCCGCCGCTTCGTCATCCCTCATCTCATGGAGAACCTGGCCGAGTCGTCGGGAGGGGCGGATGGGCTGATCGAGGTGCTGACCCGGGACCTGACGAGCTCCTACGACGTGCTCCGCATCGCTGAGCGGTTGTGTGCCGACGACCGTGACGACGAGGCGCTGACGTGGCTGGAGCGCGGCCTGGCCGACTTCGAACCCGACTTTCGCCTGCGTGATCTGGCTGCTGGGATCCACGTGCGCGCGGGCCGGCTCGACCGGGCGGGCGAGATGCTCTGGGCCAACTTCACCGACCGCCCGAGTCTGGAGACGTTCCGCGCGCTCCGCGAGGCCACCGCCGGTGCCTTTCCGCTTTGGCGGGAACGCGCGCTGGCCTTCCTCACCGACCTGCAGCCCATCAAGGGATCCCGGCCACCGGGTCGCTCGACGTTGACATTGGTGGAGATCCTGCTGGCCGACAACGAGAACGAGGCTGCCTGGCAAGCAGCGGTCGACGGCGGCTGCTCGGAAGGTCTGTGGCTTCGCCTCGCGCGTGTCCGTGCCGCGAGCCACCCGGCCGATGCAATTCCGATCCTGCTCCGCGCTGCCGACCGGGCGATCGAAGTGCGCAACCGTGACTCCTACAAGGCGGCCGTTCGCCTGCTGGCCGAGGCCAAGGGGCTGTTCGCCCGCTGTGACCGCGACGACGACTTCCGCGCTCACATGACCGCCTTGCGCGCCGCGCACCGCACGAAGTGGGCCCTGCGCCAGGAACTCGATTGGGCTCGGTTGCCCTGATCGGTTGGGAGCAGGACCCGGAACAGCGGACGATTCATCACAACGGGTGATGTGTCGCTGTTGCCCTCGGCGCTGCATCTGGCGTTCGTACTCTGGGCACGTGATCGATCACGACGAGACGCCGGAGACGGAGGCACCCGCTGATCCGTGGTCAGCGCTCCTGCCGGGACAGGAACTCGTACCGGCCTACCTGACCTCGCGGTTCGCGGCACAGTACCGGGTGATCGTCGAGGTCCTGCTGGCCGAGCAGGACACCAGCCTGACCGGGTTGTCCTACGACGAGGTCGCTACCGGCGTTCGCGCTCGCCTCGCCGGACAGTTGCCGGCCGACGCGGTCGACCGTCTGCTCGCTCCTGAGGTCCTGCACCTCGACGCACGGTTGGAGCGGTTGGTGCAGTGGCGGGTTTTGACTCGTTGGCAGGAACCGGCTCGTTCGGGGGAGGACTTCCTGCGCCGACGTGACCGGTACCAGCTCACTCCGAGAGCAGCCAGCCTGCACGTCTTCTGGGCATCGGTCGACGACACCGAGGAGGCCGCGGGCGATCTGACACTGGCCCCACGTGCCATCCACGAACGACTGATCGCCTTCGCGGAGTCCGTTCGCCACGCGGTGTACACCAACGCAGCTACAGAGTTCCAGCAGGTCGGCGCCATGCACCAGGCGATGGCCACAGCCGCTCGCGGGTGGCAGCGCACGCTGGCACACGCCCTGTCGGGTGGCCCGGACCCAGCCAAGCAGGACTTGTTGTGGCAGACGTTGCGTTCCTACATCGGCATGTGGGGAGAGCAGGTCGATGTCCACACACCGCGGATCGCGGAGCTGGTGGTCGAGCTCGACCCGCTGCTGACCCCTGACGTGTGGCGGGCATGCGTTCGCGCCGCGTTGGACACCGATGCCGACGACGAGGTGGTGGCGTCCCAGGCACGTCGCTGGGCGCACACCTGGGATGCTCTCGGTTCCTGGTTCGGCGGTGCTGACAGCCAGGCCAGAAGGCTGCGGCGTCAGCTGCGTGACCTGGTCGCTCCCTGGGCACGCAACATGAACCTCCTGTTGGACACCGGTGGCGCGGTCACTCGCCGAGCCGAACTCCTCGCCCTGGCCGTGGCGGTCGAACGCGCCTACGACGACGAAAGCGCCTGGCGGATCTGGGACACCGCAGTCGGAGCGTTCTCCGCGCGCCACCTGCTTCTGGCGCCGGACTCAGCCGACGACAGCGACTTGAGCTGGACCACCGCGCCGCCCGCGCCGGTCACAGCTCGCTTTCGCGAACAAGGCGCTCGAGCCGCGGTCGGCAGGCGGACCAGGATTCCGGACTACTCGACCGGCAAGAGCGCTGCCCGACGGGCCAGGGTAGCCGCCCAAGCCGCCCGTAACGGTGCGGAGGCCGCGCTGCGTCTGCGTTCCGGAACGCACTTGGCCGACTGGGGAGAGATCACTGATGCCGAACTGGACCTGCTGTTGGAGTTCGTCGGAGTCGTGCGGCGGACGCGGTCGGAGAGCGCGGTGACCGGAGACGGTCGGTGGCGGATCACGCTGCGTCGACCACGGCAGGCACACGACACCACTAGTCTGCGCGCCGACAACGGCAGCATGACGACCTTGAACTGGTACTTCGGAATGGAGCCCGCGTGAACCGCGAGGCTGCTGATCGGCAACGGGCGTTCACCGCTCTGCTTCGCTCGCCGGTGCTCGACCGGCACACTCACCCCGAGGTATGGCCGCTGGTGCGGGTACACCGGGCGACGTTGGGCGAGTGGTTCGCCCAACGGCTCGGCTACCGACTGGTGGTGACCGACTCCGCGGCCCGGTTGTTCCGGCTTCCCCTCGACGGTGCCGTCGTCTCGCCCCGACGGTTCATGCCGCCGGCCCGGAGAGTGCTCGTCCTGGCGATCCTGGCCGCGGCCGCGGCTGAGGACGCCGAGGACATCACCACCACCCAGGACCTGTCCGACCGGGTCCGGGCACTCTCCACTCACGAGGACGTCGAGCTCGCCCACTACGACCCCGACAGGTTCGCCGAGCGCACGCTGTTCGTCAAAGCGGTCCACCTGTTGGTGTCCGTGGGGGCGCTGCGGCCGACCGGTCGTGACGACGAGGACCAGCGTGAGGGGTGGGCGCGCCGCCGTGACGCGATCGGCGGCGCTTACGAAGTTCGCCGCGAGTTGCTGCTGCGCCTGGTCGATCCCGCTTCGTTGCGCGCCGCGCTCACCGGGGGACACGATGCAGGAGCGCCCCACGAAGCAGCAGCGCGGATCGGCTTGATGCGCAAGCTGGTCGAACTGCCCGTGGTCCTGCACGAGGACCTCAGCGACGCAGAGCGGTTCTACCTGACCGGTCAGCGGCACCGCGTTCTGAACTGGTGCGTGGAGATGACCGGTTGGGTGGTCGAGCAACGTGCGGAAGGGCTGGCACTCATCGCCGCAGAAGAGACCGACACAGACGTGCCGTTCCCGAGGCTGCGCGCCGCCGACTTCGCCGCCTTGATGGTTCTTGACGAGCTGGTGCGAACGCACGGTGCGGGTTCGGTCATCACAGCCGAGGAACTGGGTTCAGCGGCTACCGCGGTCCGAGAGCGGCATTCCAAGGCGATGACCAACGACTTGCGTGTGGACAACGCCGTGGAATCCACGGCACGGGAACTATTGGGGGCGCTGGACCTGTTGCGCCCGACCGGCGCACCGGACAGTTGGCGATTGACCGCTGCTGCGGCCCGCTACCGCGACCCGCGAGTGGTGGCCGTCAACGCAAGGCTCGACGAGGAGGGCGAAGGTTGAGCCGACCAGGACCTGACCGCGAGCAGTGGCTGGCGGCAGCGATGACGGGTGGCCTCCCGGAGCCGGCACTGCACCGCTGGCAGCCCTTGCGAGTGGGCATCGTCAACCTGTGGGAGTACGACCAGGCGGAGTTCTGGTTCGCCGACGGTCGCCTGGTGCTGCGCGGCGGCAACGGAGCGGGCAAGACGAAGGTGCTCGAACTGACGACCTTGATGTTGCTGCGCGGGGAGATCGGTGCCTCGGTGCTCGATCCGTTCGGATCCCAGCACCGCACGATGCGCTTCAACCTGTTGCCCACGGGAGAGGATGACGACCCGCGTCCTCCTTCGGACGCCGGTCTGGGTTATGCCTGGGCCGAGTTCGGCAGGCTCGACGACGACGGCGCGCCGCGGTTCTTCGTCTGCGGGCTCGGTGTGAGCGCTCGTCGCGGCAGCGGCACGTCAGCGGTGACCACGTGGCACCTGATCACCCATCTACGTCCAGGCCGCGACCTGAAACTGTCCACGGCCGATCGGCCGCTCGACCAGAAGGAACTCAAGAAGGTTTCCGGTGTCACGGTGCCCGACGGCGCGGCGCGATACCGAGCCGTGGTGGCTTCCGAATTGTTCGGACTGGGAGCCGACGCCTACGACAACCTGACTGAGCTCCTCAAGCAGCTGCGCAAGCCCAAGCTCGGCGAACGGCTCAACCCCGCCAGCCTGGCGGAAACGCTGCGCGCGGCTCTGCCGCCGCTCGCGACCGCGGAGGTCACCCAACTCGCCGACGGCTGGGACAACCTGGAGAAGCTGCGCACGGCCGTGGAGCAAACCCGCGGTGCGGCAGTGCGGCTGGCGGGGTTCGTGCGCACCGGCTGGATTCCCTGGGCGCGCACCGTCGTGCGACATCGCGCCGACGCGTTGACCGCGGCGACCACCGAACTGGACCGCACCACCAAAGACCGCCGCGCTGCGGAAACCGCGCTGACCACGGCCCGTGCTGAAGCCGACGAGCTGGACAAGGACATCCGCCAGGCGCGAACGCACCAAGGTGACCTCAGCACGGAGCTACGCGAGTTGTTGGACAGCCAGGCTTTCCAGGATGCCGTGAGCGCGGCGAGCCGTGTCGAAGGACTTCGTGACCAGCTCGGTGCCCTGGCAGAGCAACTCGGGGGAGTCGAACAGCGCCACGCAGGGGCGGCTGAGGACGTGGTGCAAGTTGCCGAGACGGAGGCAGGTGCCGCCTCCGTCGCTGAGCTGGCCGAAGCGGATGTGGTTCGCGCGTCCGAACGCGTTGAGACCGCTGGACGTCCCGCTGGACTGCACCAGTCGGCCGATCGACACCTTCCCGTTCGCGACGTGGCCGCGTTGCGCGCCGACCTCTCGGTTCGCCGAGAGCGCTTCACCCGGTTGCAGCGGCTGCGGGCGGAGTTCGAGCGGGCCGAGTCGAACGCGGCGCGCTCGGCCGACGCACTCGCCGACCGGGAGTCGGACCTGACCGACGCCGCCGAACAGCGGGAGCTGGCACGTGACGGCGTCGAAACCGCAGTGGACACCCTGCGCAGGCAGCTCCGTGAGTGGAACACGAGCGTCGTCCTCGCCAAGGCCGACGAGCGAACGATCGAGTCCTGGTGCGACCTGGTGGCCGAGCTGACCGCTGCGGACCCGTCGAGCGCTCCTGCAACACAGCGCGGTGCCTCCCCGGCAGCGGCGGTCGCCCGGCACGTCGAGGAGTTTCGCGACGCACTGAGAGCGCGGCGCGCGGCACTCGTCCATGAGCACGGTGCTCTTCTGATGGAACACGAGCAGGTCACAGTGGAACTGGCCGGCGTACTCGACCGGACGGAGCGCCCGCCGACCTCTCCGGACTCGTGGCGCCGTCGCGATCGGCCGGAGCCCGACAGCGGGCTTGGTGCGCCGTTCTGGCGGTGCGTGCAGCCGGTCGGCGAGTTGTCGATGGACGAGGTCGACCTGCTGGAGGCGACCCTGGCCGCCGCAGGTGTGCTCGATGCCTGGCTGAGCGCAGACGGCGAGCTGATCACCCTGGAAGGCGGGAAACAAGCGGACACGGTAGTGCGCGCGGGTGGACCCCTGGTTGACGGGAACCTGACGCTGGTTCTGGAGCCCACCCCGGCCGGCGGTGTCACGCGGACCGCCATTCACACCGTGCTCACCTCGATCGGCTGGCACGACTCACACCCCGGCGGCGATGAGGCTCACACCTGGTTGGCCGCGGACGGAACGTGGCGGTGTGCCGCCCTGTCCGGACGCGCCGAGGTGGCCCGACCCGCTTCGTACCTGGGGGCCACCGCCCGCGAGTCCGCAAGGCAGCGCGAGATCGTCCGGTTGCGGACCCGTCTGGAAGCACTTCAAGAGTCGACGAGCGCGATCGAAACCAGGATTGGAGAACTCGACGACGACCTACGCCGCCTCGCTGAGGAGTTCGGGAGGATTCCGGGTGAGCGGGTGGTCACCGACGCCGTCACCACGTTGCGGGAGAGGGAACGTCAGGCGGCCGACAGCGAACGCAAGGCGATCTCGGCCAGGAACATCCACCGTGCGAACGAATCCGCCCGGGACACCGCCTGGGCGGACTTTTCCGCGTATGCGGGTGAGCACGCCTTCCCGCTGGACGATCTGGCACGCCACGACTTGGCGTTGCGGGACTACCACCAGGCCCTGGACGACCTGGCACGGCGCAAGGAACTGCTCGATCTGCACACAGCGACCCTCACACGCCTGCGAAGCGACCTGGCCGGCGCTCAGCGCAGGCTCGCCGACGTCGATGCCGAACTGCAAGACCTGCATGGGCGAAAGCGCAACGCGGAGGTCCGCCTGCGTACCGCGGAAGAGGCACTCACCAGCGATGTCCACGCGCAGTTGGACCGCCGCGCTGAACTTGACCGTCTGGTGAAGGAGGTCGACCACGAACTTGACGAACTCAGGAAAAGGCTCACGGGCGCGCTGGTCGCGGTCACCCGTGCCGAAGAAACCCTTGACCGGCACGAGGAACGCCGCCAGAGCGCGGAAAGCAGGCGCGACGCCGCGCTCTCGGCGTGGTGGGAGGTCTACGACGCCGGCCTCGCGCAGCCGCTCGGACTGGAAGAACCGGAACGCCGAAACGTGGAGTCCGCGCGCGAGTCGACTCGCACCGCGCGCCGGGAACTACCGGACCCAGGCGACGAGGACCGAGCCTGGAGGCTCTGCTACAGCAAGCTCGAAGCACTGCGACAAGACCTGCTGCCCGATCGTGACGCCCGCGTGCGGGAGCCGGAACAGGACGGTGCGATCCAACGTGTGGTCGTCCTGGCCGACAGTTCCGCCGGCTGGCAGGTGCCCCCGACCGCTGCGGACCTGCTCGCCGACCAGGTACGCGCGCAGGAGAACGCGTTCGACTCCGAGCAGCAACGAGTGCTGACCACCCTGCTCGGCTCCACGTTCATCGAGCACCTCAAGGACCGGCTGGACTACACCGCCCGGACCTTCACCGACATCAACGAGCAGTTGACCAGTCACCCGACCAGGCACGGCAACGCCGTGCAGCTGAAGTGGGAACCCGACCCCAACGACCCCGACGCGGGTACCGTGGTGGACGCGCTGACCCAGGGCTACCAGCAACTCTCACCCGCACGCCAGGAGACGGTGCGCGCCTTCCTCGCACGCAAGATCGACGCTGCCAGGGCGGATGCGGCGGCCGGGGGCTCTGCCGACTGGCGGGAGCAACTGTCCACCGCGCTGGACTACCGCGGCTGGCTGAAGATCTCGCTGCAGTACCGTCCTGGTTCCACCAGCCGCTGGGTGCCGTTCGACGCCGCCAAGCACGGCGCCAAGTCCGGCGGCGAGAAGGTCGTGCTGCTGTCCCAGCCGCTGTTCGCCGCCGCAGTGGTCGCCTACAACGCCGCTGGTGGGCACGCTCCGCGTTGCGTGTGGCTGGACGAGGCGATGACCGGTGTGGACGACGAGATCAAGGCTTCGTTCATGGGTCTGACAGTGAGCTTCGACCTGGACGTGATGCTGACCGCCCACGACGAGTGGTGCAAGTACCCGACAGTGCAGGCGGTCGCCGTGTACGACCTCGCCAGGCACAGGGGGCTGCCCGGAGTCGATGCCGTTCCGTACCTGTGGTGCGGTGGCGAGTGGACCGCGGTCGCACTGCCGCTTTCGGACGTACACGCGGACGAGGCGCTGATGGCGGCCGACGGCCTTTTCGCCGAGTTGGATGCCGAATGACGACAACGATCCCGCAAGGCATCAAGGACTGGGCGCGCCTGTTAGGTCCAACGGCCGTGCTCGACACCGTCCACATCCGGGCCAGGCGCGGGTACCGCACCGAAACGGGAACTCTCACCGGTGTTGCGCTGACCGCGGAGCAGCGGCGGGAGGTCGCGCTGATGCTCGGTACGCGGTGGGAACTGTCCGGTAAACCCGTTCGGCTTCAAGACCTCGCGGCGAGGCTGGCCGAACACCACCTGACCGTGCTCGGACTCGTTGAGGCACTGCACGGCGAACAGATCGAACCAGACAAGGCGCACCGCAGCCGAGCCCAAGCCGAGGCAGCCGCTGAGCGCGACCGCGCGGCTGCGCACCTGACCGAGGCGGGGGTAGCCGCAGACGTGGCGGGAAGGTGGTTGCTAGACGCAGGGCTACCTCGGCCGGGCTCAGGTGAGCTCCAGACCCTCGCCGAACAAACGGCGACCGTCTTGGTTGAACTGCGGGGCACTGGCAGCGGGACACGGCTTGCACAACTCGCTGCGGACACTCTGCACGATGCCCACGCACTTGATGCTGATCGGCAACTGGGACGTGGAGTGGCCCGTCTCCTCGCGCTCCTGCATGACTTGCCCCGACCGCAACGCGCGGGCCGAGCCTGGCGCGCGGCATGGGCTGCCGCGGGGGTGATGTGCGATGGCGTGTCCTCTCGCGTGCTGGTGCTGAACCTCCCTCTGACTGGTGATTCCCCTGCCGCAAGGCTCTGCGCCACCGCCTCCGGCGAGCCCGTCTGGCTGACACTTCGTTCGCTCAGGGGCAACTGGACCACGTCCGCGAGCGATGTCTTCGTGTGCGAGAACCCTACGATCGCGGAAGCTGCCGCCGATGCTCTTGGTGCGGATTGCCCGCCATTGGTGTGCACCGATGGGATCGCCTCCGGTGCTGCTCTTGATCTCCTCGCTGGACTCGCTGCCGCCGGCTGCCCGATTCACGCGCGGGCAGACTTCGACCCGGCCGGGTTCACCATCGCCGACCAGGTGCTTTCCGTCGCACCTAGCGCGAGGTCTTGGCGTTTCGATGCGAGAACGTATGCCGGGGAGTGCGGTTTGAGCGGTCATCACGACGCACCCGTCGATCTTGCGACTGCTGCCGGGGGACTACGGAACGTTCACGACCTCACGCGCATTGCGGTGCACGAGGAGCGCGTGCTCGCTCTGCTGATGGCTGACCTTGCGGCTGTGGCGCGCTCTGTCGATCAGCAGCCCCAGTAGACACTCTTGTTTCAGAGAGCAGAGCCCCGCAGGAGACCAAGGGGAACAGGGCTGACCTGTGGGTTTGCGTTCCCTGATTATGTCAGCCCCGTTAGGGCAACGGGGCTGACATGGGAAAACGCTTGATCACTGTGGTGCCCCCGGCAGGACTCAAACCTGCACCCGACGATCATGGCTTTGATCTGCGCAGGACGGAGCATTCAAGCGGTGCAGGTTGGTGATGGGCGAGTCGAACCGGCACCGCTTGGCGGAAGCAACCCACGATCTGCGGATAGACCGTCAGTCGTGGTGGGCTTGGCCTGCGGCCATCCACTTCAGGAGCGCGTATATGGCCTTGGCTTGTGCCGCCGCGAGTCGATCACCGGCGGGACCGTCGATATAACGGATGTCGAATGTGACGGTCAGATCGCCGCACATGGCGTCAGCCGCGGTCGAGGTCGTTGGTTCTCGCCGTTGACCCGAGGTGTCGGATGAGGTCGAAGCGGTCATAGGTTGAGTGTCGACCAGTCGAGTCTCGTGCGCTGTATGGGCAGCTCGGTCAGGCCGGTAGCCGTTCAGTGCGAGCGCCCGGCGATGCATCCTTCTTCGCATTTCATAGCTCGCCGGCAAGGGCGTGACCGACCGCTGGTACGTCCGGGTTTCGTTATTCCGCCGTTGGTGTTCCGATGCAAACGACACCCCCGCGGGCCCAGTGCGCACCAGTAAGGTCACCGTGACCCTTCTGCGTTCAGGAGAGTTCCGGTGGTGCACCGCATGTCCAACGAGAGGCTACGCGCACTACTGGCGCAATCCGCTTGCAGCGGAGCCACTCTGGCTCGGGAGACCAACATCGTCGCCGCGGAGAACGGCGAGCGTACGTTCTACACCCGAGCGTCGGTCGGGCAATGGCTGGGCGGATCGGTTCCCCGTCGACCGGTGCCTGACTACGTTGCAGAGGCGCTGTCGCGGCGCCTCGGCCGTCCGGTCACGCCGGCCGAGGCCGGGTTTCCTGGGGAGAACGGGCTCGTGGTCTACAGCGTCGCGGATCTGTCCGTACCGGCGTGGCCGGATGCGGGAATGTTGATCACCGGAGGGCCGGAACGACGCGCCGGTCAGGTCAGGTTCGGGCGGGCGGAAGTGAACGCGGCCCGCACCGCACTTCGCGTGTTTTCCGACACGGAGCGCACCCTGGGTGCCGGATACGTGCGGCAGTCGCTCACCCAGTACCTCAAGACCGGTGTCGAGCCGCTGCTTGAGGGCACGTACACCGCCGCGAAGACGCACGACGAGCTGTTGTCGATCGCGTCGCAGCTGTACTACCTCTGCGGGTTCACCTGGTTTGACGACGAACTGCACGGTGGCGCGTTGCACTACTACCGCGCCTCGCTGCGTCTGGCGGCCGAAGCGCGCAACGCGGAGATGTACGCGATCACACTGCGTGCGATGAGCGTCCAGGCGCACGTGCTCGGCCATCGCAACCAGGCTGTCCGGCTGGCGGAGGTCTCCTCCGAGACCCTGGTGGACAAGGCATCGCCCAGGCAGGCGTTCATCGTGGGCCAGCTCGCCGTGGCGCGGGCTGCGGCGGGCGACCGGCGCGCCGCCGTGACCGACCTGCGCAGAGCCGAGCGCCACTTCGAGCGGGTCGTCGCCCCCCAGGTCATCGGCACGCACCACGCGGCATCGCTCGCACATCAGCGAGCCGCGGTGTGTACCGCGTTGCGTGATGGGGCCGGTGCGACAAGAGCTCTGCTGGAGTCGATCCGGCACCGTCCAGCCCCCGAACTGCGGTCGCGTGCGATCACACTGGCGACACTGGCGGAACTGCAGCTGGGCTCCGGCGAACTTGACCTGGCCGTCGATACCTGGCGTCGATTCCTCGAAACTTACCCCCTGATCAACTGCGGGCGTGCGACGAAGGCCGTGGCCGTCATGCGGTCGATGTTGCGTCCACACCGTCGCAACCAGGGCGTCGCAAACCTGCTTGCGCTATCCGTCGAGCTCCGTGACAGTCGCAGGATTTGAGACCGACTCAGAGTTATCACCCCAGGGCGTCCCGACCCGAAATATGAGCCCTCGTCAACTTCTGTCGATCGAATTTGAATCGAACGCGCGTCCTCACGGAATCTCGCCGTGAACGAACACCGAATCGGGCGAACACCTGTTCACCTTGCCGCGTAGATTCCCGCAACTCGACTTCCACTCCTTCACCGAGCAACTACTATCCGTCAGTGAGCTGTTACGGTGAGGAACTGGAGTGGTTGTGAACAGGTCCGTCGAGCGATGCGAACTTCCCACCAGTGGCACGGCGCCCCATGAACTTCGCGTTGGAACGCTTCTCCACCCGGAACGCGGTCTTGTCCTGTCCTCGGCCACATCGGTGCTCATGGCCAGCCTGCGCCGCGCCGGTCACAACGTCGCACCGGCGAGCCGGCCGTTCGAAGTGTGCGCCGACGCCCCGGACGGCGTGCTGTTCGCCGCGTCCTACGTGGATCGCGACGGCCGTGCCGTCGGCTTCTGCATCGCCGCGCACGCCTCCGACGAAGCGGGGTTGCAGGCGGCGCGGGAGACCGTGAACTCGTGGTCCGCAGTGTGGCGCACGCGGCGTGCCGTGGTGGCGTCGACGAGCCCGGCGTGCCATGACGACGAACGGCACGGCTGTCATCACCTCATGACCGCGCGAGCGGAGATGCGGGTGTTCGCGGAGCGGGGTGACCAGATCGTGGTGGTCGGCCAACGCGGTCACCCGACGTTGGCCGCGCTCCTCGACGATCTGGCCGCCGACGTGGTGGTGATCGACTCGGACGACCACATCAGCCACCAGCGACTGGACCCTGATCGCGTGTCCTACGTCGTTCAGCCGGGCATGCTGATCGAGGACGCCGCACGGGTCATCGCCACGCTGCGCGCGCTCTACCCGCGCGTGCGAGGCGCACATCCCGACGGGCTCTGTTATGCCGCGTCCGACCGCGCCGCCACGATCAGCGCCGTGGCGGCGTCCTGTGACGCCACGTTCATCCTCGGCGAGGTGACACACCCCGACATCCTGAGCCCGTTCAGACTTGCCGCCGCCGAGGAGACACAGGTCCACGTCATCGACGACATAGCGCAGATCCGGCCGGCCTGGATCGCGGGCGCCGCGAGCATCGGCATCGTCCCCACAACGTCGGCGTCACCGAGCCTGGAGCACGACCTGCTCGATCTCCTCTCCGGCCTCGGGCCGTTGTCGATCGCGCGCCGACGCCTGACCACCGACGTGCTGACCTCATGGCACGGCCACTGCGTCACCACGCCACTCTCTCAGTGCATCGAGTGAGCCGGGATCATGCGGACGTCCCGCCCAGCGCGACGACGCAGGCAGCGCGTGCCACCAGCGCACGCCACAAACAACATCTGTTGCTACCAACGAAGTTGGCCTTCGCAAGGTGCTTCTCGTCCTAGCGTTCACCGGGAACTCACGGTGGAGGAGACGGACACGTGCGCACCGAGGTCGACGTGGCGGAGTTGGTCGAACAGCGGTGGGGCGCTTTGCTCGCGCAGATCAGCAGAGCCACTGACCACCGGCAACTGGCCGGCGAGGCCGTACCTCGGGAATTCTTCGCGATGGCGGGCGCCACCGGGCTCATCGGCTACGCCTTCCCCCAGGACATCGGCGGAGGAGGAGCCGATCTGCGGACGTGGGGCGCGGTGATGGAGGAGCTCGCGCGAGTGTGCGCCGAGCCGGCGTTCCCGATCGTGATGAGCATGGGCACGGGCGTGGCCAGCGTGCTACAGGACTGCGGCAGGCCGGACCTGGTCGAGCACTACGTCAAACCGATCGTCCGCGGTGACCGGACGGCGACACTGGCGTTCTCCGAGGATGCCGACCCGTTCTCGATGCGAACCGAGTTGCGTCGCGTCGGCGACGGATATGTGTTGTCCGGCGCGAAGGACTTCATCACGGGCGCGACGACCGCCGATGTCTTCCTCACCTACGGTCGCGACGAAGCCGGTCGCGTCGTGGGCTGCCTGGTCCACTGCGACGACGACGGGGTCGAGGTGCTTCCCGCGTCCGGCCTCGGCTTCCGCACCAGCGGCATGGGCAGGCTGGTGCTGCGGGACGTGCCGGTCTCGGCGGACCGCGTCATCGGTGCGGACGGCCTGGCCCACGCACAGCGCTATCTGAACCACCGCCGCCTGATCCTCACCTGCCTCGTCACCGGCATGATGCGCGCCTTGCTGGCGCGATGTGTGACCAGACTGCGCACGACCGTCCGCCACGGCGGGCCTGTGACGGAGCTGCCCAACGTGCAGGCGGCGATCGGCCGCATGCACATCGCTGTCGAAACCACCAGGTCCGTCGTGGCCTCGACACTCGCCAGAGTCGCCGACGGCGCCGTCGACCCCGTGTTCGACATCGGCATCTCCGCGGCGAAACACTTCGCGACCGAGCAGGCGGTCATGCTCGCGACCCAGGCGTTTCGCGTGCTGGGCGGTCACGCCTACTACGGCGATCCCCGTTACGGAATCTTCCTGCAGGACTGCGTCGCCCTGTTGTGCGCGGCCGGTACGCAGGAGCTCATCGAGGTCAACATCGGCGCCCTGGTCACCGCGGGCCTGGTCGAGCCCGCCGAGAAGAGCGAGGTCCTGACATGACTTTCCGATTCACCGGCCTGTTGCTGCGTTTCGTCGGGTATCAACGCACGGCCGAGATCACGGCCGTGAACCTGGCGGACGCGCTTCGCCAATTGCACGAGAGGTTCCCTCAACTGAGGCCCGTGCTCTGGGACGAGTCAGGCAACCTCATCCGCGTACACCGGTTACTGCTCAACGGAGAGCTCGTCAGCAAGCCCGACGGCGAATTGCCTCTGCGCGACACCGATCAGATCGAGGTCCTGACCGCCATCGCAGGAGGCTGAACCGATGCGGCAGGTCGAGTTCACGCAACCCGTCACCACGACCCAGTTCAGCCCGCTGCAACTGCGACCCCGAACGCTGCTCGGGTTGATGAGTGAGAGCTTCGCGCGGTGGCTGGCCGCGCACCTCGTGCCGTTCCCCGCCCTGATCACCGAACACGGCACCGCTGTCGTGGTTCAGTCGGTCGGAATCGACTACGTCGCACCGGACTTACGGTTCGACGAGAGCGAGTGGATCACGGTGCGCTGCACGATGAGTGTGGACCTCACCGGTGACCGGCTCTGGATGTGGGTCGACTACCTCGCGACCGATCGCCTCGCCGCCCGCGGCACGCTGATCGTGCGCGTGGTGCGCTTGGGAGAAAAGGACAGTCTCGCCGCGCGCCCCGGCTCGCTGCCCGACCACCTGCTCGCCACGTTCGCTCCCGGCGAGATCCAGGAGCTGGACGCGCGACAACCGGCGAGAGATGCCGAGTCGTGGCCGTCCGGCGACCATCTGGCACTGACGTCGTCATGGCGCACCGTGCTGTGCCGCAGCCACTGCGAAGTCGCCGACCAGTGGTCGTTCATCGAAATGGTCGAGCTGGTAACGCACGCCAGGGAGCGCCTGTTCACAGTGGACGTTTCCGAAACGACCCGGCACGCGGTGGCAGCGCCGCTGCGGTCGCTGCGCGCGGTCTTCCGGCGTCCCATGTTCCTGTTCGACGAATGCCAGGTGAACACCACCGTGTGCACCCCGGACAACGGTGACGGACCTGTCTTCCACCACGAGGTGCGCAGTCCGGGCCGGGACGCGGTGCACCTGTCGGTGTGGGAACGACTCGATCCGCTCGACACCTGACCGGAGGAATGATGTCACGATCGCAAGCCCGGCTCCAGGACAGCAGGCCGCGGTGCCTGGACACGCAGGCACCCACGATGATCCGCCGCAGGCTCACCCCGCTGTCCCGCACACCGCCGACCGGCCGCATCGGCGAGGCGCTGCACATCGCGGCCGATCGTTGGCCGCACCAGGTCATCGCGACGGATCGCCCGGCGGACACCGATCCGACCGGCGCTCACACCCGGACGTACGCGCAATGGGCACACGCCGTGGACGAGGCCGCAGGCTGGCTCCACGAGCTCGGCGTCCGGCCTTGGGACAGGGTCGCGGTGCTCAAGAGCAACCACTTCGACATCTCGGTGCTCGCCTGCGCCGCGGCGAGGTTGGGAGCGGTACCCGCGTTGCTGTCCGGTGCCTACGGCCCCGAGATCGCCCACACTCTCCTGGCGCGATTGGACCGGCCTTTCCTGGTGACCGACCGGGTACACGTGAAGGCCTGCGGCATCGACCCGGACACGGTGGCTCGGCTGACCGAGCGCACAGTGTGCGTCGACGGCCCGCAGGACCGTCCCGACCTGGTGGACCTCGATGATCTACGCGGTGCCGCGCCGCCCGGTCCCGCCTTCCGCGCCGACGACGAGGCGATGATCATCACGCACACCTCCGGCACCACGGGCATCCCCAAGCTCGTGGTCCACTCGGCCGAGTCGGAACGGTCCATCGCACTGATCGAGTCGGAGCGCTGGCCGGTGATCGGCATCCGGCCGAGCGACGTGTGGGCCTACGCCGAACCCTTCTGGCACGAGCGGCAGACGCACAACCTGTTGTCGCTGACCGCGATCGGCCCTCGGATGCTGACGATCTCCGATCCGCTCGGACCCCACGTACGCGATCTGCTGGTGGCCCACCGGCCGACGCTGGTGGAAGCGTTGCCGAACGTTTTCCTGGCCTGGGAGCGCATGGCACGCGATCCGGCGCGACCGTTCGGCCGGGTTCGCGAGTACATCAACTCCTTCGACGCCATCCACACGCGCACGATCCGCACGTTCCTCGACGCGAGTGATCGGAGAATGCCGATCTGGCTGCAGGCCTGGAGCCAGAGCGAGAACGGCACGCTGCTGATGCGCCCGTACCTGCGCTGGTCGGTTCGTCGCAGGGGCCGGCGCCCCGCACCCACCCAGCTGCTCGGCTGGCCCGTCCCGGGATTCGGCCGGATCCGCACCGTGGACCCGGTCACCGGCGAGCCCACCGGACGCGGTGAGCCGGGCCTGGTCGAGATCGCGCAACCGGGGCGCTGTCTGGCCTACGTCGGTGAACCGGAGCGCCACGCCGCGAAGCGGGACGGCCAGTGGTGGCACACGGGTGACTTCGGAGTCATCAACCGGCTGGGAGCTCTGCGGCTCGTCGACCGCGAAATCGATCGCCTGCCCGACGGCAGCGCGATCGAACTGGAAGACGTCCTGCTGGATCGCCTCGTGTACACGACAGAGGTGATTGTGCTGCCCGTGGCGGGGCAACGGCCGGTCCCGGTCGTCAGCACCACGGACGACGTGCCGCTGGACCCAGCCGACTGGCGGCGGGCGACCGCCGGCCTGCCCGCGCTCGCCGACCCGATCCAGATCCGGTGGGAGGACTTTCCCAGGACCGGAACATGGAAGGTCCGGCGGGTGGAGCTGCGGGAACGCCTGATCCCCGGCAGCCGGCCACACGGCCGCGGCATCTGGACCTGATCTCTCCCACTCCCGACAACTGGGCCCCTGTCCGAAGGACAGGGGCCCAGTTCCGTGTGACAGTCAGTGCGACGTCGAGAACTGCGCGGCGGTGACTGTCGAGCCAGGCATTTGCAACGCGTCAGCCAGTGACACCGCGTCGGGGTAGAGGCGTTCGCACAGCAGGTTAAGCGCGACGGGAATCATCCGCACCTGTTGTGCTGTCAGCACTTCCTCAGCCAGATACCAACCCGAGCTGCTCTCGATGTGGCGCAGTGCGAAGAACGACGCGAGCCGAATCACCGAATCCTTGCCGTGGCCGTCACTCAGACGGTCCGCATCCGCCAGCAGGGCTTCCAGCGTCAGGCGGGTGATGTGCGCCTCGACGAGCTCCGAGGCCAGCCAGCTGCGGTTGTTCCACGCCTCGAACGGTGGTTGCCCGCGCCGGACCGCGGTGCGCATGCCGTCTGCGAGCGTCTCGTGCAGACCCCGTTCATGCAGGGCGATCAGGTCGAGCGCGATTCGGGGCTGTGAGATGTCCCTGCGGTTCGGCTGCGTGATCCGCGGTGAAGGCGGCCGGTACGCCGTGCCCGCCGCCATGGCCTTGGCCGCCTCCAGGGTGATCAGGCGACTGTCGCCTGCAGCCGGGCCGAGCACGTGTCCGAGCCCCAGATAACCGGCGAACCGGTTGACGCCGAACATGCCATGTGCCCCGCATCGCTGCGCGCACTCGCTTGCGACCCGTTCCGCCGCCGTCCCGCACTGTGCCTTCACCAATCCGACAGTGCGCGTGAAGCCGGAACTCCAGCTGGGGTCAGGATCGCTCTCGGCACCGCTCCACGTTCGCTTCACCCGGTTCACGAGGCTGGTGAGCGCGTAGGCCTCGGCCAGCGCGCCGACCAGCGGCAGTTGCTGACTGCGGTACGCGAGCACCGGTTGCTCGGGTGCGCTGCGGGACAGAGTTCGCCGATCGGCGGAGAACCGGATCGCCAGCGCGGCCGTGGTTCGAATCACCGCGGCGAGGGCCGACGCACATGCCACCCACGCCCTGTGCCGGACGTCGAGCGAACGCAGCAGCCGTTCCTCGGGTCCGCCCAGCGGATCGTGGAACCGGCCGTCGGCCTCCAGACGCGCGCTGTCGTGCAGGAGGCTGCGCGCGGGTATCCGCACCCGGTCGAACGCGATGGCGGCGTAGTCCAGCGGGAGGAACGGCGCCTCCGGCAACGCGGTGATACAGATTCCCGGCTGCGGTCCGTTCTCGTCGCGGATCGGCAGGACGAAGCCGAACACACCGCGGTCAGCGCCTGAAGTGATCAGGCGGGCGTAGACGACGCCCAGTTTGCGAACTCCGTCCAGACCGACGTTCGGCATGAACTTGCCGGCCGCGTCGTCCGGTGTGTGCAACACGAACTCGCCGGTCAACGGATCGTGCACCGCCTCGGTCCTGATGCCGACGTGGCTGTTGCCCAGTCCCGACTCGGTGACCAGGAGCGAGCCGAACGACTTGAGGGAGTCGAGCTCGCCGATCCAGTCGGCGATGTCGTCCCGGCCCCGGCCGAACTCGTCGATCGTCCCCAATCCCAGACAGGTGTGCAGGGTGGTCGCGAGGAACAGGGAAGGACTGGTCACCGCGCACCATTCGAGCGTGGTGAACAGACGCGGCGGGTCGGACAGCAGCTTGCTCACGGGGCCCAGCTGTTCGCCGAGCCTGCGCAGCCGACGGTAGGTGAGACGGCACTGCTCCTCGTTGCCGAGGCCGTCGTGATGATCGAAGAGCGGTTCGGCGGACAGATCCGCCAGTAAGTCCGCAGTGGACTGGTCAGCGGTTGCGTGCACGAGTGCGCGCAGATCGCGATGCGAGATGTCGTCCATCATTCCTCCTGCTCACCGGCCGGCGGCGGACGCGGCGGTGAGCCGTCCGCGCGTCGTCCACTCAAGACCGTTCATCCGCACGAGAACCGTGCCGTCCGGTGCAAGGGCGTGCACGCCTTCGCTGTCGGCACACACGAGCACGTCGCGGCCGTGCGCGTCGAGCAGGTCGACGTCGTTCGACGTGGTGAACAGTTCGATCAACCCGATCCCCACCGGAACGGGAGCGTCCTGGTCATGACCATTGGTGGTCTGCGTGATGATCAGGCCCAGCTGCACCATCGCGTCCATCAGCAGCACGGGCAGCCGGAACCCGGCGAACCGTCGTTCCCACTCACCGAACCGCGGCGTGAAGGACGCGGTCGTGGAACCAACGCCGATCCGGACATCGGACAGCGAACGGAACGGGCCGGAGAGCACCACGCGACCGGTGGACCGGTAGTGGGACGGCACTACCGCGCGTCCCTCCCGCACGGGCCGGGCCTGGCGTGGAACGGCGCCGAGACCGCACGTGCCGATCTCCGCCACCTCGGCATGCACCCGGTCACGGCGCAGCACCGGTCCGCTGGGCGCCACCACGTCACTGCGCACGCTGAGCCCACCGGACGGGGTGCGCACCACCCGGTACACGGGGACGCGCCGTGCGGGCACGGCGATTGGCGCGTGGAACCGCAGACCCCGGAAGGTGCGCGGCTGAACACCGTCGGCCGTGACCAGTTCGGTGACGAACACACCGGGAAGCGTCGGCACACCTGCCAGCACATGGTGATCGAGATATCCGTCGGCACTCGAATCAGGCCGCCAGACCGCGTTCTCGCCCGTGGCCAGGCAGGGCGCCACCCGGCGGCGCGCGGCCAGCCATCGACGCTCGCTGCCGCCGAGCATGGTCACGACGGGCGCGTCCGCACCAGCGGACAGCTCGTCGAGGAACAGGGCAACGCCGTCCTCATTGGACAGTCCGGTGAGCGTGTTCTGCTTGCGCAGAAGCTCACGCGTCACGGGTTCGCTCGCGAACCCGGCCTCGTCCCACAGCGGCCACGCCAGCGTGGACTCGTGGCCGTCGCCGAACGCGCTCTGCCAGGCCGCGGCCTGGTTGAGCAGGTCGTTGCCGGAGCAGTAGTCCGCCTCACCCGGCCAGCCGAGCACGGCGAGCAGCGAGCCGAAGTTGATCCACCGGCGAGGCCGCCTGCCGACGAAGGCGCGACTGAGGTTCAGGTGGGCCAGCAGTTTCGTGTCACGCACCGCCCGCGCCTGTTCCAGCGTGCTGGTGCGCACGCTGCCTCCGCGGTGCAACCCCGCCGCGTTGAGCAGCAGGTCGACCTGCGGATGGGTGGACAGGATCGTGTCGGCGGCGCGGTCGACGGCGACGGGATCTGCGAGGTCGCAGACGATGTGGTGCACTCGGTCCGCACCGCAGATGTCGGCGAGCCGACGCATCGTGCGGGCCGTCTGTGCCTGCGCGCGCAGGCGGTCGTGCTCGGCGATGAGCTCCGCGACCGGACGGTTCGGACTCGTCCTGAGCGCCTCGGCCAGGAAGACCGACCGTTCCGGCACGTCCTCCGTGCCCGGAGCAGACCTGCCGAGCAGGTAGATCGTCGGTGTGACGCGCGCGGCGAGACCGTGGAGGAGTTCGGCGGTCAGTCCCCGTGAGCCGCCGGCCGCGACGACCACGGCACCGGACGGAAGCGGATCCCGGCGCCCCATCGGCAGGTCGGCGTCGATGAGTGCCGGCGCCAGGCGACTGCCTCTCGAGTGCGCGACGACGGCGAACTCGTGGTCGTGCGCTGACTCGACCCGCCACACCTCCAGTGCCCGGTCCGGTGAGGTGCCGTCGGTGAGAACCGCCAGCGCGAAGGCAGCATCTTGTTCTCGCGCCAGGCTCTTGACCAGACCGGTGAACGGGCCTGTCGCCGGGTGAGCGACGTCGCCGCGCATCGAGTCGAGCAGGATCACCCCAAACGAGTCACCGGCCTGCGCCGTCCACCGCTGTGCCGCCAGGTAGGCCAGGTCGTGCAGCGGGCGCAGCCGAGCCGCGGCGCCGACGTGGTCGGCCGAGTCGCCACTCGCGCCGAGGTCGGCGACCACCCGCACATGCCGCACGGTGAACTCCGGTCCCGGCAGTCCTGCCGCATCGGCGGCGACCGGTTCATCCTTCGCCACCACGGCGATCACACCAGGCGGCAACGTCAGTCCCGTCACCAGCTTCTCGTCGTCCACCAGCAGAAGAGTCTGGGGCGGCAGCGCGGCGATCTCGGCGGACGCGGGCCGAGCCGCGGCGGGCGCAAGCCGGCAAACCGTCCGCTGCACCGGATACGTGCGCGCGCGCTCACTCGGCGTTTCGTCCGCCGCGGTGTCCTCGGCTTCGGGCCGCGCCACGTGGATCGTCATCTGTGGGCCCCAGTCCGCCGTGCTCGCCACGGTGCCGCGACCACCGGGCCCGACAAGCCGAGCCAGCAACGCCACCACGCCGTCGGCGCCGAGGTAGGTGCGACCACAGTCACTGAGCGGTGGCACCCGGCGCGGCCGACTGTCCACATCAGACGAACCGAGGGCGGTGCTGATCGTGGCCAGGATCGGAAGCCCTTGGGCCTGTGCTGTCGCCTTCCGCGCGAGGACGGCGACGAAAGCGCCTTCCCCGACTTCGCCTCGCTCCCCCGCCATGGCGAGCACGTCGGCGAACTCCGGCGTGCTGTTGCCGTTGACGCCTGCCACAAGTGCGATGTCGAGATCGCCGTGACGCAGGTACCGCTCCGCGCAGCGAATGGCGGTCAGACCGGAGTCCGGCCCATCGTCGACCGTGCTGTTCAGACCGTGGAAGTCCCACAGCGACGCAAGCCGCGCGGGAATGATGTTCGGCATGATTCCCGGAAACGCGTCCTCGGTGCTCGGCGGCACGAGCGCACGGACCGCGTCGGCGACTCGCTGGACGGCGGCCTCGTCGTCGTGCAGCACGGCGCGCAGATCACCGAGGTAGCACCGCAGCGCATAGTGCACCGCTCGGCGAGTCGGCCCCATGTGGCCCGCGATCACGCCGGTCGTGTCGCGCAACTCGGTGCACACGTCGCGCACCTTGGCGTCGAGGCGGGCAGCGGCACGCAGGAGCATGATCTGGGTGCGATCCATGTTGCGCAGCGTGGTCGGGGGTAGGCGCACCTCGTCGAACCCCGGCAGCGGGTACTCGTCGCCGAAGCCGGGTGGCGGTGCCGCCGCGGTGCCCCGCAGCCAGCCGAGCACATCGGTGGCGTCGCCGGGCACGTCGACCGCCCAGCCCACCACCACGACGATGTCGTCGTCGGCGGGCGAAGCGGAGGGCACCGCACCGTGCGGCTGGTGGCTGAGCACCAGATGCGCGTTGGTTCCGCCGAACCCGAACGACGAGATCGCGGCCCGCAGCGGTGTGCCGGAAGGCAGCGGTGTCACGGCAGTCGGTGGCGTGAAGCGGGAGTTCTCCAACGAGGACAAGGGGTTGCGCAGATAGGCCTGCGCCGGCACCACACCGCGCTCCAACCCGCTGAGCACCTGGACGACCGACACGACTCCCGCGGTCCAGCCGGTGTGCCCGATGATGGGTTTGTTGGACGACAACAACGCGGGCGGGCCGGAGCCCAAAACCTGGTCCAGCGTGCCGACCTCGGTGCTGTCACCCACCTGCGTTCCGGTGGCGTGCGCGACCACCCACTTCACAGTGGCCGGGTCCACTTCGGACTTGTCGTAGGCCCGGCGCAGCGCGTGCACCTGACCGGCCGGGTTGGGAGCGTAGATGGCTTTGCCCCGGCCGTCACAGGACATCCCGACCGAGTCGATGACGCCGAGCACCCGGTCACCGTCCGCCCGCGCCCTGGAGAGCTTCTTCAGCACGATCACACCCGCGCCATCGGAGAACAGCACGCCGCTCGCGCCCTGGTCGAACGACCTCACCTCGCCGGTCCGCGACAGGCCGCGCAACTTGGAGAACAGCACGAGGTTGCGAGCGCTGTAAGCGAAGGCTCCCCCGCAGACGGCGATGTCACACGTGCCCTCGCGCAACGCCTTCACGCCGAGATCGATGGCGTACAGCGACGACGAGCAGGCGGTGTCGACCATCACCACCTCGGTCTGTTCCGGCAGCAGCCCTCGGAAGGCGTTGCGTCCGACCCGGTGCGGCAGGAACTCCGACGCGGGCGCGTGCGACCGGCGGTACCGCTTGGCGAGCCGCTCTTCCGGGTCGAAGCCCATCCTGCGGGTGTAGCCGGACAGCACGAGGTGTTCTTCGAGGTCCTGGCTTCCGTCCGCGGTGTAGCCGAACGAGGCGAAGTACCGGTCCTCGGCGTTGCGGCCGACGCCCTCCAGTGCCTGCAGCAGGCTGTGCCGCAGCCACAGCGTCGTGGACTCCTCGCACGGTGCCGTGCCGGCGTCCAGCTCCGCGCGCAGGGTGGGGTGGGGCTCGAACCGGGTGATGAAACCGGATCGCCGCGAGTAGGTGCGGTCCTCCTCGTCCGGATCGTCGGACTGGAACGACTCGATGTCGAAGCTGGCCGGTTCGGTGAAGACGTGCTCCGATCCGTTCAGCACCTTCCAGAGTTCCTCCGGTGTGTTCGCGCCCGGAGTGACCACACCCATGCCGACGATCGCGATGTCGTCGGGGTTGCCCAGCGGTTCGGGCACCTCGGCGGCGTCCGGGTTCGGTGCCGCGGGGGACAGCAGGAAGGAACCGAGTGAAAGACCGCCGTCCGCCACCACAGTCTGGCCGGTGATCCACGAAGACTGCGGTGAGGCGAGGAAGACCACCAGCTCGGCCAGCTCCTCCTCCGTGCCGAGGCGGTGTCCGAGAGGGGTGGCTGCCCTGACCCTGGCGGCCAGCTGGTCGGCCTGTGGGAACATCCCGGCGACCGAGCCGTCGATGAGGCCGCCGGACGCGGTGTTGACCCTGATCCCGTTCGAACCGAACTCGACGGCGAGGTAGCGGGTGAGTGATTCCACCGCGGCCTTCGATGTGCCCACGGTCAGGTAGTCGCTGATCACCATGGTGCTGCCGAGCGAGGACAGGTTCACGATCGCGCTGCCGTCACGCATCAGCGCCGCGGCCCGGTGGGCGCACCAGAGGCTCCCGCGCAGGTTGGTGTCCAGCGCTCGGCGCCAGTGCGACTCGTCCAGTTCGGACAGTGGCAGCAGTGCGCCCGCGGCGGCGTTGTTCACCAGAACGTCGAGCCGGCCGTGACGCTCGGCGATGGTGTCGAACATCGCGTCCACCTGTGGCCGCATGGCGACCGACGCGCGGATCAGCTCGGCGGAGTGTCCCGCCTCCCGCAGCTCGGCCACCAGCGCCGGTGCTTCTTCAGTCGCGTGGAAGTAGTTCACGATCACATGCGCGCCCAGCCGGGCGAACGCCGTGCTGATCGCCCTGCCGACGCCGCGCGCCCCGCCTGTCACCAGGACGACGCGGCCGCGGAACGATTCGTTCGCAGAGCTCATGACATCACCCGCTGATCGGCTCGAGTGACGACGTAATCGGCGATGTGGCCGAGAGTGGGCAGTTCCCACACCCGCATCCGGTCCGAGGAGGAAGCGAGGCCGAATCGCTCGACGACCCGGTTCAGCAACGAGGTCTGCTTGAGCGAGTCGACACCGAGCTCGGCCTCCAGCAGCACCTCCTCGGTGAGCACGTCCGGCGGGTACTCCAGCGCGGCCGCGTACAGCTCCCGCAGCTCCCGCAACACCTGCTCGCGGGAAACCGGCTCCGCGGCCCGTTGCTCGGGCACCTGCCGAGGTGCGGCCGGGGCCACGACCCCGGCCGCGGCGTCCTCGGCTCCGCGTGGCACAGCCACCGGTGTCGTGCGCTGCCGCGGCGGACTCGTGTTCGCCGCGGCGCTCAACCCCTCGCTCTCGCGTTCGGCATCGATGAGCGGCGCCTCGGTCCGCACGCCCGGCACGGTGAGCTCGACGCAGCGCGTCAAGGTGTTGAGCGCTCCGGCCTCGACGAAGTTCTTGTAGCCGGCCGCATGCAGGTCCCGCACCGTCTTGGTGAACAGCACCGGCAGGACCAGACACTCGGCGAGCGCTTGCTTGAGGTCGTCGTCATCGGTGTAGCGGCGCAGATGGATCGGCGAGAACACCGCCCGGCGCAAGGGCTTCTGGCGGATGTCCGCCATCAGCTCGACGAACGTCGTGACAGCGGGCCGCATCGAGGGGTGGTGCGAGGCGTAGGGCAGCTGCAACCGGGCGAACGGCAGATCGAGGGCCCTGGCCACCCGCTCGGCGCGATCGACGGCGGCGGCGGGGCCGGTGAGCACCGTCTGCCGCGGCGCGTTGAGGCAGCCGATGACCAGGTCCGGCTCGTCCAGCACACCCGGCAGGTGCGCGGCCGCGGTCTCGTTGGTACCGATCGCCGCCATCACGCCACGGCCTTCCCAGTCGCGCAGCGCGTCACACCGCGCGCAAACCAGCCGAGCGCCGTCGGCGAGGCTGAACGCGCCGGCGGCGACCAACGCCGCCATCTCGCCGAAGCTGTGACCGACGAGGAGGTCGGGTTCGAGGCCGTGGTCGACCAGAATCCGGTGCGTCGCCACCGAGGCGCCGAAGATGGCCAGCTGCAACAACTCGGCCGGCTCGGCGAGCATTTCCTGGATCGTGCGGGGCCGGTCGTGGAAGAGCAACGCCGACACCGGAGGCAGACCACGCTGCGCCGCCACCTCGTCGATCTCATGGAAGGTTTCGTCGACCTGGCGGTGGTGCGGCCGCGCCTGGCGCAGCACACCGGTCGAGTACGCGCCCAGACCGGGGAACAGGAAAACCGTGCGAGAGGACATCGAAACTCCTGACGAACTGGTGTGAAGAGGTCACACGGCGACACGGCCGAGCGCGAGCATCTGGATCATGGCCGGGCCGCCGACGTAGCAGGTGGTCCCGTCGTCGATGGTGAGACAGGCACCCGTGACCATGCGGGCGGCGTCGCTGGCGAGGAAGACGGCTGGACCGACGAGATCAGCCGGCTCGCCGAACCGCTGGCGTGGAACCGCGGCGCGAAGCCCTTCCCCGGCGTCCGGGTTGCCGAGGATGTCCTTGGTCAGCTCGGTGCTGATCCAGCCCGGCGTCATCGCGTTCACCCGGACCCCGGAGCTCCCCCATTCCGCGGCGAGCGTGCGGGTGAGCGAGATAATGGCGGCCTTGGACGCGGCGTACGGAGCCATCATCGGCACACCACCGAGCCCGGCGATGGAGGAGATGTTCAGCACGCATCCGCTGCCACGCTTGACCAGGTGACGCCCGACGGCCTGACACACGTGGAAGACGGAGTCGAGGTTGACGCGCATCACCGTGCTCCAGTCAGAAGACTCGAGCTCCAGCACGGGACCGGCGACCTCGAAACCGCCCGCGTTGTTCACCACGACGTCGAGCTGGCCGAACTCGGACACTGCCGTGCCCACCGCGCGCCTGATCTGCTCGCCGTCGCTCACATCGCACGTCAGCACGAGCGCGCGTCTCCCCAACCGCTCGACCTCGTCCGCGACCTCTTCCAGTGCGGTCGTACCACGGGCGAGCAAGGCGACGTCGGCGCCGGCTTCGGCATATCCGAGAGCGATCGCCTTGCCTATACCGCGAGACGCACCTGTCACCAGCGCTGTCTTGTCCTCGAGACTGAACTGCCCTGTCAACGTCCGCATCGGTTGGCCTCCAAACCGGACTCGTCGAACTGCCTCCAGCCTGCGGGGCGTGCCCTCGCGAAGTCGCAACTTCGCTGGCACGTCGCGGAACCGGCGACACTTGCGATCACGAAACCAAGAAGAGTTGGCGTCACAGCAACTTCGCTCGTTCAGCGAGCCGCCAGACATGGCTTCGCACCGCCGCGTCGTCGAGGTCGAGCAAGGCATGGACGACCTGATGCGCGTCGCCGTTGAAAGCGATCTCCTCGGCGCACGCCTCCTCTGCTTGGAACAGCGCGAAGGCCGCGGCGGCGGCGTCGCGTTCCGCGGCGTGTGCCCGCGCGAGCGCGATGTAGTGGCGGGCCTGTCGTTCACTGGTCACCGCACCGCTGACGTCGACCTTGCTGGCGAGCCGAAGTGCGCGGCGGATGCGACCGAGGACGATCTCGACGCGAACGGCGTGGATGCCGACGTCCGTGGGACCGAACGAGCTGTGCAGATCGTTGCGGTCGTGCCCGAGCACCTCCGCTGCCTTGCCCGCCAGATCAAGCAACTCCCACGCCGCCAAGTGATCGTTGCGCACCGCCTCGATCTCGGCGGCGATCAACTGGGTCGCGCCCCAGACGGAGACGATCTCCGGAGGATCGGTGGGGATGCCGGGAGACAGCCGGGCTGCCGCTCTACGGCATACGTCCGCCGCATCGGCCGCACAGCCGAGCAGCAACAGAGTGGAAGCCATCCCGCCTTCGCAGGCGGCGAGAACCAGATCGTCGCCACACCGGTGGGCCGCGCTGAGCGCCCGTTCGCTCGCGAGCAGAGCGAGAGGCGGATCGTCGACATGGCGGAGGTAGGCCGCGGTCAAGCGGTAGGTCTCCGCGGTGATGCGCATGATCTCCGGACCGTCGTCGGCGGCCAACCGGCAGACCTGATCCAGCAAGGGCGGTAGGCAGCGTTGCATGAGGCTGTAGCGGTGGGTCGAGCCTTGCCACCCGGTCCACGTCGCCTCGAGCCTGTCACTCAGTGCGCCGAGATCCACGGTCGCGGACTCTGATGACCCAGGATGGAACAGCGCCCGGCACACGTCGGAGGGAGCTGTGCTCTCACCGGGCTGCCTTCGCTGTGGTGGGACGACGATGCCGATGAACGAACTGACGTCCTCCACTCGCAGAACCTCGGCGACGCGGAGCAGTGTGGTGAGCTTGTCCAGTCGGCGGTCGCCTCTCTCCACCTGTCGCAACCACTCGGCGCTGTAGCCCACCAGCCCGGCGAACGCCTGACGGGACAACCCCCGCCTCCGTCGAAGCAGTTCGATCCGCCGGCCGATCGTCAACTCACATCCCGCGCTCACAGAACCTCCCTGGCCGACTTCGCCCTGCTCCCGCGATCCGATTCGACGCGGAAGCACCCTGATCACGCTCAGTAAAACGGGCGATCACGCTGCGAAGTAATCCGCCGAGAGAGGGCGATGCGTCCAGAACTGCGTGGAACTTGACGAGTTGGTGTGCCCGCGGGCGCGGCGGTGATCACCACCGCGGGGGAACCGCGTCACGGCACGCGTGGCCCTTTCGCCGCGACAGTGAGGGTGCTCGCTCGTTCCAACAGTGCACGAGCTACCGGGTTCCGCCGATGCGCGCGAGCGTGCGCACGCAACGAGGCCATCGCACGGTCGGCTCGTCGTGAGCACAGAAGCGGATAGTCGTCGAGGAAGTCCTGCCAGGTCGAGCACGCTTGCTCGAGACGTCCTTCAGCGAACTGGAGCTCCGCCAGCTGCGCGAGGGTGACGGCACGGGAGCGGCGTTCCCTGTGGGGACGGCACCTGAGTGAGGACGCCAGCGCCCGTGTCGCAGTCGCACGATCGCCGAAACACACTGCGACAGCCGCGTAATGGTGCGCCAGCGACGCCGGGTGGTACGCACCCACCGCGGCGGTGGAGTCGACGGACCGGGCGAGGTGCCGATCTGCGGCGTTCAGCGTCGTCGCGGCGTCGCGACGGTTGCCGACCGCGGCATGGGCGACGGCCAGCTGGCCGAGGAGGAATGCACTGCTGTGCGGGGGAGTCCGGGTGGAGGCAGTCCGCACGCTGGCCTCCGCCAGGTCGAGCGACTGTGGGTGGTGCCCCAGATGATGTGCCTGGACGCTCAGCGCCCGCAAGGCGATGGCATAGCCGTACGCGTCGCCGCCTTCGGCCGCCAGACGCAGGCTGGTCAGGTAGTAGTGCTGAGCGCTGCCGTGCAACTCGTCGTCGAAGCACATGAAGCCGCATAGATAGCTCAGCCGCGCCGCAGTCGTGAGCAGTTCGCGACGCAGTCCCGGATTCGTGTCCGCGCGGAGCCAGGGCGCGATGGTGGTGCTCAGGTAGCCGGCCAGCGCCCGTCTGGCGTAGCCGCCACCGAGTGCCGCGTCACTGTCGGAGAACACGCGGATCATCGCCGCCGCCGACGCCGCTTCCGGTCGTCCCACCCGGATGTCGTCGGCCGTCTGGCTCGGCGCACCGAGCCGTGCCGATCCCACGGTGGTCCACGCGGGCACGACGAGAGCGGCGACGCTGTAGGCCGCACCGACGAGCAACGCTCGGCGTTCCGGATCAATGAGCCTCGCCACGGAATCTCCCCACCATGCGCTCAGGTCGGTCTCGCCGGTCCGGCCGAGCCCGGTGTCACCGACCGTGACACGACGTCCAAGCGCGCGGGAGAGTCCTTCGGCCACGAGTTCCGGGACAGGTGGCCTCGGCTTGACGCCGGACAGCCACTGGGTGACCGATGCACGCTGGTAGCGCAGCGACAGGCCGGCCTCGGCGCCAAGCTGGTTGACCTTCCGGACCAGCGCCTCACCGGTCCAGCCCGCCTCAGCCAGCAGCAAGCGGAGCGCGATGTTGGGAACTCGTGGCTGCATTCACAGGCCCTCCGGTCGGCGTTTAACTCGGCCGAGTTCTTGACGCCTCTGGCGTGGTTGGTGGCTTCCCTGCCGGCACTTGCGGGTGCTTACTAATTGTGCCGAGTCGACAGCGGTGCGTAGAAGTAACTGATCGGGTTGGAATCGAGGAGGGGCCTGGACGCGAGGCACTTCCGGGCGTGGCCGCAGGTGTGGCTGCGCACCGAGGAGAACGGCTTGGTCCGCGCCGATCTGATCATGAAAGTCTGGACAGGCAGATGTGACCGGGTGTCGATGAGACTGTCCCGCGACCACGTCGTGCTGGTGCAACTGACCAACGACATGGGGCCGTCGGGTGCCCGAGCCCATGTCGTCGTTCGTGCCGCCACGGCGCAGCGTGCCACCAGCCTGATGATCGAACTGCTGGCGGCGATCGAGTCGGCGCTGCTCGGCCACCACGGCGGATATATCGAGGTGCACTCCGACCGAGGTCCAGAGCTGATGTCGTTGCCGCATGGCCCTGTCGTCATGGCGACCGGAGCCTGAGCTCGAAGTACGACCGGAGACTGGAATTGAGTCGTGGCCTGCCACGTCCGGCTGGCCTACCGATTGACCGGACTCGCAACCCTGATCGCCGGTCCGGTCCCCCTCGACGACCGGGCGCGCAAGGCGCGCGTGCCCCGCCGCCACCCGCAACGCCAGCGCTCGCCATACTGCTGCGCCGTCGCAACCATGATGACTGACCGCGCTGATCAGCTGGGGTGTGGAGGCACCAAGATGGCCCCACGTCGAACACAAGCGAGCGGCTGGTACTCACACCTTGAAGGTGTCTTCAAGTACCAGCCGCTCGCCTGTTGATGTTGCCCATGTTCTGGGTGCCCCCGGCAGGATTCGAACCTGCGCTCCCGCCTCCGGAGGGCGGTGCTCTATCCCCTGAGCTACGGGGGCCGTAGCTACGTGGAAGATCCTAGCGCACTCACGCGACTGTGTTTCACACCTACCCCCGATAGCGCCCCGGAGCGTGGCCTCCGTCACGAAGGCGCTGGTGAGGAATGCTCCGGATTGCACTCATGCGCATGTCGCTATATGTTCCGAAGCATGGGTCACGGCCATGGACACGGATCAGCGTCGGCGAGCGGGCAGCACGCCGGGAAGCTCTGGATCGCGTTCGGCATCGGCGCGGTCTTCATGGTGGTGGAGTTCGTCGTGGGGTTCGCGACGTCCTCGCTCGCCTTGATCTCCGATGCCGCGCACATGCTCACCGACGTGCTTGGGGTCGGCATGGCCCTGGCCGCGATCATGGTCGCCAGGAGGGCCAAGGCCGGGAAGAACCGCACGTTCGGCTTCTACCGGGCCGAGGTGCTGGCCGCGCTGGCCAACGCCGTGCTGCTCTTCGGGGTGGCCGGGTACGTGATCTACGAGGCGGCCGGCAGGTTCCAGGACCCGCCCAGCGTGCCGGGGTGGCCTGTCCTCATCGCCGCGACGCTGGGGCTCGCCGCCAACCTCGTCTCCTTCAGCGTCCTCAAGGAGGGCGCCAAGGAGAGCATCAACGTCAGGGGCGCGTACCTCGAGGTGCTGGCCGACCTCATCGGGTCGGTGGGTGTGCTCATCTCCGCGCTGGTCACGATCACCACCAGCTGGAAGTACGCGGACCCGATCATGGGTGTGCTGATCGGCGTGTGGGTGCTGCCGCGGACGTACACGCTGGCCAAGAACGCGCTGCACATCCTGTTCCAGCACGCGCCGGAGCGGTTGGACGTCACCGAGATGCAGAAGGCGCTCACCGAGCTGCCCGGGGTCACCGAGGCGCACGACCTGCACGTGTGGACGCTCACCAGCGGCATGGAGGTGTGTTCGGCGCACCTCGCCACCGCGAAGGACGCCGATCACGAGAACGTGCTCAAGGCCGCGCAGTCGTTGCTGGCGACCAAGTACCACATCGAGCACGCGACGCTGCAGGTCGAGGGCGGCTCGTCAGCGCAGCGGTGCCGGGAGCTTTCGTGGTGAGCCGGGCAGGTCGCGGATCCCGTCCTTAGTGGACTGCGCGCCGGTTCGTGACGGAACCTCAGGAAGCCTGGGTTGCGGCACCGCCACCCACACGCGGCCTCGTTCGAACGGCACCACAACAGCCTCCCCAGTCACCGCACGCGAACTGCCAAGATCTCATCGAAGTATGTCTGAAAGGGATAGATCCTTTCAGGTGAACGGGAAAGGCCGCGCTCCGTGACGGAACGCGGCCTTCCTCGTCTGAACGAAGGTCAGTTACGCACTACAGCCCAGCGCACTGTCCTGCCTTCGGACCCTTCACGTCGTTCGCGAAGCCGTTGTTCGACGGCGCCGGGTCGTTGCCCGTGCAGGACAACGGCCCGCCGACCGAGGTGGCCGCCACGACTGACCTGGTCTTGTTCGACGTCAGTGACACAGGGCCACCGACCGAGGAGTTCTCCACCGCGACTTCCGACGAAGAACCGTGCACGGTCACCGGGCCGCCGACCTTCGTGCCGACCAGCACCACGGACGCCGCGTCGGCCGCCGACAGCGGGCCCTTGATCTCGCCGCCGAAGACGTAGAGCGTGGCGCCCTTCTGCACGGTCACCGGGCCGCTGATCGTGGCACCGTCCACATAGGTCACGCCCTTGACCTGCAGCGGACCGTTGACCGTGCCCGTCACCGTGGTGGTGGCGGCGGGCAGCGGCTTCGACATCAGCTCGAACTCGGCCAGCGTCACGTCGCCGGAGAACTCCAGCCGGTAGAAGTTGTACCGGCCCGGCGAGGCGATCTTGAACGACCGGGTGTACTGCTGCCACTGGAAGCTCTCACCGGAACGCTTGTCGACCGTGGACCACGTCTTGCCGTCGTAGGAGCCCTTCAGCTCCCACGCCGACGGCGACGTGCCCGTCTTGCCGTTGGTCAGCGTGTAGAACTCCGCCTTCTCCTTCGTGTCCGCGGCCTTGAAGTCGAAGGACTTCACCACTGCGGAGGTCGAGGAGTTGTTGTCGGCCAGCGCACCGACAGCAACGCCGGACGAGACGTCGCGCAACGGCGTCGGGACGGCGTCACCGGTGGTGATCGAGTCCGGCACGTCGTTCACGCCCGTGCCCCACGCGGAAGGCTTCGGACCCATGTCGAAGTCGATCGTGGCGCCGGCCGAGAGCAGGTCGTGCGGCAGCGACGTCTTGTTCCACGTCTTGCCGTTGACCTTCACGCCCTGCACGTAGATGTTCTTCGCGTTGTTCTTCGGCGCGTTGATGACGAGCTTCTTGCCGTTCTCCAGCTTGACGGTCGCCTTGGTGAACAGCGGCGAACCGATCGCGTAGGCCGGCTTGCCCATCTGCAGCGGGTAGAAGCCCAGCGACGAGAAGAGGTACCAGGCCGACATCTCGCCGTTGTCCTCGTCACCCGCGTAGCCCTGGCCCTGCTGCGAGCCCACGTACAGGCGCGACAGGATCTCGCGCACCTTCTCCTGGGTGCCCGAGGGCTTGCCCGCGTAGTTGTACATGTAGGCGATGTGGTGCGACGGCTGGTTGGAGTGGCCGTACTGGCCCATCCGCACGTCCCGCGCCTCGATCATCTCGTGGATCACGCCGCCGTAGCCGCCGGGGAACTTCGCGGTCTCCGGCAGGGTGAAGAACGAGTCGAGCTTCTGCGCCAGCTTGTCCCGCCCGCCGTACAGGTTCGCGAGGCCCTGCCCGTCGTGCGGCACCGTGAACGCCATGTTCCAGCCGTTGGTCTCGGTGTAGTCGTAGCGCCAGTCCTGCGGGTTGTACTTCGCCGGGTCCTCGACGCGCCACGAGCCGTCGACGTTGCGTCCCTGGAAGAAGTCGATCCGCTTGTCGAACGTCAGCACGTAGTTCTGGGCGCGGTTGAGGAAGTACTCGTACTCCTCGGCGTACCGCTTCTCGCCCGTCTTCTCGTGCAGCGCCTTCGCCATCGACGCGATGCCGAAGTCGTTGAGGTAGCCCTCGATCGCCCACGACCACGCCTCGTGCAGCTGGTCGTTGCCGGTCCAGCCGAGGAAGATCGACCGGTCCATGCCCTTGCGGCCGACGTTGTTGCTCGGCGGCACGACGGACGCGTTCTTCACCGCGGCGTCGTAGGCCGCCTTGATGTCGAAGTTCGAGACGCCCTTGAGGTACGCGTCCGCGAACGCCACGTCGGAGCTCGTGCCCGTCATCAGGTCCGCGTAACCGGGGGAGGACCAGCGCGAGATCCAGCCGCCGTCCTTGTACTGCTGGACGAAGCCCTCGGCCATCTCGCCCGCCTTGGACGGCGTGAAGAGGCTGTAGGCGGGCCAGGTCGTGCGGTAGGTGTCCCAGAACCCGTTGTTGACGTAGACCTTGCCGTCGACGATCTTCGCGCCCGTCTTCGTGGGCGTGCTCTCACCGACCGGGGGTGACACCGGGGACGCGTACTGGATCTTGTCGCCGACCTTCTCGAAGCCCGAGTTCGGGTAGAGGTAGAGCCGGTACATGTTGGAGTACAGCGTGATCAGCTGCTCCTCGGACGCGCCCTCGACCGAGATGATGCCGAGGATCTTGTCCCACGCGGCCTGGGCGCGGTCGCGCACGGCGTCGAACGTGTCGGACGCCGAGACCTCCTGCTCGAGGTTGGCCCGGGCCTGGTCGACGGAGATCAGCGAGGTGGCGATCCGCAGCTCGACGGTCTTGTCGCCGAACGAGAAGTAGCCGCCCACGTTGTCACGGCCCGCGCCGGTGAGCCGGCCGCTCGCCGTGACCGCCTTGTCGACCTTGCCGTAGACGAACAGGCGGGTCGCGCCGGTGGAGAGGCCGCTCTTGACGTCCGAGTAGCCCGTGACGACACCGTTGGCGGCGTCGAGGGTGACACCACCGAGGTTGTTCACGTTGTCGAACACGAGGTTCTTCTGGCCCTCGTCGGTGAACGTGAACCGGAAGACCGCCGCGTGGTCGGTCGGCGCGATCTCGGTCTTCATGCCGTTCTCGAAGGTCACGCCGTAGTAGTGCGCCTTCGCGACCTCGTTGTCGTGCCGGAACGGCAGGGCCCGCAGCGCCCGGTCCTGGGTCGGCGCCTTGTCCGACGGCATGACCTGGAACGTCTGGCGGTCACCCATCCACGGGCTGGGCTCGTGGGAGGTCGTGAACGCCTGCAGCGTCGGCAGGTTCTGCGCGTTGTTGCGCTGCTGGTACTCGTACAGCCAGCTCTGCGAACCCGCGTTGGTCATCGGGGTCCAGAAGTTGAAGCCGTGCGGCACCGCGGTCGCCGGGAAGTTGTTGCCCCGCGAGAACGAGCCGTTCGAGTTCGTGCCCCGCGTGGTCAGCACGTAGTCGGAAGGCTTCGCGTACTGCTTGGTGACGACGTCGCCGATGCGGATGTCGTCGAACCAGGCGCCGAACTCCGTCGGGCCCTTGGGGCCGTCGTAGGCGACCAGGATCCGCTTGATCGTCTTGCCGGCCGCGACGGCGCCGATCGTGGACGCCACCTTGTTCCACTGGTTGGCGTACAGGAACTTGCCCGCGCCCTGGCCCTGCGGCGACAGCGTCGCGCCGTGCTGGTCGACGGCCTTGAGGTCGCTCAGGTACGTGCCGTCGGAGAACGCGAGGTCGACCGACGAGTACGTGCTCGGGTAGTTCAGGTTGTCGGTGACGAAGTCCGGGAAGATCATGTACGACAGCTCGGTCTTGGAGTTGACCGGGACGTCGACGTCGAAGACCTTGTTGTAGCTGTACGCACGGCCCTCGGTCGTGTGCTTGCCCTGGGCGCGGAACGCCTTCACGCCCGTCCAGCCGACCCGCGACTTGGCCGTGTAGCCGCCGGTGGGGCCGTTGCCGACGAGGCTGCGCATGTTCGGCGCCGGGGGCGTCGTCGTGCCGTCGGACAGCTCGACCTCGGCGAGCTGCACGATGTTCGCGCCGTGGTTCGCCGTGATGTCGAGCTTGTAGTGCTGGTACGACGCCGGGGAGGCGATGTCGTAGACCTTGGTCTGGAACCGGTCGGTGAAGTTCTCGCCGGCGCGGGTGTCGAGGACGGTCCAGTTCGTGCCGTCGTTCGAGCCCTGCAGCGTCCAGTCCTTCGGGTCGCGCTCCGGTGCGTCGTTCGCCGAGGCGAGCGAGTACTTCTTGATCGTCTGGGAGCTCGTCCCGAAGTCGAACGTCACCCAGCCGGTCGTGGCGAAGACCAACCACTTGGTGCTGGTGGTGCCGTCGATGAGCTCGGCCTTGCCCTCGCCCGAGCCGTCGTTCTCACCGTTGACCGCCAAAGTCGCTTTGTCGGCGACGTTGCCGGGCAGCCCGGTGCCGCTCGAGCCGATCACGCCCGCCGCCTTCGGCTGCCCCGCCGCGTCGGTCTCGACCGTGCTGACCCACGACGGTTGCGGTTGACCGTCCTCAAAGGACGACGAAAAGCCCACGCCTTGCTCCTCTGGTGCGGCGGCCGCGTAGCCGTTGGTGACGCCGCACACCAGTGTCGCAGTGATCGCAACGCTCAACAGAGTTCTGGTTCGTCTCTTCCCCAGTTGCCTCATTGCAACCCTTCCGCCGCCTGGCCTGCCCCTTTTGGTGGGGACCTTTTCTGCACGTGACATCGTTGTCAAGGGAGCGGACGGGAATTGTCGCGCAACCTGTCTTCTCAACAGTTGCGCGCGACACGAGTCGATCAAGATCTAGAATCGGCAGGTGAGCGACCGCAAGCCGCCAGAGGTGGGTACACCGGCGGGCATGCGCGTGCTCAACCAACGCGCTGTGCTCGACCGGCTGCGCCGTTCGGGTGCGGCCACCCGTCCGCAGATCGCCAAGGACACCGGCCTGTCCAAGCCGACGGTCGGACAGGCGCTGGCCGACCTCGAACGCCACGGCCTGGTGCGCCCCACCGGCCGCACGACGTCGGGTCCCGGCCGGTCGGCCGTGGTCTACGAGCCGAACGCCACCGCCGGGTACGTGCTGGGCGTCGACATCGGCCGGGAACGGGTCCGGGTGGCGCTGGCCGATCTGGCCGGGGCCGTCGTGGCCCGCGTGGACGAACGGAACCGCAGCCGCTCGGCCGCCGCCGTGGTGCGCACGGTGACCGGCCTGGCCGAGCGGACGGTGGCCGATGCTGGGATCGCTCTCACGGACGTCGTGGTGAAGGTGATCGGCAGCCCCGGGGTGATCGATCAGCGGTCACGGGTCGTGCGGCACGCGCCGCAACTGCCCGGCTGGGAGGCGAACGGTGTCCTGGACGGCCTGGAGTCGGCGCTCGGGCCGGTGGTGGTCGTGGAGAACGACGCGAACCTGGCCGCCCTGGGCGAGCACGTCTACGGGGCTGCGCGGGACGCGCGCGTGTTCGTGTGCGCGACGGTCGGCACCGGCGTCGGCATGGGCATCGTCGTGGACGGCACGCTGTTCCGCGGTGCGCACGGGGCGGCCGGCGAGGTCGGTTTCCTGCCGTACGGGAAGTCCGCTTCGGACGTCCGGCGTGGACAGTTCGAGGACGCGGCGTCGGCGGGATCCGTTGTGGCACTGGCACGGGAGCGGGGACTGACGGCGCGCACGGCCCGTGAGGTGTTCGGACTCGCGCGGAAAGGCGATGCCCAGGCTCTGCGGATCGTGCGGCTGGAAGCGGAACGGCTCGCGTTCCTCGTGGCCGCAGTCACCGCGGTGATCGACCCGGAACTGGTCGTTCTGGGTGGTGGCGTCGGGTCGAACGTCGACTTGCTGCTGGAGCCGCTGGAAGCTTCGCTGCGCACGATGACACCGCTGGCGCCCCGGATCGTGGCGGGCTCGCTCGGTGACGGCGCGGTGCTCTCCGGGGCCATCGCGATGGGCCTCGAAGCCGCCCGAGAATTGGTCTTCGAAGTTACTCTCTGAGTGTAGTTGAGTACCCCTCACCTGGTAGTTCACTCAATTGTCGTAACTGTTAACGGCGTTTTGTGGCTTAGCGTTACCGGAACCTCCACCTGGAGGGTTGTGTCCTTCCGTTGCAAGGGGAGTCGGTAGGGGGATGCGGGGGACGTAGCCCCCTACCGGCCGTGCACTGGGCAGGTGCCGCGCCCGCACCACCATCAGCCTGCCCAGTGCAGCCAACGGGCTATCGAGGTGTCGGCCGGTGGACGTTGTCCGCCGTCGACTCGTGGTGCGTGGAGTCCGCGATCCAGCCGCCTGGGATCGACGAGTCGACCACGCCCTCCTCGAGCCAGGCGTAGTTGCCGTCGAGGACCTGCTTCGCGAGCACCTGGTCGCTGTCGTCGGTGTTCTTCCAGAGCTTCTCGAACAGCTCGTCGACCCGGATCCGCGCCTGCTTGGCGAACGCGTCCGCGAGCGCCTGGGCGTTGGGGTTCTTGTCCTGCGCGGCCCGCACGCACACGGCGCTGATCGCGAACAGCTCGGCCCCGATGTCCACGATCCGGCTCAGGAACCGCTGCTTGCGCTCCATCTTCCCCTGCCACCGCGACATGGCGTAGAACGTCTGCCGCGCGAGCTTGCGCGCCGACCGTTCGACGAACCGCAGGTGCTTCGCGAGCGGCCCGAACTCCGTGTAGCCGGCCGGGGTCTGGCCCTTGCCGACGACGAGCGTGGGCAGCCACTTCGCGTAGAACCCGCCGGCCTTGGCCGCGGCCTTCATCTTGGCCTGGCGGTCGGCGTCGGGGTCGATGATGTCGCCGGCGACGCTGAGGTGCGCGTCCACCGCCTCGCGGGCGATCAGCAGGTGCATGATCTCCGTCGAGCCCTCGAAGATCCGGTTGATGCGGAGGTCCCGCAGGACCTGCTCGGCCGCGATGCCGCGTTCTCCGCGCGCTGCCTGGCTTTCCGCCGTCTCGTACCCCCGCCCGCCGCGGATCTGGACCAGTTCGTCGGCCACCAGCCAGGCCTTCTCGGACGCGTAGAGCTTCGCGAGGGCGGCCTCGATGCGGATGTCGTGGCTGCCGGCGTCCGCGAGCTCGGAACTGAGGTCCAGGACGGCTTCCAGCGCGTAGGCCGTGGCGGCGATGTAGGCGATCTTGCCGGCGACGGCCTCGTGCTTGCCGACCGGCAGACCCCACTGGATGCGTGCGCCCGACCATTCGCGCGCGATCTTGAGGCACCACTTGGCACTGCCCGCGCAGAGGGCCGGCAGGCTGAGGCGGCCCGTGTTGAGGGTGGCCAGAGCGATCTTGAGCCCGGCGCCTTCCCTGCCGATGACGTTCTTCTTGGGCACGCGGACCTGGTGGAACCGCGTCACGCCGTTCTCCAGGCCCCTCAGGCCCATGAACGCGTTGCGGTTCTCGACGGTGATGCCCTCGGCATCCGCTTCCACGACGAACGCCGTGATGCCCTTGTCCGGGACCTGGGCCATGACGACGAGGAGGTCGGCCACGACACCGTTGGTGGTCCAGAGCTTCACGCCGTCGAGGACGTAGTCGTCGCCGTCCGGCGTGGCGATGGTGCCGAGCCGCGCCGGGTCGCTGCCGACGTCCGGTTCGGTGAGCAGGAACGCGGTGATCTCGCCCTTGGCGCACCTGGGCAGGAACTCCTGCTTCTGCTCGGGGCTGCCGAACATCGCGACGGGTTGCGGGACGCCGATGGACTGGTGGGCGGAGAGCATGGCGCCGAGCGCGGGGCTGGCGCTGCCCACCAGCATGAGGGCCTTGTTGTAGTAGACCTGCGTGAGGCCGATGCCGCCGTACTCGGGCTTGATCTTCATGCCGAACGCGCCGAGGTCCTTGAGGCCCTTCAGGACGTCGTCGGGGATCTGCGCGTCGCGTTCGATGACGGCGTTGTCGATGTGCGACTCGGTGAACTTCCGGAGCTTCTCGAGGAAGGCCTCGCCGCGTTCGCGGTCCTCGGCGGTGCCACTCGGATGCGGGTGGATGAGGTCGATGCGGAAGTGACCGAGGAAGAGCTCCTTGCCGAAACTCGGTCGCTGCCAGCGGGTTTCCCGTGCTTGTTCGGCGACCTGCCTGGCCGCGCGCTCGTCGACGGTCATGGTTACCTCCGAGTAGGGGTGTGACCTACGTTACTCAGAGGTAGGCGGATGTCCATGGGGTGAGGGCACGTGCACGGGAGTGGTCGGCTTGCGTTGGAGTCCCGCCCGTCTCTGCCGCGGGCAAGCCAAAGGGCCGCCCCCACAACTCTGGGGACGGCCCTCAAAAACTGAACGGCGACACCGGGCTACGGCAGCGGGGCGGCTCCGCGCTTCGCCAGGTAGTCCTTCATCAGCTCGGTCTCGGCGGACTGCGACTTCAGCATGTTGTCGGCCAGCGTCCGGACGACCGACTGGCCGGCGGCGGTCGTGGCGTACTCGGCCATCGGCGCCCCGCCCACGTGGTGGCGGAGCATCAACTGCAGCCAGTACACGTCGAACTCGCGGCCGGCGGTCACCGTGCGCAGCTTGGTCAGCTCGTCGGTCGTGGCCATGCCGGGCATCAGCGGCTTGCCCGCCTCGGGCGTGGTGGCGCCGTGGCCGTGGACGCCGGCGGCGTCCATCCACTTCATGTAGACGCCCGAGATGTTCTGCTCGTGCTCGTTCCACATCATCAGCCAGCCCTTCATCCGCCCCACCTGTTCGAGCTGGGTGGAGGAGATGTCGAAGGCGAGCTGGCGGATCTCCGGGTCCGTCGAGCGGTCCCTGGCGATGTTCGCCATCTGGATGCCCTGCAGGTGGTGCATGGCCATGTCCTGGCAGAAGCCGACGTCCACGGAACCGGAGGCCGGGGCCGCGGAGGACGAGGTGGAGCCGGGGAGCTTCACGAGCAGGCCCACCGCCGCGCCGAGCAGGAGCACGGCGAGGACCGCTGCGCCGATGACGAGGGCCCGGACCACCCCGGAGGGGCGGCCGGACGCCTCGTCGGTTTCGGGAACCGTCATCAGCTCGACGGCGGCGTCGAGGCGGAGCCCGACGCGGGCGGCGTGCTGGGGTTCTGCGGCTGGCCCTCGGTCACGGAGTCGTCCTTGCCGCCGTCCATCGGCACGGCGTCGGCGCCCGGCTTCTCGGCCACGAACGGGGCCGGGTTCGACAGGAACGCCGTGTTCTCGCAGGACGCGCCGACCTCGGGGTAGACGTTCGGGTTGCGCAGCAGCGAGGAGATGAACTGGTCGACGCGCTCGTCGTCGGCGTTGTCGACCTTCAGCTGGTGGCCCCAGGACTGCAGCGAGACCGGCTTGTCGAGGCCGGGGAACGGCGACAGCATCATGTACGGGATGCCCTCGACCTTGGTCTTCAGCTTGGTGAGCGCGTCGTCCTTGACCTGGTCGGGGTTGTACGCGATCCACACGGCGCCGTGCTCCAGGCCGTGGACCATGTTCTCCGTGCGCACGGCCTTGTCGTAGACGACGCCGGTGCAGTCGGCCCACTGGGCGTCGTGCGGGCCACCGAAGGCCGGAGTCTGGTCGTACGCGACGCGCTGGGTCGGCTCGACGTGGCGGGAGCCCTTGTACTCCTTGATCACGATGCCCGCGAGCGCGGTCGACGGGTCCTTGTTCGTGTCCGAGGGCTTCCACTTGGCCAGGGCGGCCTCTTTGACGTTGTTCGCGTGGATCTGCGAGTACGCATACCCGAAAACACCGCCCGCGAGGCCCAGCACCGCGATCACCGCGATGATCGTGCCCCACGGCTTCGGCTTGCTCGCCACCACCGAGGAACGGGCTGCGGCCACGCTGTTGCGTGTGGCCTTCGTCTTCTTGCCGCTGGTCATGTCCGCCTCAGATGTCGTCCTGGTCAACCGGCGCCAGTGTAGGGACATCGTGTCTGATCACTGTCAGCGCAGTGCGATACCACGTGCGCGTTAACACTTGCCGTCTCACCCTCCGAGACCCGGTAACCCGGTCGAGACCTGCGACAACGCTTCTCTAGACTCTCGGGGCGTGACTCCTGAAGTGCTCGCCGATCTCGTCCGGACCACGGTCGCCCGGTTGCTGGCCGACCGAGGCCTGGACACCACCGCGCTCCCCGAGCAGGTGACGGTCGAGCGACCCAGGAACCCCGAGCACGGGGACTACGCCACGAACGTCGCGCTCCAGATCGCCAAGAAGGCGGGCGTCGCGCCCCGCGAGTTCGCGACGTGGCTCGCCGAGGCCCTGCTCGCCCAGGACGCCATCGCCCAGGCCGACGTCGCGGGTCCCGGCTTCCTGAACCTCACCATCGCCACCGAGGCCCAGGGCGCGATCGTTCGTGCGGCCCTGGAGGCCGGGTACGGCACCGGCGCCGAGCTCGGCGGCAAGCGGATCAACCTGGAGTTCGTCTCCGCGAACCCCACCGGTCCCATCCACCTCGGTGGCGCTCGCTGGGCGGCCGTCGGTGACGCGCTGGGCAGGGTGCTGCAGGCGCGCGGCGCCGAGGTCACCCGCGAGTACTACTTCAACGACGCCGGCGCGCAGATCGACAGGTTCGTCCGGTCGCTGATCGCCGCCGCGAAGGGCGAGCCCGCCCCCGAGGACGGCTACGCGGGCACGTACGTCAGCGACATCGCCGCCGAGGTGCTGCGCCGCGAGCCGGGTGCGTTGAACGACCCGGAGACGGTGCGCAAGGTCGGCGTCGGGCTGATGTTCGAGGAGATCAAGAGCAGCCTGCACGACTTCGGCACCGACTTCGACGTCTACTTCCACGAGGACTCGCTGCACCAGAGCGGCCGCGTGGACGAGGCGATCGCCAAGCTGAAGGCGAACGGCTCGCTGTACGAGAAGGACGGCGCCTGGTGGCTGCGGTCCACGGACTTCGGTGACGACAAGGACCGGGTCGTCATCAAGAGCGACGGAAACCCGGCGTACATCGCGGGCGACATCGCCTACCTCGTCGACAAGCGTGGCCGTGGCTTCGACCTGTGCATCTACATGCTCGGCGCGGACCACCACGGCTACATCGCGCGCCTCAAGGCCGCGGCCGCCGCCCTGGGCGACGACCCGGACAGCGTCGAGGTGCTGATCGGCCAGCTCGTGAACCTCGTCAGCGACGGCCAGCCCGTCCGGATGAGCAAGCGCGCGGGCACCGTCATCACGATGGAGGACCTGGTCGACGTCGTCGGCGTGGACGCCGCCCGCTACGCCATGATCCGCTCGTCGGTCGACTCCAGCCTCGACATCGACCTCGACCTGCTGCGCAAACACAGCAACGAGAACCCGGTCTACTACGTGCAGTACGCCCATGCGCGCACGTCGTCGATCCTGCGCAACGCCGCTGATCTCGGCATCACCTCAGGTGAGGACTTCGCGCTGCTCACCCACGAGCGCGAAGGCGACCTCATCCGCACCATCGGCGAGTTCCCGCGAGTGGTGGCCACCGCCGCCGAGCTGCGCGAACCGCACCGCGTCGCCCGTTACCTCGAAGAGCTCGCGGGCACGTACCACCGCTTCCAGCAGGACTGCCGCGTCCTTCCGCGCGGCGATGAGGAGACGACTCCGTTGCACCAGGTCAGGCTTCAGCTCGTCAACGCGACCAGGCGCGTGTTCGCCGCGGGCCTCGGCCTGCTCGGCGTGACCGCCCCGGAGCGCATGTGATGCGCGCGCATCCGGCCGGACCCCGGCACGCCGACGTCATGGCCTCCGGCACCACCGCCGGCGACCGCCCTTCCAACGCCGAACAGCTCGACTACCTGCACCCGACGGTGTGGCCGCGCAACGCCAAGCGCAACGACGCGGGCGTCGTGGAGCTCGCGGGCGTGGACGTGCGCGGGCTCGCCGAGCAGTACGGCACCCCGTTGTTCGTCATGGACGAGCAGGACTTCCGGGCGCGCTGCCGCGAGCACGCCGAGGCGTTCGGCGACCCGACGCTCGTGCACTACGCCTCCAAGGCGTTCCTGAGCGTGCAGGTCGCGAAGTGGGTGGCCGAGGAAGGCCTCTCCATCGACGTCTGCAGCGGCGGCGAGCTCGCCATCGCGCTGCGGGCGGACTTCCCGGCCGAGCGCATCGCGTTGCACGGCAACAACAAGAGCGTTCCCGAGCTGATCGCGGCCGTCGAGGCCGGCGTCGGCGGGATCGTGCTCGACTCGTACCACGAGATCGCGCGCCTCGACCAGATCGCGCGCGACCGCGGTGTGGTGCAGAAGGTGCTGATCCGCGTGACGGTCGGCGTCGAGGCGCACACGCACGAGTTCATCGCGACCGCGCACGAGGACCAGAAGTTCGGCTTCTCGCTGTCCTCCGGCGACGCGGCCGAGGCGGTGCGCCGCGTGCTGAAGGCCGGTGGGCTCGAACTCGTCGGCCTGCACAGCCACATCGGCTCGCAGATCTTCGACGCGTCCGGCTTCGAGGTCGCCGCGCGCCGCGTGATCGGCCTGCTCGCGGAGATCCGCGCCGAGCACGGCGACGTCCCGTCGTTGAACGTCGTCGACCTCGGTGGCGGTCTCGGCATCGCCTACACGCCGGACGACGACCCGCCCCCGCCCGCGGAGCTCGCGCGGCAGCTGCACAACATCGTGCAGAAGGAGTGCGAGCACAACGGCTTGGAGATGCCTCGCATCGCGGTGGAGCCCGGCCGCGCGATCGTCGGTCCCGGCACGGTCACCGTGTACGAGGTCGGCACGATCAAGGACATCGAGCTCGACGGTGGCGCGCGGCGCCGGTACGTCAGCGTCGACGGCGGCATGAGCGACAACATCCGCACTGCCCTGTACGACGCGGTCTACGACTGCAAGCTCGTTTCGCGCGCCTCCGAGCCCGAGTCGAGGGCGGTGCTGTGTCGTGTGGTGGGCAAGCACTGCGAATCCGGTGACATCGTGGTGCGCGACTGCTGGCTGCCCGACGACCTGGCACCGGGTGATCTGGTGGCGATCGCCGCCACAGGGGCCTACTGCTACTCGATGGCGAGCGGGTACAACCGACTTCCACGGCCCGCGCTCGCCGCGGTGACCGATGGAGAGGCGCGGCTGCTGCTGCGTCGTGAGACCGAGGACGATCTGTTCCGTCTGGAGGTATGAAAGCCGTGAAACCGATTCGGGTCGCCTTGCTGGGATGTGGCACGGTGGGCACGGAGGTAGTCCGGCTGCTGACGGACCAGGCCGAGGACCTCACCCAGCGCATCGGCGCGCCGGTTGAGCTCGCCGGCATCGCCGTGCGCAGGCCGAACAAACACCGTGAAGTACCGGAGCACCTGCTCACCACGGACGCCGAAGCGCTCGTGAAGTCGGACGACGTGGACGTGATCGTCGAGGTCATCGGCGGCATCGACCCGACGCGCGGCCTGCTGCTGGAGGCGTTGCGGCGCGGCAAGTCCGTCGTCACGGCGAACAAGGCGCTGCTGGCCGAGCACGGCCCCGACCTGTTCGAGGCAGCCGACGCGTCCGGCGCGGACCTCTACTTCGAGGCCGCCGTCGCCGGTGCGATCCCGTTGCTGCGCCCGTTGCGGGAATCCCTTGCGGGAGACCGCATCACGCGCGTCATGGGCATCGTGAACGGCACGACGAACTTCATCCTGTCCGCGATGGACGCCACGGGTGCCGGGTACAGCGAGACGCTCGAAGAGGCCTCGCGCCTCGGTTACGCCGAGGCCGACCCGACGGCGGACGTCGACGGGTTCGACGCCGCGTCGAAGGCCGCGATCCTCGCATCGCTCGCGTTCCACACGCGCGTGACGGCGTCGGACGTCTACCGCGAGGGCATCCGCGCGGTGTCCGCGGCGGACATCGCGGCGGCCAAGGGGCTTGGCCGCACGGTGAAGCTGCTCGCGATCTGCGAGCGCGTGACCAGCCCGTCCGGTCAGGAATCAGTCGCCGTTCGAGTGCACCCGGCGATGATCCCCAGGACGCATCCGCTGGCGAGCGTCAACGGCGCGTTCAACGCGGTGTTCGTCGAGGCCGACGCGGCGGGGGAGATGATGTTCTACGGGCAGGGTGCCGGTGGCGCCCCCACGGCGAGCGCGGTCGTCGGCGACCTGGTCGCCGTGGCGCGCAACATGGTCGCGAGCGGGCACGGCCCGCGCGAGTCCGCCTACGCCGCGCTCACCGCGCAGCCCATGGGGAACACGCCCACCCGCTACCACATCAGCCTCGACGTGGCGGACAAGCCCGGTGTCCTCTCGCAGGTCGCCGCCGTGTTCGCCGAGCACGACGTGAGCATCGCCGCGGTGCGCCAGGAAGGCCGCGTCGAGGACGCCAGCCTGGTGATCGTCACGCACGCGGCGACCGACGCCGCGCTGCGGTCCACTGTGGACAAGATCGGTGGCCTCCCCGTGGTGCGGGACGTCGTCAGCGTCATGAGGGTGGAGGGCGAAGAGTGAGTCCAGAAGGAATGAGCACTGCGAGAGCAGGCTGGCCCGGTCTCATCAACGCCTACCGGGACCGCATCGAGATCCCCGCGGGCGCCGAGGTCGTGACGCTGCACGAGGGCGGCACGCCGCTGGTGCACGCCAAGCGCCTCTCCGCCGCCACCGGGTCCGACGTCTGGGTCAAGGTCGAGGGCGCGAACCCGACCGGCTCGTTCAAGGACCGCGGCATGACCGTGGCCATGACGTACGCGCTCGCCTCCGGTCTGAAGGCGGTCATCTGCGCCTCCACCGGCAACACGTCGGCGTCCGCCGCGGCCTACGCGGCCAAGGCGGGCCTGACGGCGGCCGTGCTGGTGCCCAGCGGCAAGATCGCGATGGGCAAGCTGGCGCAGGCCGTCATGCACGGCGCGAAGATCCTGCAGATCGACGGCAACTTCGACGACTGCCTGGAGCTGGCGTCGAAGACCGCGGCCGAGTACCCGGTCACGCTGGTGAACTCGGTCAACCCGGTGCGCCTCGTCGGCCAGCAGACCGCCGCGTGGGAGGTCTGCGACGTGCTCGGCCAGGCGCCGGACGTGCACTGCCTGCCGGTCGGCAACGCGGGCAACATCACCGCGTACTGGAAGGGCTACACGTCGTACGACCAGGGCCTGCCCCGCATGTTCGGCTTCCAGGCCGCGGGCGCCGCTCCGCTGGTCAGCGGTCAGCCGGTGGCGAACCCGGAGACCATCGCGACCGCGATCCGCATCGGTTCGCCGGCGTCGTGGACGGGCGCGGTCAACGCCCGGGACTCCTCCGGCGGCCTGATCGACGCCGTCACCGACGAGCAGATCCTCAGCGCGTACCGGCTGCTGGCGTCGTCCGAGGGCATCTTCGTCGAGCCCGCGTCGGCCGCGTCCATCGCCGGTCTGCTGAAGACCGCCGAGGACGGCAGGCTGCCGAAGGGCTCCACCGTTGTGTGCACCGTCACGGGTCACGGTCTGAAGGACCCCGACACGGCGCTGCTCGGCACCACCGAGGTCGAGCCCGTCCCGGTCGACCCCGGCGCCGTCGCGCACGCGCTGGAGCTGGCGTGAAGTTCCTCGTCTCCGTCCCCGCGTCGACCGCGAACCTCGGTTCGGGGTTCGACGCGCTGGGCATGGCGCTCGGCATGTACGACGACGTCGAGGTGGCCGGCGGCGAAGGCGTCGACGGCCTCTCGATCACCGTGGACGGTGCCGGATCAGGCGATGTCCCGCTCGACGAGACCCACCTCGTCGTGCGGGCCGTCCGCGCCACCGGCTACACCGGTGGCCTGGCCCTGAGGTGCCGCAACACCATCCCGCACGCACGGGGGCTGGGCTCGTCGGCCGCCGCGATCGTGGCGGGTGTCGTAGCCGGGTTCACCCTGCTGGGTCGCGAGTTGGACACGGGCGCGTTGCAAATCGCCGCCGAGTTCGAGGGGCACGCGGACAACGCGGCCGCCTCCCTGTTCGGCGGGGTCGTCGTCGCGTGGTCCGAAGGAGAGCGGTACCGCGCTGTCCGGATGGACGCGGACGCACGAGTGCGCCCGGTCGTCCTGATCCCGTCGCAGGAGTCGTCCACCAAGACCACGCGCGGCCTGCTCCCCGCCGAAGTACCGCACGCGGACGCCGCGCACGCCGCCGGACGGGCTGCCCTCGCGGTGCACGCGCTGACGTCCGATCCGACGGTTCTCCTTGCGGCCACTGAGGATCGACTCCACCAGAACTACCGCGAGCCCGCATGGCCGGACACCGTTCGGGTGATCAACGATCTTCGCAAGCTGGGAGTTCCCGCCTGCGTGAGCGGAGCGGGACCCACCGTGATCGCCTTCGGTGATCTTCCGGCCGAGGTCGACACGCACGGCTTCGACGTGCGCAGACTCGACGTCGACGCCGCCGGCGTGCGCGTTCGTCCATTGGACTGACACGCCCGACCCCGGTTGTTGCATGGCGGGGGACCGGCGTCTACCCTCGGGGGCGATCAGTCACTGCGCGCACGGGCGCCGGTGTCGCGCTCGGACATTCGTTCCGGGTCGCAATCCTTTTGTGTTCCGGCTCTGTGCCGTGCGGGCGGGGCGGACGCAAAGAGGCACCCGATCGCCGTGTGATCTGAGAAAAGTCCCGTGCTTGAGGGAAGCCGTCGTGCTTCCGTCTTCATCGGACTTGACCGCCGTTCCCCGCTGAAGTGGGAAGGCGGGTCCGCTGGGCCGCGTAGGAGGCGGGGCCTGGTCAGGAAGGACTTGTGTGACCAACACCGATTTGCTGAGCAGCGAAGTCGCAGCTGCCGCTGGTTCTGGAGCCGAGGAGAACGCTCTGTCCACCCCATCGAACGGCACGACGCCGCGCCGCCGCGCGGGTCTGTCCGGCATGGTGCTCGCTGAGTTGCGCGAGCTCGCCGGCCAAATGGGCATCACCGGAACCGCAGGCCTGCGCAAGGGCGACCTGATCGCGGCCATCAAGGAGAAGCAGGGCTCCGGAGCCCCGGCGAAAGCCGAGAAGCCCGCGAAGACCGAGAAGGTCGCCGCGAAGGCCGAGGCGCCCGCCGAGAAGCCCGCTGAGAAGCCCGCCGCAAAGGTGGTCGAGAAGCCTGTTCAGCAGCAGCTCGAGGTAGCGGAGAAGCCCGCTGCCGCCGAGTCCGGCGCGTCTGACGACTCCCGCTCGTCCGAGGACGGGGGGCGCCGTGGAAACCGTCGCCGCCGTTCCGGCCGTGGTGGCGGCAACGCCGAGGGCGATGGCCAGCCGCAGCAGGAGCAGCAGCGCACCGAGCGTCCTGAGCGCACCGACCGTCCTGAGCGGACCGACCGGCCGGAGCGCGCTGAGCGCCCCGAGCGCGGCGAGCGCCAGGACCGGGGCGAGCGCCAGGAGCGTGGCGAGCGTCAGGACCGCGGCGAGCGCAACGAGCGTTCCGACCGTGGCGACCGCAACGAGCGCGGCGGCCGTGACCGCAACCGCGACCGCGGCGAGCGTTCCGACCGCGGTGACCGCGGTGGCGACCGCCAGGGTGGCGGCCAGCCCGACGGTGACGACGACGGTGGTCGTCGTGGCCGCTTCCGCGACCGCCGCCGTCGCGGTGGCCGTGGCGACGACCAGGGTGGCGGCGGTCGCGTGGACCGCGAGACCGAGGTCCGCGACGACGACGTCCTGCTCCCGGTCGCGGGCATCCTGGACGTGCTGGAGAACTACGCGTTCGTCCGCACCTCCGGCTACCTGGCCGGCTCGAACGACGTCTACGTCTCGCTCTCGCTCGTGCGCAAGTACGGCCTGCGCCGCGGTGACGCCCTCACCGGCGCCGTCCGCCAGCCGCGCGACGGCGAGCAGCAGCGCCAGAAGTTCAACCCGCTGGTCCGCGTCGACAAGATCAACGGCCTGGACCCGGAAGAGGCGCGCAACCGCCCGGACTTCACCAAGCTGACGCCGCTCTACCCGAACGAGCGTCTGCGCCTGGAGACCGAGCCGCACATCCTCACGACCCGTGTCATCGACCTCGTGATGCCGATCGGCAAGGGCCAGCGCGCCCTGGTCGTGTCGCCTCCGAAGGCCGGCAAGACCTCGGTGCTGCAGTCGATCGCGAACGCGATCACGACGAACAACCCCGAGTGCCACCTCATGGTGGTGCTGGTGGACGAGCGTCCGGAAGAGGTCACCGACATGCAGCGCTCGGTGAAGGGTGAGGTCATCGCCTCCACCTTCGACCGGCCGCCGTCGGACCACACGACCATCTCCGAGCTCGCGATCGAGCGGGCGAAGCGCCTGGTCGAGATGGGCCACGACGTCGTCGTGCTGCTCGACTCGATCACGCGTCTGGGTCGTGCGTACAACCTGGCGGCACCGGCCTCCGGCCGCATCCTGTCCGGTGGTGTCGACTCGACCGCGCTGTACCCGCCGAAGCGCTTCCTCGGTGCTGCTCGCAACATCGAGGGCGGCGGTTCGCTGACCGTCATCGCCACGGCGCTGGTCGAGACCGGCTCCGCCGGTGACTCGGTGATCTTCGAAGAGTTCAAGGGCACGGGCAACGCCGAGCTCAAGCTCGACCGGAAGATCGCGGACAAGCGGACGTTCCCGGCCGTGGACGTCGACTCGTCGGGCACCCGCAAGGAAGAGCTGCTGCTCTCGCCGGATGAGATGGCCGTCACGCACAAGCTGCGCCGGGTGCTCCACGCGCTCGACGGTCAGCAGGCGATCGACCTGCTGCTGGACCGGCTGCGGAAGTCGCGCACCAACATCGAGTTCCTGATGCAGGTCGCGAAGACGACGCCCGGTGCCGAGCAGGACTGACGCCGTGTGAGTTTCACGTGAAAAAGCCCCCGCTGCAGGTCAGCGGGGGCTTTTTCATCGCTCTTCACTCGAATGCCGCGCCGGCCTCAGCGGCAGCCGGCGGCCTGGCGGTTCTCGTCGTTCTGCACCAGCAGCTGGAACACCAGCGCCAGCAGCACCGGCATCCCCACCACCGTCGCGGCCAGCACGGGTACCTCCACCGCGCCCACCACGACTCCCAGCACCAGCACCGCGGCCAGGTAGGGCCACCGCAGCCAGGCACGCTGCCACCCCCGCCTCCACCGCACCCCGCCGGAGACGGCGGCGGCCACGGCCACCCCGGCTCCCGACACGACCGGTGACAGCGGCACCGTGGTCCAGGAAGCGGTGAGCAGCCCTGCCGACCCCATCAGGCCGAACACGGCGGCGGAGAAGAGAAACGGCACTGCCAGCCACATGTGCTGGTTCATGGGCCGCTCTGCGGTGCAGAACACGGCACACAGTCTGATGGACACCGTCCAACAACACGGAGCCGTATCTGGTCGAACGGCGACACCTTGCGCCGAACGGCGTATCACAGAGGTTAAGCGGTTGTGACTTAAGGCACTGATCAGCCTCGGGAACAACCGCGTTTTTGCCGGTGTTGCACGGTCTGGCAAACTAAACGGTCGAGTCCGGCTCCGGTTCACCCGTTCACCTACTGGGACCCGGCGGCCATCCTTGAAAGGGACAAGATCTTGAAGACTGGCATCCACCCCGAGTACACCCCCACCGAAGTGACCTGCAGCTGCGGGAACACGTTCATGACGCGCAGCACCTCGGCTGCCGAGGTTCGCGTCGAAATGTGCTCCAACTGCCACCCGTTCTACACGGGCAAGCAGCGCATCCTGGACACCGGTGGTCGCGTGGCGCGCTTCGAGGCGCGTTACGGCAAGCGCAACAAGTAGCTGCTTTCACGGCGCCTGACCTCGGCCTTCTGGCCGGGGCGGGCGCCGTCGCCGTTTCCGGGGAACACTACGAAAGCAGGAGACGTGTCGCAGTCGCTGGACAGCTTGCTCGCCGAGTACGACGAGCTGGAGAAGAAGCTCGCCGATCCCTCCGTGCACGCTGACCAGGTGGGGGCGCGCAAGCTCGGCAAGCGGTACGCCGCGCTCGGTCCCGTCGTGAAGACGGCACGGGAGATCGAGCAGGCCAGGAACGACCTGGAGGCGGCCAAGGAGCTCGCCGCCGAGGACCGGTCGTTCCAGGAAGAGGTCGTGCAGATCGAGGAGCAGCTCCCCAAGCTGGAGGAGAAGCTCAACGAACTGCTGCTGCCGCGTGACCCGCACGACGGGGACGACGTGCTGCTGGAGATCAAGTCCGGCGAGGGCGGCGAGGAGTCCGCGCTGTTCGCCGGGGACCTGCTGCGCATGTACACGCGGTACGCCGAGCGGCAGGGGTGGAAGGTCGAGATGCTCGACGGCACCGACTCCGACCTCGGCGGGTTCAAGGACGTCACCGTCTCCATCAAGGCCAAGACCGCGGTACCGGACGGGGTGTGGAGCCGGCTGAAGTGGGAGGGCGGCGTGCACCGCGTGCAGCGCGTGCCCGTCACCGAGTCGCAGGGGCGCATCCACACGTCGGCCGCCGGTGTCCTCGTCTTCCCGGAGACCGAGGAGACCGCCGCGGTCGAGATCGACGAGAAGGACCTGCGGATCGACGTGTACCGGTCGTCCGGCAAGGGTGGCCAGTCGGTCAACACCACCGACTCCGCGGTGCGCATCACGCACCTGCCCACCGGCATCGTCACGTCCTGCCAGAACGAGCGCAGCCAGCTGCAGAACAAGGCTCGCGCCATGCAGGTGCTGCAGAGCCGCCTGATCGCCCTCGCCGAGGAGCAGAAGGCGCAGGAGCAGTCGGACGCGCGCCGCACCCAGATCCGCACCGTCGACCGCAGTGAACGGGTGAGGACCTACAACTTCCCCGAATCACGCATCTCCGATCACCGGGTTGGGTACAAAGCGCATAACCTGGACCAGGTGCTCGACGGTGACCTGGACGCGGTGGTGGACGCACTCGCCGCCGCTGACCGGGCAGAACGGCTCGCAGGCGGGTAATCCGACGTGAGAGGGGCGCGTTGTGGCCGAGATCCTGGTTAGTCCGCAGACAGCGCCCCTCGACCGACAGGTCGACGTGATCGTCGCCGGGCTGAAACCCGGCCAGTCGATCACCGTGCAGCTGTCCACGGGTGATCGCGCCTCCCGTGCCGTGTTCGAGGCTGACGACCGTGGCGTCGTAGACCTCACGCGGCACGCGCCGACCGAGGGCAGCTATCGCGGCGTTGACCCGATGGGGCTGTTCTGGTCGCTGGAACGCACCGGCGGCAAGTCCGGCCCCACCGTCCTCTCGGTCGAGGGCGTGGGGGACCGAGTGCTCGAACGGCAGTCCGTGCCCGAGGGCGTCGAGCGGCTGGAGGTCCGGGAGCACGGGCTGGCCGGCACGCTGTTCGCCCCTGAGGACGACGGAGGCGACCTGCCGGGCGTCATCGTGCTCGGAGGGTCCGAGGGCGGTCTTCAGGAGACTGACGCGGCGCTGCTGGCCGCGCACGGGTTCGTCACGTTCGCGCTCGGCTACTTCGGCGTGGACGGGCTGCCCGAGCACCTCGAGGACGTTCCGCTGGAGTACTTCGGCAAGGCGATCGAGTACCTGTCCGAACGCGCTGGCGAGATCGGTGTCGTCGGCGGCTCGCGCGGTGGTGAGCTGGCATTGCTCGTCGGGTCCCGGTTCTCCCAGGTCAGCGCGGTGGTCAGCGTCGTCGGCAGTGGTGTCGTGACGCAGGCGGTCGGGCCGGGCGCGAACCTGCTGCAGAAGCTCCAGCACGAGGCGGCGTCGTGGACGTGGAAGGGCGAGCCGCTGCCGTACCTGCCGTACTACGTGGGCGACGAGCTGCGCGCGAAGATCGTGAACGACGAACCGGTGCCGCTGCGGCTCGCGTTCGACATGAGCGACGGCATTCCCGAGGACACCGAGATCCCTGTCGAGAACATCGCCGGGGGTGTGTTGCTCATCTCGTCCGGACAGGACGACGGGTGGCCGTCGGCCGAGCTGAGCGACGTCGCGATGAGGCGGCTGAAGGACCACGAGCACCCGTTCCCGTACGAGCACGTCGTGTATCCCGAGGCAGGACACCTGATCGCGGGCCCGCCGCACCGGCCGGCCACCGACGTGACCTATCCGGGGCCCGGTGTCACCTTCTCGGGTGGTGGTGTTCCGCAGGCCACCGCACGTGCTCGCGCGAACGCCTGGAAACGGACGGTTGAGTTCTTGCGGGAGCAGCTCGGGAGCTAGGTTGTGTGCTTATGAGCGCACACTTTGATGTCGTCGTCGTGGGTGCGGGTCCCGGCGGGTACGTCGCCGCGATCCGTGCGGCTCAGCTCGGGCTGAAGACCGCCATCGTGGAGGAGAAGTACTGGGGCGGTGTCTGCCTGAACGTGGGCTGCATCCCGTCGAAGGCTCTCCTGCGCAACGCTGAGCTCGCGCACCTCTTCACGCACGAGCAGAAGACGTTCGGCATCAAGGTCGAGGGCACCGTCAGCTTCGACTACAGCGCGGCGTGGCAGCGCAGCCGCAAGGTCGCCGACGGGCGCGTCAAGGGCGTGCACTTCCTCATGAAGAAGAACGGCATCACCGAGTACAACGGGTGGGCCAACTTCACCGACGACCACACGCTGACCGTCGGGGACGAGACGATCACGTTCGGCCACGCGATCATCGCCGTGGGCGCCACGACCCGGATGCTGCCCAACACGCAGAAGTCCGACCGCGTCGTGACCTACGAAGAGCAGATCATGACCGAGGACCTGCCCGAGTCGATCATCATCGCCGGTGCGGGCGCGATCGGCGTCGAGTTCGCCTACGTCATGCACAACTACGGCGTGAAGGTCACCATCGTCGAGTTCCTCGACCGCATGGTGCCGCTCGAGGACGAAGAGGTGTCCGCCGAGCTCTTCAAGCGCTACAAGAAGCTGGGCGTCGACGTGCGCCTCGGCACCCGCGTCGAGTCGATCGACGAGTCCGGCCCCAAGGTCCGCGTCACCGTGTCGAAGAACGGCGCCGAGGAAGTCCTCGAGGCCGACAAGGTCATGCAGGCCATCGGGTTCGTGCCGCGCGTCGAGGGCTACGGCCTCGAGAAGACCGGCGTGAAGCTGACCGAGCGCGGCGCGATCGACATCGACGGCCGTGGCCGCACCAACGTGCCGCACATCTTCGCCATCGGCGACGTCACCGCGAAGCTGATGCTCGCGCACACCGCCGAGTCCATGGGCATCATCGCCTCGGAGACCATCGCGGGTGCCGAGACGATGGAGCTCGACTACGTGATGATCCCGCGGGCGACGTTCTGCCAGCCGCAGATCGCCTCGTTCGGCTACACGGAGAAGCAGGCGCGCGAGAAGGGCTTCGACGTCCAGGTCTCGAAGTTCCCGTTCACCGCGAACGGCAAGGCGCACGGCCTGGCCGAGCCCGGCGGGTTCGTGAAGCTGATCAGCGACGGCAAGCACGGCGAGCTGCTCGGCGGCCACATCATCGGCCCCGAGGCGACCGAGCTGCTGCCCGAGCTCACGCTGGCGCAGCAGTGGGACCTCACCGTCCACGAGGTCGCGCGCAACGTCCACGCGCACCCGACGCTGTCCGAGGCCGTCAAGGAAGCGGTGCACGGCCTGGCCGGGCACATGATCAACTTCTGAGGTAGTTTTCTCATCTGATGATGAACCGGCAACCGCTCCGCCTCGCCGTCTCCGAGGCGGCCAAGATTCTCGCCGAAGCGGGTGTGGACAGTCCGCGCGTCGACGCGGAGTACCTGGCCGCGCACGTGCTCGGGGTCGAGCGCGGGCGGTTGCCGCTCATCCCGCTGGTCGATCCGTCGGTGATCGACCAGCTGCACAAGCTCGTCAGGGTCCGCGCCTCGCGCATTCCGTTGCAGCACATCCTCGGCTGGGCGCCCATGGGCACCATCTCGGTCGAGGTCGGGCCGGGGGTGTTCGTGCCGCGGCCCGAGACCGAACTGCTGATGGAGTGGGGCCTGAAGGCGCTCGCCGGTGTTTCCGCGCCGGTGGTCGTGGACCTCTGCACGGGAACGGGCGCGCTGGCGTTGTTCATCGCGGCCGCCCGCCCGGACGCGGTGGTGCACGCGGTGGAGATCGACCCGCAGGCGCTGTCGTGGACGCGGCGCAACGCCGACGCGCGGGTGGCGGCCGGGGACACGCCGATCCGGCTGCACTCGGGTGACGCCACCGATCCGTCGCTGCTGTCCGACCTGGACGGTCTGGTGGATCTCGTGGTGTGCAACCCGCCCTACGTGCCGGAAGGAACTCCGGTGCAGCCCGAGGTGGGGGTGCACGACCCGCACCACGCGGTGTTCTCGGGTGCCGACGGGCTGGACGTGATCCGGCACGTCGTGCGGGCTGCCGCGCGGTGGCTGAAGCCCGGTGGGTCCGTCGGGATCGAGCACGACGACACGCAGGGCGAGTCCGTGCCGGCGCTGCTGGCCGCGCGCCGGGTGCTCACGGACGTGACCGATCACGCCGACCTCGCCGGGCGGCCGCGGTTCGCGACCGCCCGCAAGGTCGGGTAACCGGTCAGAAGAGGGCGTCGAAGGCCTTCGAGAGGTCCTTCACCTGCTCGCCCAGGCCGCGGTCCGACAGCTTGTCCATCAGGTGGTCCGCGACGTCCCTGCTGGGCTTGGGTTTGCGGGCTTCGGCGCGGAGGTCGTCCACCGCCTCGATCGTGGACGTGGGCGCCTGGGCCTCGTTCAGGTCCTCGCGCAGTTCGTCGAGCAGCCGCAGCACGGTGCTCACGTCCTTGATGTGTCCGATGTGGACGTCCCCGGTCCTGGCACGTCCGCTGGTCCCGACGTTGCTGCCGATCACCGGTCCCTGGATCTCGAAGTTGCGTTCGTTCATGAGGTTCCCTTGCCGACGTTCGCCTTGCCCGTGCGTGCCTTGCCCGACGTGCCGATGTTGCTGGAGATCACCGGGCCGGTGATGTGCACGTTGTTGCTCGTCACCTGCATGGCCTGTTCCATGAACTCGGTGACCGAGATGCCCTTGCTCTCCAGGAACTCGCCGAGCGTGCGCAGCAGCCGTGACTCCAGCACCTTGATGTAGCGCTCGACGTCGGTGAGCTGGAAGTAGTTGTCGACCTGGCTCCTGCTCGCGAGTTCGCGCAGGCTGTTGCTGGCGCCGTAGCGTTCCGCGACGTACGTGCCGTCGGCCTGGGGGATGGGGTTCATCCAGCCGACCGCCGAGGTGAACCGCTTCGGTATCGAGGCCGGGAACTTCAGCAGGTCCACGATCGCCTCGACGAACGGCCGCAGCGACTGCTCCGGCAGCACGTCGATCTTCCGGTGCTCGGCGTTGATCGGGTGCAGGATGCACGGCGTCCACTCGACGTAGAGCATCTCGTCGTCGAGCCCGAACGTCAGGTACGCGGAGATCACGACGTCGCGGTCCCACGTCTCGACCTGGAACGAGCGGAAGTAGCGCATCCACTCCATCGGCCTGGTGATCAGATCGTCCACAACGGACTGGCTGACGGTGTCCTTCGGTGAATGGTCCTTGTCGGGCAACACGATCCGCGCTTCGGCGTCGTCGATGTGGTCGATCAGCTCGACCGAGGAAATGACGACGCGGTCACCGGTCTTGAGGTTGCGCAGCCGATGACCCGGCGAGAGCGACGGCGAACGGCCCGTCTTGACCAGCTCGCTCGTGATGCGTTCGTACAGCTCCGCCAGGGCGAATCCGGGCAGCGGAGCGTCGAGCTTCCCCTCGGCGGGCTTGAGGGGCAGCGCCATGGACCACGGTTCGAACATCGCGCCGGAGCCGACGAACGGCCGATAGCCGTGGTAGACGATCACCTGCGCGCCGTCCGCGTCGTCAGGCTCGTCGTTCTCCTCGATCGGGTAGAGCGCGAGCGCTTCGGCGTAGCTCGCGTGCCCAAGCCCCCGGAACGCCCACTCGTTTCGCCACAGCTCCCGCTCGCCCTTGCTGGTGCGGAACCCGGCGCGCCGGAAGCTCTTCGTGACCAGCAGCCACGTCACGACCCGATCCGCGAACAGCACCGCGAAGATCAGCACGATCGCGATGATCAAAACCGCGAGCGCGCCGTCGCTGCTCTCCGGCCCGCACTCCTCGTACCTGGGCCTGCAGTACGAGGTGGAGTCGTCGAGCTCTTCGATGAACTTGTACAGCACGAAGAAGAGCGCGATCGCGCTGGCGATCGCGCCGAGCACGGCCGGCCCCCGCTGCATGACGACCCGTCGCGACCGCGCGAACGCCACTCGCGCCCCGGTCCCGAGCGCCGCGATCGAGGCGACCACCAGCCACAGCACGAGCACCGTCCCGCTCGCGGCGAACAGCGCCACCAGCGCCAGCACCAGCAGCACCCCGTCGCGCACCTTGCGCCGCGTGCGCGCCGCCACCGCCTCCCGCAACACCGCGCCGGAGTTGACGCCGGGCGAGCGCGGAATCGACCGAGTGGCCTCCACCAGGTACTCGCGAATGGCGGAATCCGCGAACTCCTCGTCGCGGTGAGCGGCTCCGCAGAGGAAGCGGGTGGTGTCGTCGCGCAACTTCGGAGAATCGTTTCCCGTCGCCGGCGCGGGAGTTGACATTGTCCTGTCCACTTTCTGTCATTGAATCGAGCACTCTGTGTTTGTGCTGGTCAGGGACATGGTGAGACAACAGCAACACGTAATTGAACACTGCTGGTGGAACAATAGTCGGTCCTGATCGGAATGGGGTGAAGATGGCGGAAATAGGCATTGTCAATGCGCCGAACGAGGGCAACTGACGCGCTTGCCGGACGCGCCACCGATCGGTTGCTCCCGGCGCCGCCCGCGAGGACGACGAGCCCTCGCACGTCGTGGGAGTGGCCAAATCCTGGCCAATAACACGACGTTTGATGTCATTGGGGCCAAACGGTCGTATGTTCTCCGCGGGGAGGGCACGCGGTCACGCGCTACGAGGAACCGCCGCCTCGCGCGTGACCGCGTGTGCGCCTACCTAGAGGAAGCCTCGGTCGACCTCGGGCTTGGCTGCCTTCTTCTCGCGTCTCCTGGCAGGCCACCACAGCACGAGACCCACGTGGACGACACCCGCAGCAGTTGCCAGACCCACCAGTGCGCTGACCCACGGCTTGATCGTGTCCGGCTCCGCGTATCCCGCGAGCCCGGTGGGGTCGACCACCAGGTCGATCCGTTCGCCGACCTTCTTCGCCGAGTGCCCCGGGCTGGGGCGATAGGTGATCTGCGACGAGCCGCAGCTGAGCTCGTTCCAGAAGTAGGTCGGCGATCGGCGAGGCGTGTGGGACGACTCCTTGGTCACCACGCATCCGTTCGCCGGCTCTCCATGAACCGAGAGCCACAGGGACTTCATGCCCATCGAGGACACGAAGGCGATCGCAACCACGACGAGCATCGCCCATGCGGTAGTACGGCTCCACGGCCGCAGTCGTGCCGTCGCGAACCAGGCCGTACCTCCACTGGCCAACGCGATGGTGATGGCGATGAGTGATGTCAGATCGCCCTTCATCGCCAGAACCGGTGCCGCGATCGCACAAGCGAGCGCCGCGGCCAGGAGCGCGGCCCAGCTGTTCCGGCCCTTGCGGCGCGGCTGGTCGGCTGAGGAGGTCACACGAAGTCTTCCGCAGAGATGCCTGCCGCTTCTTCCACGATTCCCTTCGGGGCGCCCTGAGCGCGAGGAGGACGGAGCCGACGGCCCCAGGCGGCAGTCAGCGGGACCACTGGCGCACCCGCGATCGCCCAGCGACCGCGCCGTTGACGACGAACCCGCCGAGCCCCATGAGCAGCAGGCAGAGGCGGAGGTTGCAAGTGTTGCTTCGCGTGTGCGCCCTACTCCTGCTTCTTCGCCGTGGCCTGGGTGGGTTCACGAACCGGGAGCCAGGCGACGAGGAAGATGAACACGCCGTTCATGAGCAGGGCGACGAGCAACATCAGGCTGTGCCCCAGCCCCACCTTGTCGGGTTCGAGGTTGGGGACGAACCCCGTCCTGTCGACGACGATGTCCATCTCCGCGCCGGGGTTCCGAGCTGAGCGGGACGACGTCGGCGTGTAGTGCACCTGCCGGTCGCCGCACCGCAGTTCGTTGCTGTACGTCGTGGGGCCGCGTCGGCCGGGGTGTTCCTGGATGCTGATGACGTTGCAGTGCAAGTTCTCCCCGAACGCGGTGAGCCACAACGAATGACTGCCGACGTTCGAGGGGAAGACGGTGACGATGCCGATCACCATCGCGGGAAGACCGGCCCACCTCGACGGCCTGGGCCGGTAGCCCCCGACAGCGAGGACGTAAAAGATCAAGCAGGCGACCATGGCGAACGCCACGAGGATGAAGGCCTTGCCGACCGCCATGAACAGGAAGCTGCCCGCGATGATTCCCGAGGCGAGCAGGCCTGTGCGAACAAGTGCCCTCGGCTGGAGCTCGGGTCTGGTGCGGGTCACTCGTCCAACGACCCTTGCTGTCTCGGAAACGTTCGGCCCTGGTTCTCCAACTCGTCGTACTTCGCCCACTCACGGAGATGGTCTGCCGTCGCTTTGGCGACCCAGCCTCCGTCCTCGATGTTGGGCATCGAGTGCGGCGTCACCGTGCCGTCCGGGCGCGTGCGCGGTTTGTAGGGCGTGTAAGCCCCGACCGCGTCCTGGGAGTGCTCGGAAACCCTCTTGACGTGCTCCCTGTTGCTCCAGGGTTCCTCGTACTTGTTCTTCCAGACGTTGCCCGCGTCTCCGTAGCCGTCCTTGAACTCGCGACCGGCCTGCTTGAGCTTGTCGCCGGCGTCGCTGAGCGACGGGCGCGTGTTGCCCCAGTCCTCCAGCCGCTTGCCCGCATCCGCGAGGCCGTCTCCCCGTGTCGACGGGGTTCGCGGCGCATGCGGTGCGCTCGAGCCGCCGCTCTTGCCGAACCTGCCGAGGCGCTTGAGGGCGTCGCCCAGTTGTCCGAACAGGCCCTTCACTCGGCTCATGATCCGCATGACGAGCCTGACCAGCTTGGCCAGCTGTTGCGTGATCTTGCCGAGCACCACAGCACCACGCCCGACGGCCCATGCCGAGAACGCTGCGATCGAGCTGCCCAGCGACACCACCGACGACGCGAGCGCGATGACCGCGTTGCGGATGACTTCCCAGATGAACAGCGCGATGAGATCGCGGATCATGCCGCGGATCGCCGCCGTGATGGTGCCTGCGGTCGCGACCTCGGATGCGACGTAGGTGCTCATCTTCGACACCATCGCGATCTCGGCGGCCAGTTCGCCCTGGCTCTGCCGGAACCGCTCGGCCGCGGTGCCCTGCTCCCAGCACGGAAGCTCGCTCTTGACGGCCTTGTCCTGTTGCTCGCCGATGTTGTGGAGTTCGGCCGCGACCTGGTTCCACGTGGTGACAGCAGCCTTGATCTTGTCGCCGTTGCCGGCCAACCAGTCGAGCGGTTCGCGCAGGAAGCTGAGATGTTCGATCAGCCAGCCGATGCCGGCGGTGGCGAGCGCGCCCACTGGATCCATGATGGCGCCCAGCACGTCGAGGCCGAGCGCGGCCGCGTTCATGCCGAACTCGGCGACGTCTCCTTCTCCGAGGCGCATCGCCGAGTCGATGGTCTGAGCCAACGACTCGACAGGGCCTGCGCCCGCGTAGTTGTCGGTGTGCAAGGCTCCATCGCCGAAGCCGGTCCAGCTCATCGAGGACCTCCGAACCTGGTGCGGTTCGCGTCTTCATGGGATTCGTAGGTCTCTGCCGTGGCCACGGTGTCTTCGGAGGCTTTGCCGACAGCGGTGGCGAGCTCCCTGATCGCGGCGGTGGTGCCCTGCGCCCACTCCTGGGTGTTCGCGGCGAAGAAGGACAGCAACTGGCCGAACGTGTCGCCGCCCAGGTCGACCACGGCCGCTTTGTTTCCGATGGCGTCCAGTGCGTCTTCCCGCGTGCGCTGGCCCTTCGCGAACTTGAGGAGTTCGACCGGGTCGACTCCGAAGCCCGGGCCGGTCATCGGAGCACGCTCCCGAAGCCGTCGTCGTCATCATCCGCCGGCCGTTGCGGTCGTGGGGCCGGCTTCTGCGCGGGCTCGTTCCACGAGACCTCGCGCATGACCTGACCCTCCTCGGGCGGTGGCGGCGCTTCTTCTTCCACCGGCTGCGGGATGAAGCTGCGCAGGAAGTCCATCGCCTCGGTGCCACCGAACTCGGGCTCCACGATGGACGCGACCTGCTCGGCGGCCTGGATCTGGGCCTTCTGCACGGTCTGCATCACGAGCTGGCTCAGCTGCACGTGCGTCAGGCGCATCGCGACGGGCGAGAACTCGATGTGCTGCAACGCGCCGTTCGGTGCGACCTGGACCGTCACCGCCTCGTTGGGGGAGGTGACGGTGCTGCTGGCCTGCTGGATCTGCTCCTGCATCTGCTGGGAGCGTTGCTGGAGCTGCTGGGCCTTGGACTCGAGGTCCGCGATCATCTGCTCGGGGTTCATCGCTCGCTCGTCATCGCCAGCACCTGTCCGAGGTGTCGTGCCAGTCCCATGTTGTCGGCGGGGCTGATCGTGAACCAGCCTTTGCGGGTCTCGACGTTGGAGTAGCGGCCCTGGTTCGTGTCGATCCACGTGACCGGCGGGAAGTCCCGTTTGGTGCGGCCCTGTCCCATCTGCACGAGGAAGTGGCCGTTGCCGATGGCCGGGCCGGTCAGCATCTGCTTGGCGATGCGGACCTCGTCGCTCTCCGCCGTGCGGACCGACTGCCGGAAGCCTTCTTGTTGCTGCGGACGGCTTTCGAAGGCCTGCGCCGGCACGGTCACGAGCTTGCCCGGCCCCGGCCTGCCGTGCGGCATGGCGTTCGCGAGGCAGGTGGCGATCTCGTTGGGCTGCACCAGGCTCAGCCTGACGGCGGTGTCCTCCTGGACGACCAGCACCGCATAGCCGCCGCGCGCCACCACGCTGGCGCGAACGAGTTTCTGCTGGTTCATGTCCGGGATGCAGAGCGCGATCACGCGGAGTTCGGGGCGCGCCAACAGGTTCAGCGCGTCCTCGAGATCAGGCTCAGGCCTGCCGCGCCGAGCCAGGTTCCGGCGTTCGAGATCAGCGTGCACGGCGGCCTTGATGCGGGCGCGCTCGTCGAGCGTCTCACCGTGCTGGCTGATGTCGAAGGGGTACGGGATGCTCCCCGCCCGCAGGTCCTCCCAGAGGACCTCGAACGCGGGCAGGGAGAGCTGCGCGATCTGCTTCATCCGCCGATCACCGGCGGCGCGACCATGCGATCGTCGTCGAAGAACTCGTCGGTCGGGATCAGGTAGTTGGACTTGTGCTCCTTGTCCTCCTCGCCGCCCCCGGCACCGGCGCCACCCCCGGCACCCATGCCACCCGCACCGGCGGCGCCACCACGGCCCGCGGCACCAGCACCACCGGCGCCCGCAGCGCCGCCCGGACCACCCGCGACGCCGGCGCTGCCACCGGGAGTGGCGGGACCGAAGCTGCCCATGCCACGCCCGGCGCCCGCACCACCCATGCCGCCAGGCCCCATGCCGCCAGGGCCCATGCCGCGACCACCTGCGCCGCCACCGGAACCGCCGCCTCCGGGACCGCCGGGACGCATGCCCGGACCACCACCGGGAGGACGTCCTTGCAGACCGCCGCCGGGCGGCCGCACACCGGGAGGCAGCATGCCGGGCGGGGTGAACGGCGGCCGGTTCTGGCCGCCGGGGTTGTTCTGGTTGTTGTTGCCGGGCTGCAGCGACGGATCCTTGACCTGAGGCGCTGCCCACGCGGTGCTGGTCGTGCCGTTGTTGGAACCCGGCGGCATCGACGGCATGCCCGTGGTGCTGTTGTTGCCGAACTGCTGGTTGGTGTTGACGTTGCTCAGGCTGCTCGTGCTGGTGGTGCTGCTCGTCTGCGTGACGCCCTGGTCCTGCGTGACCTGCGGAGTGGTTTCCATGGCGGGCATGGACATCGCCGCCGACATCATCGTGTTGTCACGCGTCTGCATGACCTGCACGGCTTCGGCCTTCGCCTCCTGCTGTTCGTTGTGCTTGGAGAGCATCTCGAACGGTGCGCCGACCATGGCAGGCGGGAAGATGACCGAGGGGGCGGCGTACTTCTTCATGATGTCCAGCGGACTGAAGCTGACCGGTTCAGGCATGCTGCGGTTCGCCTGCACCGCCGCATCCCGTTGCTGCGCAATGGCACCGGAGGTGCGAACGAAGCCCTCGCCGGTGTTGTCCGCGAACGTCCCCACCTTGTTGAGCGCGGCCCGAACCCCCTCGGCGGCCTTGCCCGTCCACGCCGACTGCGAGCCGTTGACCAGAATGCTGAAGTCCGTGGCCAGTTCCTTGAAGCGCGTCCCCAGCGCTCCCCAGGCATCGATCACCTGGTTCGCGGCGCCGGGGTCGTACTTCTCGGTGACCAGCTTCTTCATCTCTTCGTGCGGCTGGCCGGGGTAGTTCGCGTTCGGATGTGGGACGGTGGGTTTGACGGGTGCCATGAGATTCCCCCTCGGGCAGCGCTACGGCAGTTTCGGTGCGATCAGCTCAGCGGCCTTCGAGGACCGTTCGCAGGCGGCAGCGGTGTCTTCTGAGGTAGCGGTGAGGTTTCCGATCACCACTACCGAGGACGACTCGCTCACACCGATCGCAAAGGTGCAGATGTTCTTGGCGCCGTCCTGCGCCTCGACCTTGGTCGCGTCGTACTTGCCGATCTTGGTCTGCGTGATCTTGTCGCCATCGAGGTTCAAGTCCTTGAGCCCGGACTTGGTGCGGATGCCGGCGCGAAGGCCTCCGTTGCCGCTGATGTTCCAGGCACAACCGTCAGAGGTTCCTACCTGCGACGCCTTGCCTGGGTAGGTGAGGCCCAGGCCTGAAACCTCGGCTTCGGTGAGCAGGTCGCACGGCTTGACTGCCTCCAGTCCCGCTGAGTCGGAACTGCTGGTGGGCGTGGCACCGCCACTCGTCGGAGCCGGATCGCCGCCGACTGTGTTGCCGGTGCATCCAGCAGTGAGGGCGGCCAAGCCGATCGTGGCGATGAGAATGCGCTTCATCATTTCCCGTCGAGTTTCTTGATCGAGTCGGCAGAGCCCTGGTCGGCTGCTGTGTAGGAGGCGCGGCTCTTCTCGATCTGCGTCTTCAGATCGTCAATTGCCTTGGCCAGATCCTTGAGCGTCTGCTGTGCGGCTCGACCGAAGGTCCTGTTGTTCTGGCTGATCTGCTCGGCGTATCCGCCACCGAGTTTGGTGTCGATGCTGAGGTCCGCAGCGTTCTGCTGGACCTCGTCGATCGCGTCCTTCATCTCGGTCAACTTCTTGATCATCGCGTCGACCAGGTGCGGGTCAACGGACAGTTGCTGGGTCTCCACGGCTACCGCGATGGCCTTGCCGGCGTTCATGACGGCGCTCAGGCCGCTGCCGAAGATGCCGTCCCAAGTGCCCCCAGAGGCCCTGTCGGCAAAGCCGCCGACCTTGCCGCTTGTCACCACTTCTTCAGACACAGAAGCTCGACCCTCCCCGATTGCGCTCTGTGGTCGACCCATGACCTTACAGTTGTGCGGCCGTTTGGGGGATGCGTTGAACTACTCAGCCTGTTCGGGCGGAAACTTCACCTGGTCAGAGAGGACGTGGACGCGTGAAGTGAGAACCGAAGCGCAGGTTCATGACCGCTGTTCGGGTCTCGGAGAGCGTCCGGTCCGGCCCGCGTCCGAGTGGGATAGGGCGGGCCTTGCGTCACCAGGTCGGGGAGGCTGGCTAGGCTCACCGAGGTGAGCACGGTCTACGACTGCAGCGAACCGGGCAATCGCGCGGCAGGGCTTGCCGCCGCCGCCGGTGCGGTGCGGAGCGGGCGCCTTGTCGTCCTGCCCACCGACACCGTCTACGGGATCGGCTGCGACGCGTTCGACGCGGAAGCCGTCCGGAGTCTTCTCGACGCCAAGGGGCGCGGGCCTGACATGCCCGTGCCCGTGCTGGTCGGGTCCTGGACCACCATCGACGGGCTGGTTCTCAGCGTGCCGAGGCAGGCGCGGGCCCTCATCGAGGCGTTCTGGCCCGGTGGGTTGAGCATCGTGCTGCCCCACGCGCCGAGCTTGGCCTGGGATCTGGGGCAGACGCGCGGCACGGTCATGCTGCGCATGCCGTTGCACCCCGTTGCGCTGGAGTTGTTGCGTGACGTCGGTCCGATGGCCGTGTCCAGCGCCAACAAGACCGGGCACGCGCCGGCGTCCAGTGCGCAGGAGGCTCGTGACCAGCTCGGTGACGCGGTGCCCGTGTACCTCGACGGTGGACTTAGTGGCGAGAACATCGCCTCTACCATCGTCGACCTCACCGGGCCTGACGCGCTGATCCTGCGCGAGGGTGCGGTCACCAAGGAAGACGTCAACGAGGTGCTCGGTATCGAGGTCGAGGTCGCGCGGTAGCCGGCGGCTGCCAGAATTGATCATGGTCGCCGCGGGTACCGTGGCGAGCACCCCGAACACCCCCGATTGATTGGTAGGCCCGTGGGGCCCGCATCCTCGTTCATCCTTCCCGTGCGCGAGTACCTGCTCGTCGCGTTGATCGCTGCCGTCGTGACGTTCCTGCTCGTGGGCCTGGTGCGCGCGATGGCGTTCCGGCTCGGGGCGGTGGCCTACCCGCGGCAACGGGACGTGCACGTGCAGCCGATGCCGCGCATGGGTGGTGTCGCCATCTACGGCGGTGTGCTGGCCGGCATGTTCGTGGCGCACCAGTTGCCGGTGCTGCGGGCCGCGTTCGACTTCTCCAACGACCCGTGGGGCGTCATCGTCGCGGGCGGCGTCATCGTGCTCGTGGGTGCGATCGACGACAGGTTCGAGCTCGACTCGCTCACCAAGCTCGCCGGCCAGGTCACGGCCGCGGGCATCCTCGTGCTGTTCGGTCTGCAGTGGATGATCGCGTGGGTGCCGTGGGACGGTGGCGCGACCATCTCCCTCGACCAGAACCAGGGCGCGCTGCTGACCGTGCTGCTCGCAGTCACCATGATCAACGCGATGAACTTCGTCGACGGACTCGACGGACTCGCCGCCGGCATCGGCCTCATCGCCGCCGCGGCGACGGCCGCGTTCTCGATCGGTCTGCTGGTCGAACGCCAGGGCGCCGTCGAGGCCTACCCGCCGGCCCTGATCGCCGCCGTCCTGGCGGGTGCGTGCCTGGGCTTCCTGCCGCACAACTTCAACCCCGCGCGCATCTTCATGGGCGACTCGGGCTCGATGCTCATCGGCCTCATGCTCGCCGCCGCCACCACCAGCGCGTCGGGCAAGATCAACCAGGCCACCGGCAGCGCGGCCGACCTGCTCGGTCTGCTCTCGCCGCTGATCGTGGTCGCCGCGGTGCTGTTCGTGCCGCTGCTCGACCTGCTGATGGCGATCATCCGCCGCACACGACGCGGCGAGAGCCCGTTCTCCCCGGACAAGATGCACCTGCACCACCGGCTGCTGGAGATCGGGCACTCGCAGCGCCGCGCTGTGCTGCTCATCTACTTGTGGGCCGGCGTTCTCGCCTTCGGCGCCGTGGCACTCACGCTGTTCGACCCGATCATCGTGGCCACGTGCTTCGTCATCGGGCTGATCGTGACGTTCGTGGTCTCGGTGATCCCTCGGCTCAGGGACGCTCGCAGCAAGTCCTGAAGTTCGCCGGAAATTGGTGCGCCATCTTGTTTGGGGCCGCTTAACCGTCGTTAACGAGGGGCTGCCCGCAGCGTCTCACAAGCGAGTTCCTAGACTTCGGGACATGAGCGACGCGGACAAGGCTGTCACGCACGAGCTGACCGTCCAGCGACTCGCCGGGGAAATGTTCCGCGAGGCCGCGTGGGCCGCGCTCGGCACGTTTGTCCTCGGCGTCGTCGTGTCAACTGTGATCTGGGGGACCGCTGGTCTCTTCGGGTCATTGATCGGTGGTGCGATCGCCATCGGTTCGAGCCTTGCCACGTTGTTGTTGATGCGCAAGACGGCGGCGCTCGATCCGATGTTCGTGATGGTCGCCGCACTCGGCGGATTCATGGGCAAGCTGCTCGTGTTGCTGCTCGCGGTGATCCTGTTGCGCAACCAGTCGTGGCTCGAACCCAAGGCACTGGGAATCACCCTGGTGGCGACAGTGCTCGTCACGTCGTTCCTGGAGGCCAGAGCCTCCAAGCGCAGCCGTAGCCAGATGGTCGTGCCCGCCTCCGAAGGCGCCTAGACCTGCTGATATGGTCCGCGCAGACCAGGGACACCCGATAGCAGGGGTGCCTCTGGTAGTCGCTTGCGAACCGTAAGGTACGTTAAGTCCAGATCGTGACGATTCCCCCGGCGGAGTGAACGCCGGCCGGGAGAACCGGAAGGAACACAGTGACCAAGTTGCTGGCTTCGGGGGGCGAGTTCGTCGCTCCCGGTGTGAAGGACTTCTTCCTCCCGCCGATCTTCGGCTCGGTCACGAAGCCGATGGTCCTGCTGGTGCTGTCGATCGTGATCATCGCCGTCTTCTTCATTGCGGCGACCCGCAACCTCAAGGTCGTTCCCGGCAAGTTCCAGTTCGCCGCCGAGTCGCTTTACGACTTCGGGCGCAACAACATTGCCAGGGAGCAGATCGGTGCGAAGGACTTCAAGCCCTTCATCCCGCTGATCCTCACGATCTTCACCTTCATCCTGGTGAACAACCTGTTCGGGCTCATCCCGATCGTCCAGTTCCCCACGATGTCCCACATCGGCTTCCCGCTCGCCGTTTCGTTGCTCGTTGTTTACCCGGTGTACCACTTCGTCGGGTTCAAGCGGCACGGCTTCGTGGGCTACTTGAAGCACCAGACGGTTCCGCCGGGCGCGCCGTGGTTCGTGCTCCCGCTGCTGATCCCGATCGAGTTCTTCCAGAAGTTCATCCTGAACCCGCTCACGCTGGCGATCCGAGTCTTCGCCGCTATGTTCGCGGGTCACCTCCTGCTGCTGGTGTTCACCCTGGCCGGTGAGTTCCTGCTGCTCAATGGCGGACTGACCGTCATCGTGGCGCCGGTGTCCTTCGCCTTCGCCATCGCGCTGACCTTCCTGGAGGCACTGATCATGTGCCTGCAGGCCTACATCTTCGCGCTGCTGTCTGCCAGCTACATCGGCATGGCGCTGGCAGAAGAGCACTGAGTAACAGCACACAGCCTCCGATCCGCGAACACTCGCGGGCCGAGTTGGAAAGGGAACAGCAACAGTGAGCGCTCTCCAGATCGCCCAGGCCTTCGACGGAAACATCAACCCGGGTCTTGCGGCCATCGGTTACGGCCTCGCCGCGATCGGCCCCGGCATCGGTGTGGGTCTGATCTTCTCCTCGGTCATCAGCGGCACCGCCCGCCAGCCCGAGGCCCGCGGCGTGCTGCTCGGCCTCGCGTGGACCACCTTCGCCATCGTCGAGGTCCTCGCGCTGATCGGCTTCGTCGTTTACTTCATCGCGACTGCCTGACCGAATCCAGATCGCGTTAGGAGAAACCGTGATGGACACCCTCATCCTGGCGGCGGAGGGGCCGGTCAACCCGGTCCTCCCGCACACCTCGGAGATCATCCTCGGTCTCGTCGCGTTCCTGCTCCTCCTCTTCGTCATCAAGAAGTTCGTCTCACCGCGCTTCGAGGCGTTGTACGAGGAGCGGACGGCCAAGATCGAGGGTGGCATCGAGAAGGCTGAGCAGGCTCAGGCCGAAGCCCAGCGTGCTCTCGAGCAGTACAAGGAGCAGCTGGCCGAGGCTCGCGCCGAGGCCGCGCGCATCCGCGACGACGCTCGGGCCGAGGGCCTGCAGATCGTCGAGGAGATGCGTGAGCAGGCGCAGGCCGAGTCCGCGCGCATCGTCGCGCAGGGCCAGCACCAGCTGGACGCTCAGCGCGCCCAGATCGTCGCGGAGCTGCGTGCCGACCTCGGCCGCACCGCTGTCGAACTGGCGAGCAAGGTCGTGGGCGAGTCCCTCGAGGACGACTCCCGCCGCCGTGGCACCGTCGACCGCTTCCTCAACGAGCTGGACGCCGTCGCGGCGCCCGCGAGCAAGTAGAGGCTGCCGATGACGTTGCATGCCGCAAGTCGTGAAGCTCTGGCAGCCGCGGAACTGCGGCTGCTGGAGCTGGCCGACGCCACCACGTCGACGGACGACCTCGCCAAGCTCGGCGAGGAGCTCTTCGCCGTGCTCGACCTGCTGGTCGGTCAGCGCTCGCTGCGCGGCGCGCTCGCCGACGCCTCGTCCGAGGCGGCCGGTCGTGAGCAGCTGGCTCGCGGCCTGTTCGCGGGCAAGGTGAGCGACGCGACCCTGCAGATCCTGGTCGCCGTCGTGACCTCGCGCTGGTCCAGCCCGCGCGAGCTCGTGGACGGTGTCGAGTCGCTCGCCCGCACCACGCTGCTGGTGCGTGCCGAGCGCGACGGCCAGCTGGACTCGACCGAGGACGAGCTGTTCCGGCTCGGCCGCATCGTGGCTGGTTCGAACGAGCTCGAGCTGCTGCTGGCGGACCCCGCCGGTGACGCAGCCGGCAAGGTCGCGCTGGTCGACTCCCTGATCGAGGGGAAGGTCAGCCCGGTCACCAAGACGCTGGTGGACCAGCTGGTTCGCAACCCGCGCGGAGTGCGTGTGGCGGACGGGCTCTCCGAGCTCGCCGACCTGGCGGCCAAGCGCCGTCAGCGTTCCGTCGCGCACGTCCGGTCCGCCGTGGCGCTGACCGCGGAGCAGGTCGACCGCTTGACCGCGACGCTGACCACGATCTACTCGCGCCCGATCGCGCTGCACGTGGAGGTCGACCCCTCACTGGGCGGCGGCCTCTCGATCAAGATCGGCGACGAGATCATCGACGGAAGCATCGCCGGCCGGTTGGCGGCACTGCGCCGCAATCTCGCCAGCTAGCCCCCGAGCCCTTTCCCAAGAACGAAGAAGTGAGAGCAGGAACGACATGGCGGAGCTGACGATCTCGTCGGACGAGATCCGCAGTGCGATCGAGAAGTACGTCTCGAGCTACTCCCCGGAGGTCAGCCGGGAAGAGGTCGGTACCGTCTCCGAGACCTACGACGGCATCGCCATCGTCGAGGGCCTTCCGGGCACGATGACCAACGAGCTGCTCGAGTTCCCCGGTGGCGTCCTCGGCGTCGCCCTGAACCTCGAGGTCCGCAACATCGGTGCGGTCATCCTCGGTGACTTCGACAAGATCGAAGAGGGCCAGGAAGTCCGCCGGACGGGCAAGGTCCTGTCCGTGCCGGTCGGCGACGGCTTCCTCGGTCGTGTCGTCAACCCGCTGGGCACGCCGATCGACGGCCTCGGTGACATCGTCGCCGACGACACCCGCGCCCTGGAGCTGCAGGCGGCGTCCGTGCTGCAGCGTCAGCCGGTGTCCGAGCCGATGCAGACCGGCATCAAGGCCATCGACGCGATGACCCCGATCGGTCGCGGTCAGCGTCAGCTGATCATCGGTGACCGCAAGACCGGCAAGACCGCGGTCTGCATCGACACGATCATCAACCAGAAGAAGGCCTGGGAGTCGGGCGACCCGAAGCAGCAGGTCCGCTGCGTCTACGTCGCCATCGGCCAGAAGGGCTCCACCATCGCGGGCGTCAAGGCCGCGCTGGAGGAGGCGGGCGCACTCGAGTACACGACGATCGTCGCCGCCCCCGCTTCTGACTCCGCCGGCTTCAAGTGGCTGGCGCCGTACACCGGCTCCGCCATCGGCCAGCACTGGATGTACCAGGGCAAGCACGTCCTGATCATCTTCGACGACCTGACCAAGCAGGCCGAGGCGTACCGCGCGATCTCGCTGCTGCTGCGCCGCCCGCCGGGCCGCGAGGCCTACCCCGGCGACGTCTTCTACTTGCACTCGCGTCTCCTCGAGCGTTGCGCGAAGCTCTCGGACGAGCTCGGCGGCGGTTCGATGACGGGTCTCCCGATCATCGAGACCAAGGCGAACGACGTGTCGGCGTACATCCCGACCAACGTCATCTCGATCACCGACGGTCAGTGCTTCCTCGAGTCCGACCTGTTCAACGCCGGTGTCCGCCCGGCCGTCAACGTGGGTATCTCCGTTTCCCGCGTTGGTGGTGCCGCGCAGATCAAGGCGATGAAGGACGTCGCGGGCTCGCTGCGTCTCGACCTGTCGCAGTTCCGCGAGCTGGAGGCCTTCTCCGCGTTCGCGTCCGACCTCGACGCCGCGTCGCGCGCCCAGCTGGACCGCGGTGCCCGTCTGGTCGAGCTGCTCAAGCAGGGCCAGTACTCCCCGGTGCCCGTCGAGGAGCAGGTCGTCGAGATCTTCGCCGCGACCAAGGGTCACCTGGACGACGTCCCCGTCGCCGACATCCGCCGGTTCGTCGCGGACTTCAAGGACTCGCTGCGCCGCAACCACGCGGACGTGCTGAGCAGCATCGTCGAGACCAAGAAGTTCCCCGAGGACTCGCAGAAGCGCGTTGCCGCCGCCGTGGCCGAGTTCAAGAAGCAGTTCACCGCTTCGGACGGCACGACGATCGTCAACGAGGCGCCCGAGAAGGCGATGGACGCCGACAAGGTCGCCCAGGAATCGGTGAAGCTCCACAAGCCCGAGCCCACCAAGAAGTGATCTGAGCCATGGGCGCACAGATTCGGGAGCTCCGCCAGCGGATCCGAACGGTCAACTCGACCAAGAAGATCACGAAGGCGTACGAGCTCATCGCCACGTCTCGCCTCGCCAAGGCGCAGACCAGGGTCGCGGCCTCGCGCCCCTACGCGGACGAGATCACGAACGTGCTCTCCGCGTTGGCCGAGGCCTCGGCGAACCTCGACCACCCGCTGCTGTCGGAACGGGAGAACCCCAAGCGTGCCGCCGTCCTGGTCGTGACCAGTGACAAGGGCATGTGCGGTGGTTACAACGCGAACGTGCTCAAGGCCGCTGAGCAGCTGATCCAGCTGCTCAAGTCCGAGGGCAAGGAGCCGGTGCTGTACGTGACCGGCCGCAAGGCGATCGGGTACTACAACTTCCGCCGTCGCGAGGTCACCGCGTCGTGGAGCGGGTTCTCCCAGACCCCGCACTACGTCAACGCCGTCGAGGCCGGTGACGCGCTGGTGGAGGCGTTCCTGGAGGGCACGGAGAACGGTGCGCAGGGCGTGGACGAGATCCACGTCGTGTACACCGAGTTCAAGTCCATGCTGAGCCAGACGCCGACCGCCAGGCGGATCGCGCCGATGGACGTCGAGTACACCGGTGAGACCCCCAAGGGCCCGCGCGCGGTGTACGACTTCGAGCCCAGTGCGGAAGCGCTGCTCGGAGCGATGCTGCCCAAGTACGTGAAGACGCGGCTGTTCTCGGCCATGCTGGAGGCGGCGGCTTCGGAGTCGGCGGCTCGTCGTACGGCCATGAAGGCGGCGACGGACAACGCGACGGAGCTCGTGCGCAACCTCAGCCGGGCGGCGAACTCGGCCCGTCAGGCCCAGATCACCCAGGAGATCAGCGAGATCGTCGGTGGCGCCTCCGCGCTTACCGGTGGCGCAGGAAGTGATGACTGACATGAGTGCTACTGCCACCACCACCCGCACCGGCCGTGTGGTCCGGGTGATCGGTGCGGTCGTCGACGTGGAGTTCCCGCGCGGCGCCGTGCCAGAGCTGTTCAACGCCTGCCACGCCGAGATCACCTTCGAGGCCGTCGCCAAGACGCTGACCCTCGAGGTCGCTCAGCACCTCGGCGACAACCTGGTCCGCACCATCTCGATGCAGCCGACCGACGGTCTGGTGCGCGGTGCGACCGTGACCGACACCGGCAAGGCCATCTCGGTCCCCGTCGGCGACGTCGTCAAGGGCCACGTCTTCAACGCCCTCGGTGACTGCCTCGACGTGCCCGGCCTCGGCCGGGACGGCGAGCAGTGGGGCATCCACCGCAAGGCGCCCGCCTTCGACCAGCTCGAGGGCAAGACCGAGATCCTCGAGACCGGCATCAAGGTCATCGACCTGCTCACCCCGTACGTCAAGGGTGGCAAGATCGGCCTGTTCGGCGGCGCGGGTGTCGGCAAGACCGTGCTCATCCAGGAGATGATCACGCGTATCGCGCGTGAGTTCTCCGGTACGTCGGTGTTCGCCGGCGTCGGTGAGCGCACCCGTGAGGGCACCGACCTCCTCCTCGAGATGGAGGAGATGGGCGTTCTCAGCGACACCGCCCTGGTCTTCGGTCAGATGGACGAGCCGCCCGGCACGCGTATGCGCGTCGCGCTGTCCGCTCTCACGATGGCGGAGTACTTCCGCGACGTGCAGAACCAGGACGTGCTGCTCTTCATCGACAACATCTTCCGGTTCACCCAGGCCGGTTCCGAGGTGTCGACCCTGCTGGGCCGCATGCCTTCGGCCGTGGGTTACCAGCCGACGCTGGCGGACGAGATGGGTGAGCTCCAGGAGCGCATCACCTCGACGCGCGGTAGGTCGATCACCTCGCTGCAGGCCATCTACGTGCCCGCGGACGACTACACCGACCCCGCCCCGGCGACGACCTTCGCCCACCTGGACGCGACGACGGAGCTTTCCCGTCCGATCTCCCAGAAGGGCATCTACCCGGCCGTCGACCCGCTGTCGTCGTCGTCTCGAATCCTCGAGCCGTCGATCGTCGGCGAGGAGCACTACCGGGTCGCCCAGGAGGTGAAGCGAATCCTGCAGAAGTACAAGGAGCTGCAGGACATCATCGCCATCCTCGGTATGGACGAGCTCTCCGAGGAGGACAAGGTCCTCGTCGGTCGCGCGCGTCGTCTCGAGCGCTTCCTCGGCCAGAACTTCATCGTGGCCGAGAAGTTCACCGGTCAGCCCGGCTCCTTCGTGCCCATCAAGGACACGATCGAGGCGTTCGACCGCGTGTGCAAGGGCGAGTTCGACCACTACCCGGAGCAGGCGTTCTTCTCCTGCGGCGGGTTGGACGACGTCGAGGCCAACGCCAAGAAGCTGGCCGGCAACTGATTCGTAGCTGGTGACAGGGCCGGAACCCGGATGGGTTCCGGCCCTGCGGCGTTAAATGCCTGCGTTTGTCGGTGTCACCTGCGATCCTTGACCTGAACTTTGGAGGACTCAATGCTAGGTGGACTCGACAGGCAGCAGACCGCGACCGCCTACGACTTGGAGGATCTCGTCAAGCGGACGTGGGAAGGCGGCATCCGCGTCCCGTATTTCCAGCGCGACTTTCGCTGGGGACAGCAGGATGTCACTCGCCTGTTCGACAGCATCGTCAAGCGCTACCCGATCGGCAGCCTGTTGTTGTGGCAGAAGGCTGCCCCTGCGGACATGCTGCGTCTCGGTAATCTCCGGGTGCGCGCTAACGCGATGAGCCAGGCTCATTTCGTGGTCGACGGTCAGCAGCGACTCGTCAGTCTGGCGAACGCCCTGCACCCTCAGGGTGCGCAGCGCGCCCCTTTCTCGTTGTTTTACGATCTCAACGAGGAGAGTTTCACGGTTAAGGCATCGTCCAACCGGCCTTGGCTGATTCCCCTGCCGGTTCTGTTTGATCTGCAGGAGTTGTTGCGGTGGTTCGCCGCTAACCCTGAACTGACCAGTCGTTTCGACCAGGCGACCGAGATCGCGAAGATCCTGCGTCAGTACCAGGTTCCGGCCTACGTGGTGAGTCACCATGATGAGCAGGTTCTGCAGGACATCTTCGACCGAATGAACAACTATGGCAAGCGTCTGACCAAAGCTGAGGTGTTCTCTGCGCTCAACGCGAAGAACGGTACGGCAAGTGATGACAGCTTTGATATCTCGCTCATAGCTGATCGGATCGCTAACAACCTGCAGTTTGGGAAGATCGACGAGAACACGGTTCTCAGGGCTGTGCTTGCCCGGCGCGGTCCGGATGTTGAACGAGAGATTAGGCTGGAATTCTCTCCGGACCGTAAGGGGCAGGTCGACTTTCCGTTGGAGGACCAGAACACCGCTTTCCAGGAAGGAGAAGCGGCGCTGCGTCGGGCAGTGCAATTTCTTCAGGAAGTCGCGGGAGTTCCTCATATAACGATGGTTGCGTACAAGTTTTTGCTGATCGTGTTGACCAGAGTGTTCGCTCACCACCCCGAGCTGGATCCCCGCAACCTCCAGTTGCTTCGACGCTGGTACTGGAGGACGGCTCTCGCGGGGCCAAGTCTGTTCAAAGGCAGCACCACAGGCACAACCAGGGCGCTCAACACTCGTGTGCGTCTGGGAGATGTCTCAGGAACCGTTCAGGATCTGCTGGCAACGGTTCCTGAGAACAAGTACCCCCTGCCCAACTTGTCGAAGTTCGCGACCAACGTAGGCGAGGGGAAGATCGTGCTGGCTGCGTGGTGGAACACCGGGCCGCGATCATTGCTGACAGGTGAGCCTTACGATCGTGCGGCGTTGTCCGTTGCGCTCGAGGACAGCAGCACGGCTGCTGACGCGGTGCACTCGGTGATCAACCGTCGTGACGTCCCACCTGCTCTTCGTAGTTCGGCCGCGAATCGTGTGCTGGCCCCCGACGAGGGTTTGCCGAAGGACGGGATCGACGCAGAGTTGTCTCGCCGCCCACTGACCATGAGCGCTGAGGGATGGGCGGAAGTTCTCCGAACGCATTCGATTACGTCTGCCATGGCTGAGCTTCTCGCCGACGGTCGAACTACGGCGTTTCTCGAGGCTAGGGGCAAGCTTCTCGAGAAGCAGTTGGAGGACTTCCTCCGACGGATGTGTGAATGGGACTTCGAGAACACGCCACCACTCGAAGACCTGCTATTTGATGAGGACCAGGATGAGGACGAGGGTGACGATGTCCTCTTCTGAGTCTCGCTTCGACGTGCGGCTGCACGGTCGCCGAGTTGGCACGTTGTACCAGCGAGGTGACCACACCCGCCTCGTTTTGGCCGATGACTACGTGGATGATCCTGGGCGTCCAGTCCTCGGGCTGGTGTTCGAGCAGAACCTCACCGCTGTCCATGCAGCGGCGCTGCGGCTACCGCCGTGGTTTTCCAACTTGCTCCAGGAAGGTGTACAGCGCCGCTGGATCGCGACTGCGCGACACGTGTCACCTGACCGCGAGATGGAGTTGCTCGCGGAAGTCGGCCACGACCTGCCCGGAGCCGTGCGGGTTGTTGCCGCTGACGAACAAGCGCCAGATCTCGATTGGGATACCGCACCTGTCCCTCGGCTGGCCTCACAGGCTGGCGATGACTACCGTCGAATCAAGTTCTCCCTAGCTGGTGTGACCCTGAAGTTCTCAATGGTGGCAACGGGGGAGCGACTTACCCTCCCCGCCTACGGCGAGGGTGGAGACTGGATCGTCAAGCTGCCGGATAACGAGTTTCCCCATGTCCCGCAGAACGAGTTCGCGATGATGACTCTTGCAGGCGCCTGCGGTATCGAGGTGCCGGACGTGCGGTTGGTGCACCGTGATCAGATTGATGGACTACCTGATCGGCTGTGGCCAAACGGAGAGATGTGGGCATATGCCGTGCGTCGGTTCGATCGTGATGAGAACCGACGTTTGGTGCACATCGAGGATCTGGCGCAGGTGCGCAACTTCTACCCAGGTGCGAAGTACCAGGGCAACTTCGAGACGGTCGCCGCATTGATCTACCGTCGTCGTGATCTCCCCGCGCTGCAGGAGTTCGCTCGGCGGCTCGCCTTCAACATCTTGATCTCGAACGGCGACGCGCATTTGAAGAACTGGTCGCTGATCTATCGAGATCCCCGCGTGCCGACGCTTGCCCCCGCGTACGATTTGGTGTCCACGGTTCCATACATGGAGCGAGAAGACCTCGGTTTGAAGTTCGGTGGCTCGAGACGATTTGATCGAGCTTCTCTCGGTACGTTCAGGCTGCTTGAGCAACGTATCGGTGTGACGTCTGCGGGACTTGTCGAGCAGGCGGCCGCCACGGCACATCTGGTTCGCAGGCGGTGGCCGGAGGTCGCACAGTTGCTTGAGGCCGACTCCAAGCTTCAGCAGGCGATCTCGACGAGCATCGAGCAGCGGCTGCGTACCTTGTTGATCTCTGGTGACTGATGAACGTGCTGCTCGTCATCGACAACATTTTCCGGTTCACCCAGGCCTGTTCCAAGGTGTCGACCCTGCTGGGCCGCGTGCGTTCGGCCGTGGGGCGCTCAGGAGGTGAAGCGAATCCTGCAGAAGTACAAGGAGCTGCAGGACATCATCGCCATCCTCGGACTCCTTCGTGCCCATCAAGGACACGATCGAGGCGTTCGACCGCGTGTGCAAGGGCGAGTTCGACCACTACCCGGAGCAGGCGTTCTTCTCCTGCGGCGGGTTGGACGACGTCGAGGCCAACGCCAAGAAGCTGGCCGGCAACTGAGCCAGGTTCTTTTCGAGAGGGCCGTTCCTCCTTTGTGGAGGGACGGCCCTCTCGGCGTTTCTGCAGCACATGACGTTTCCGTTGGATGGAAACCGCACTCCCGATCGAGGGCTCTGACGTCGCACGATGCTCGGCATCACCAGGCGCCTCGACGAGGAGGAAGAGCGCGTGAACAAATGGGTGTTGCCGCTGTGCTGGACCGCTGTCCTGCTCGACGGCTTTGACCTCGTGGTGCTCGGCACGGTGATTCCTGTGCTGTTGCAGGAGAAGCTGCTCACGACGGCGAGCGCCAGCGCGGTGTCCACGGCCGGTCTGGTCGGGATGATGCTCGGCGCGCTGATCATCGGGACCATCACCGACGTCGTCGGGCGCCGCAAGGTGATGATCTACGCGGTGGCCGGGTTCTCCGTGTTCACGCTGGCCTGTGCGTTCGCGCCGGACGCGACGACGTTCGGGATCCTCAGGTTCCTCGCGGGGCTCGGCCTCGGTGGCTGTCTGCCCACGGCGATCGCGCTGGTCAACGAGGCCAGGCCGCAGCAGGGCGGGCGGGCCACGACGCTCATCATGACCGGCTATCACGTCGGTGCGGTCATCACGGCGTTGCTGGGGATCGTGCTCATCCCGCAGCTGGGCTGGCGGTCGCTGTTCGTGGTGGGGGCGCTGCCGGCGTTGGTGCTGATTCCGTTGATGGTCAAGCACTTGCCGGAGACGGTGGCGCGCACGGCTCCTGCGCTGGAGGCGGTCGGGTCTCTGTTCAAGCCGGGTCTGCGGAAGGCGACGATCGCGTTCTGGGTGGCGTCGTTCATGGGGCTGTTGCTCGTGTACGGGCTTAACACGTGGTTGCCGCAGATCATGCGCAGTGCCGGGTACGAGCTCGGTACGGCGCTGGCGTTGTTGCTCACGCTCAACATCGGTGCGGTGGTGGGACTTCTGATCGCCGGAGCGGTCGCCGATCGGATCGGGATCAGGCCCGCGGCCATCGGGTGGTTCGCGGCTGCCGTGGTGTTCCTGGCCTTGCTGAGCATCAAGCTGCCGGGTGTGGGCGTGTACGTGGCCGTGTTGCTGGCCGGGTGCTTCGTGTTCAGCGCGCAGGTGCTCGTTTATGCCTATGCGGGACGGGTTTACGAGGAGAACCGGGCCACCGGCATCGGGTGGGCCGCTGGGATCGGGCGGTTGGGTGCCATCAGTGGGCCGTTGCTCGGCGGTGCGTTGCTCACGGCTGGATTGGCGCACCCGTGGGGCTTCTACGCGTTCGCGTTCGTAGCTGCGTTGGGCGCAACGGCCGTTGGTGCGATTGGGCTGAAGGCGAAAACGGCCCTGGCGCCCGCTGGATGATGGCAAGGTCGGGTGCATGGCCCGACACGTTCCGTACGACGACCCGGGGACGCCGGACGTCCGATCGCCCTGGCGGTACCTGTGGTGGCTCGTGCTCGTGCAGCGCGGGCGGGTGCTCGCCGGGGCGTGGTGGGGCTCGCTGTCGATGTGCGGGCTGATCCTGCCGCCGTACCTCATCTCGCGGGCCGTCGAGGCCGGAGTGCGGGATGGTGACCGGACCGCGTTGCTGTGGTGTTGCGGTGCTCTGCTCGGGGTGGCGCTGGGCCTGGCCCTGGTCTTCATCGCCCGCCATCGCACGATGACGCTGGTGCGGACCGATGCGTCGTTGCGCACGGCCCAGATCGTCGTCCGGCACGTCACCCGGCTGGGCGGGGTGGTGCGGCGGAAGCTGTCCACAGGGGAGCTCACGTACCTGCAGAACGGCGACACGGCGCGGATCGCGCACGCGCTGACCAGTACCGGGCCCGGAGTGGGTGCCGTGGTCGCGTACGTGGCGACGGCGGTGTTGCTGGTGCGGATCTCGCCGTTGGTCGCCGTTGTGGTGTTGCTAGGGGTGCCGGTGCTCGCCCTGGTGACGGGGCCCGTCCTGAGGCGGTTGCACGCCGTGGAGGCCGGGTACCGGCAGCGGCAGGGAGAGCTGAGTTCGCGGGCCGGGGACATCGTGGGCGGACTTCGGGTGCTGTCCGGGATCGGCGGGAAGCCGGCGTTCGAGGCGCGGTTCCGGGCCATGTCGCGGGAGGTCCTCGAGGACGGCTACCGGGTGTCGGCGTGGCTGAGCTGGGTGCAGGCGCTGACGTGGGGGCTGCCTGCGTTGTTCCTCGCCGTCGTCACGTGGATCGTGGCGCGCATGGTGGTCACCGGTGCCATCTCGATCGAGGAGATGGTCGCGGTCTACCTGTACGTCACCACGCTGACCGTGCCGGTCGGCTTCTTCATGGAAGGGGCGGACGCGATCCCGCGTGCGCTGGTGTCGGCGCGGCGGGTGATCGACGTTCTCCGGTTGCAGCCCGAGGAGAAGGACCCCGACGCCGTTCCGCTGGAGGTGAAGACCGGCGCGTTGACCGTGGTCGTCTCGGCGAACGCGATGCTGGCGAGGGACGCCGTCGACCGGTTGCCGGGGGTGGTGGCGGACAACGACGACTACCTGTTCGCGGGCACCGTGCGCGAGGCGGTGTCGGTGGCGGTGCACGGTGACCGCGAGCTGGACGAGGCGTTGTACGCGGCGGCCGCGGTGGACGTCGTCGAGGCGTTGCCGGACGGCCTCGACTCACACCTGGAGTCGCAGGGGCGCAACGTGTCCGGCGGTCAGCGGCAACGGCTGCGGCTCGTGCGGGCGTTGCTGAGCGAACCGGAGCTGCTCGTGCTGGTGGAGCCGACGTCCGCGCTCGACGCGGTGACCGAGGCGGCGGTGGCGAAGAGGGTGCGGGAGAGGCGGTCGGGGCGGACCACGGTGGTCGTGTCGTCGTCGCCGTTGTGGGCGAACCAGGCGGATCAGGTCGTGCAGCTGGAGGAGAGCCGATGACCAGGCTGCCGATCGCGGACCGCAGTGAGGTGCGGCAGGCCGCGGCGCGGCTGCTCCGGGGTGAACGGCGTGCGCTGGCCGTGGTGCTCGTGCTCACCGCGCTTTCGGCGTTGTCGGGGCTCGTTGGGCCGTACCTGCTCGGCAAGATCGTCGGCGGGGTGGAGGCCGGATCGCTGACGCTGTCCACTGTGGACCAGCTCGCGCTCGGAGTGCTCGGTGCGGCCGTCGTGCACCTGGTGCTGGTGCGGTACAGCGCGTTGCGGGCGGCGAGGCTCGGCGAGCGGTTCCTGGCCTCGTTGCGGGAGGAGGCGGTGACGCGCACGCTGGCGTTGCCCGCGCGAGTGGTCGACCGGCTGAGCACCGGCGACCTGCTGACCCGCGTGACGAGCGACGTCGGCACGGTCGGCCAGGCGTTGCGGGACAGCGTGCCCGAGGTGCTCGCGGGCGCCGTGCACCTCCTGGTCGTGTTCGTGGCGGTGTTCTGGCTGGACCCGGTGCTCGGTCTCGTCTCGCTGGCCGGGATGCCGTTCGTGGTGTGGGTGGTGCGCTGGTACCTCGCCCGTGCGCGCGACGCGTACCTCGCGGAGAGCGAGGCCAACGGGGACGTCGCGGAGATGTCCGCGGCGGTCGGCGAGGGCAGCCGGACGATCGAGACGTACGGCCTGAGGGCTCGGATGGTGGCGGCGGCGGACGGCGCCATCGCGCGGTCGTACCGGGCGCGGCTGCGGACGCTCGCGCTCAGGAACGTGCTGTTCCCGGTGACCACCTTCGTGAACACGCTGCCGGCCGCGCTGGTGCTGCTCGTCGGTGGCTTCTTCTACGCGTCCGACGGCGTGCGGATCGAGGTCGTCGTCACGGCGGTGCTGTGGGTCTGGCGGCTGGTCGAGCCGATGGACCGCATCCTGTTCTGGGTCGAGTTCCTGCAGCGCGGCGGCGCGTCGTTCGCGCGGATCGAGGGAATCGGGGCCCACGTCGAACCCGCGCCCGCCGTCCGCGAACCGGACGGCGACCGCATCGAGGTGAGCGGAGTCCACTACTCCTATGTGGACGGTCATGAGGTCCTGCACGGCGTCGATCTCGTGGTGCAGCCGGGAGAACGGCTGGCGATCGTCGGCGTCTCCGGCGCGGGCAAGTCGACGCTGGGCCGGTTGATCGCGGGCGTCGACCGGCCGAAGGAGGGTTCGGTGCTCGTCGGCGGGGTGCCCGTCGCCGACCTCGCGGCAGCCGGGGAGCAGCGGATCGTGCTGGTGACGCAAGAACACCACGTGTTCATCGGCACGGTCAGGGAGAACCTCGCGATGGCGGCTCCGGACGCTTCGGACGACCGGTTGCTCGAAGCGTTGCGGACCGTCGGCGCGGCGTGGTTCGAGGAGTTGCGCGAAGGGCTGGACACGCTGCTCGGTGCGGGCGGAGTCGAACTGGATCCCGCGCAGGCGCAGCAGTTGGCGCTCGCACGCGTCGAGGTCGCCGATCCGCACACGTTGGTGCTGGACGAGGCGACGTCCTCGCTCGACCCGGCCACTGCCAGGCATGCGGAGCGCGCGATCGCGGCCGTGCGGGAGAGACGCACGGTGATCGCGATCGCGCACCGCCTGCAGACCGCGCGGGACGCCGACCGGATCGCGGTCGTCGACGCGGGGCGCGTCGTGGAGCTGGGATCCCACGACGACCTGGTCGCCAGAGACGGCATTTACGCGACGCTCTGGCGTTCCTGGCACGGCTAAGGCAGCCGGATCACCCTGGGCACGCCCTTCTGGCGCACGGTGACCTCCTTGGTGCCCGCAGGGGCCAGCCAGGCGTTGTCGCGCTCCTGAGGGCCGACGGTGGCGCCGAACTCGGCGACGATCGTGCCCTGGCCGTCCGGCAGCGGCAGCACCGCCGAGTCACCCTTGACCACCTTGCCGCCGACGACGGAGGCGCTGAACGTGCCGTCCGGCCGGTAGAGCGCGCCGTACAGCTCGCCGTACGACTCGAACATCAGGGCGTACCGGCCGTCGGGCAGCCACGCGCAGACGCTCCAGTCGGTGGTCCCCTCCCAGCTGACGACGTAGTCGAGCACCGCGCGCTTCTGCAGTTCCTGCCGGACCGTCTGCATCGTCAGGCGCTGCCACGACCTCTTCTGCTCCGGGTTCTGCTCCGGGAAGTCCGTGGCGCAGAAGTTCCCCTCCCAGCCGAGGCCGGGGTGAGGTTCGAACGGGAGGTCCGGCTGAAGGTCATCGCTGATGATCGCGGGCTGGGTGAAGTCGCCGGGCTGGGGAACGGAGTCGCCGCGCACGAACACGGGCCGTTCGTCCACCGGGACGACGGTGAAGACCACGCCGTCCTGGTCGTGGGGCGCGGAGGCCCACGTGCGGGTCAGCCGGTGGTCGGGGCCGCGCTTCGGGCTCTGCGACCAGAACACCGTCTTGCCGAGGGTCAGCACCACGTACTGGTCGCCGGTCGGGCCGAAGCGGTAGAGCCCGGCCTCGCGATGCCTGGCTTCCGAGAGCACGACCTCGCGGTTCACCACCTTGCCGTCGGCGACGAGACCGACGAGCGTCGCGGGTTTCTCGGAGGTGTACACCTTCACCTGCTGCGCGACCAGGGCCGCGGGGCCGGTCGGCGTCTGCCCGGTCCAGAACATGTTCGGCTTCGACGAGACTTCGGTCACCGGCTCGTCCCGCTTCCACGGCTCGTCCTTCTGCGCTTCGTTCCACAGGTGCAGCGCGGTCGCGATGAACTCGGCGTCGCCGGCGAGCGGACCGGTCGGCGCCGCCGTCAGCCGCAGGTCGGGCGACTGCTCCGCCAGCCGCGTCAGCACCACCCCCGCCGTCACGCCTGCGAGCAGCGCCACCGCCGTGGCCACCGCCACCAGCCTGCGCGTGTGCTTCCGCCGTCCCCCCGCCATCACGTCCCCCACGAACCCGGGCCGCACGTCCAGCTCCGCCGTCGCGACCTCCATCGCCTGCTTCAGTTCCACGTCAGCACCTGCTCACCCATCAGTTCGCGCATGCGGGCGAGGCCGCGCGAGGTCTGGCTCTTCACCGTGCCGACGCCGCAACCGAGTGCGCGTGCGGTCTCGGCCTCACTGAGGTCGTCGAAGAACCGCAGCACCAGAACGGCACGCATCTTCTTCGGCAGTCGCGCCAACGCCCGCACCACGCTGTCCGCGTCCACGACCTGCTGCTCGTGTCCGCGAGCCGACGGCACCGCGCCCAGTTCCAGCGGTGCCTCCGGCTTGCGGGCCCGCCGGCGCCAGCGGTTCGCGGCCGCGTTGGCCAGTCCGGCGCGTGCGTACGCTTCCGGTGAGGAGCTGATCCGGCGCCACTTGCCGTACATGCTCATGAGGACGTCCTGCAGAATGTCCTCAGCGGCGCCTTTGTCGCCGCCGCACAGCAGGTAGGCGGTGCGCAACAGTGCCTGCGACCGCAACGCCACGAACTCCTCGAAGTCCTGCATGTCCCCCCTTCGGCGGTCGTCGAAGGTACTGACACCGGGCGGGGCGGCAAGGTTGTCAGGCGACCGTTTAGACTCAGTTCGACTCCAGACGACGAGGGAGATACGCGTGGCCGAGATGACCGTTGAACTGGTCGCCGTTGAACGCCGTTTGTGGTCCGGTAAGGCCACCTCTGTTTCGGCGCAGACCACCGAGGGCGAGATCGGCATCCTGCCCGGTCACGAGCCCGTGCTCGGCCAGCTGGTCGAGGGTGGCGTGGTGCGCGTGCGCACGACGGACGGTGGCCTTGTCACCGCCGCTGTGCACGGTGGCTTCCTGTCCGTGACCGGCACCGGCGTATCGATTCTCGCCGAGGACGCCGAACTGGCGGGCGAGATCGACGTGGACGCGGCGCGCACTGCGCTGCAGGACGCGGACGACGCAGACCGCGCACGTGCGGCGGCGCGCGTGCGGGCCGTGGAACAGTCGGCCTGAGACCGGGCACGAGGCCGCAGCCGTGGGGATCACCGAGATTGCCGGCCTGATCCTTCTTGGGGTGGCGATCGTCATCACCTGCTTCGCCTGGCGCCGCATCCGGCTGCTGCGTGAGGGTGGCGTGCACGTCGCCCTGCGCAGCAAGTTCGATGACCGTGGGCGTGGCTGGCACCTGGGCGTGGGGCATTACCGGGGCGACTCGTTCGCCTGGTTCCGGGTGCTGTCGCTCGGATCAGGGCCGAACGAGCTGATCTCGCGGGACGGGCTGGAGATCGACGCCCGGCGGGAGCCGACCGGGCCTGAGGCCTATGCCATGCCCGTGGGGGCGACCGTGCTGCGATGCCGGTCCGCCTCTGGTGAGGTCGAGATCGCCATGGGACCGGATGCTCTGACCGGGTTCTTGTCCTGGCTGGAGTCTTCGCCGCCTGGGCGGTCCATTCCCTGGGCTTCTTGAGTTTGTGAGAACGACCCGCTGGGGTTCCCCGGCGGGTCGTTTTGCGTGCGTCAGGCGTTCTCGCCCGGCTGCCACAGGACGTCGCCGTCCGGGTTCGCCACGCGGGCCAGGATGAACAGCAGGTCCGAGAGCCGGTTCAGGTACTTCGCCGTCAGGACGTTCGTGTGCTCGGCGTCCTCTTCGATCAACGACCACGTGCGCCGTTCCGCGCGGCGGGCGATGGTGCGTGCCTGGTGAAGCAGGGCCGCTCCCGGGGTGCCTCCGTTCAGGATGAACGAGTCGAGTTTGCCCAGGCGTTCGTTGAACGTGTCGCAGTAGCCCTCCAGGCGGTCCACGTAGGCCTGGGTCACGCGCAGCGGCGGGTACTTCGGGTCGGGTGTGATCGGGGTGCAGAGGTCCGCTCCGACGTCGAAGAGGTCGTTCTGCACCTTGCGCACCACCTCGAAGACGTCTGGTGCCAGCCGGCCCAGCGCCAGGGCCACGCCGAGGGACGCGTTCGTTTCGTCCACGTCCGCGTAGGCCTCGATGCGTGCCGAGGTCTTGGGGACGCGCGAGAAGTCGCCGAGTCCGGTCGTGCCGTCGTCGCCGACTCGTGTGTAGATCTTGGTGAGATGCACCGCCATGGCTGGCACTTTAGAGCCGTACGTAGGATTGCCGCGTGAGCGAGCATTTCCGGGTACACGGTGGCGCAAGGCTGGTCGGCGATGTTGACGTCGTCGGCGCCAAGAACAGCGTGCTCAAGCTGATGGCCGCAGCCCTGCTGGCCGAGGGCACCACGACCATCACCAACTGCCCGGACATCCTCGACGTGCCGCTGATGGCGGACGCGCTGCGGAGTCTCGGGTGCGAGGTCGAGCTCGAAGGCGACGTGGCGAGGATCACGACTCCCGCCGAGCTGAGCCATCGGGCTGATTCCGAGGCCATGGGCAAGCTGCGCGCGAGCATCTGCGTGCTCGGGCCGCTGGTCGGGCGGTGCAAGCGCGCGGTCGTGGCGTTGCCCGGCGGTGACGCGATCGGCTCGCGGCCGTTGGACATGCACCAGAGCGGGCTCGAGAAGCTCGGTGCGAGGACGTGGATCGAGCACGGCTGCATCGTCGCCGAGGCCGAGGGGCTCCAGGGCACGCAGATCTGGCTCGACTTCCCGAGCATGGGCGCCACCGAGAACATCCTGATGGCGGCCGTGCTCGCCACCGGGACGACGGTCATCGACAACGCCGCTCGTGAGCCCGAGATCGTCGACCTCTGCCTGATGCTCAACCAGATGGGCGCGAAGGTCGAGGGCGCCGGCACGTCCACCCTCACCGTCCACGGCGTCACCGAGCTCAAGCCGACCGAGCACCGCGTCATCGGTGACCGGATCGTGGGTGCCACCTGGGGTTTCGCCGCAGTCATGACGCGGGGCGACGTGCGGGTGCGTGGTGTGAACCCGCACCACCTCGACCTGGTGCTCGAGAAGCTGCGCATGGCGGGCGCCGAGGTCACCGTCTACGAGGGCGAGGACGAGGGGTTCCGCGTCGTCATGGAGGGCCGGCCCAAGGCCGTCGACTTCGTGACGCTGCCGTATCCCGGGTTCGCCACGGACAACCAGCCGTTCGCGATCGCGCTGTCCACGGTCTCCGAGGGCACCTCGATGATCACCGAGAACCTGTTCGAGTCACGGTTCCGGTTCATCGACGAGATGATCAGGCTCGGGGCTGACGCGCGTACGGACGGTCACCACGCCGTGATCCGCGGGATCGAGAAGCTGTCCAGCGCGCCGGTGTGGGCGTCGGACATCCGCGCTGGCGCGGGGCTCGTTCTCGCCGGTCTGTGCGCCGACGGGGCCACCGAGGTCTATGAGATCTTCCACATCGAGCGCGGGTACCCCGGTTTCGTGGAGAACCTCCGCAAGCTCGGTGCGAACGTGGAGCGCGTCAGCTCCTGAGCACCAGCCGCGCGTTCGGGACGTCCGCCGGGAACACCATCACCTGGTAAGGCGCGTGTCGCGAACGCGTGGCACGCACCCCGTTCTGCTTCAGCTTCTGCACGAGAACGTTCGCGGCCTCTTCCGTCGGGACGACCGCGACCTCGCTCAGCAACCCGAAGTCCGTGCCGTCCAGATCCGGCACGGGCCGCTTGTCGTTCCCCGCGAAGTACCTCAGCACCAGAGCCAGCAAGCCGAGAACCGCGAAGACGATCCCGGTCTGGTAGAAGCCCGTCACCTCTTCATCATGCTCCCAGTGGTCACGATTCAGTGAGCAATCGCACGCGCGGCGACGGTTACCGGCCAGTACGCTCCGGTGAACGACGATGTGGGAGGTTGCTGTGCCGTACCCAGCTGACCGTGAGCGCGACCGGCCCTGGGTGATGCGCACGTACGCGGGTCACTCGTCAGCCGCCGCCTCCAACGCGCTCTACCGCCGCAACCTGTCGAAGGGCCAGACCGGCCTGTCGGTGGCGTTCGACCTGCCGACGCAGACCGGCTACGACCCCGACGACGAGCTCGCGAAGGGTGAGGTCGGCAAGGTCGGCGTGCCCGTCAGCCACATCGGCGACATGCGGCAGCTGTTCGACCAGATCCCGCTCGCCGCCGCCAACACGTCGATGACGATCAACGCGACGGCCATGTGGCTGCTCGCCATGTACGTCACCGTGGCCGAGGAACAGGGCGCGGACCCGTCGGCGCTCGCCGGCACGACGCAGAACGACATCATCAAGGAGTACCTGTCCCGCGGCACCTACGTGTTCCCGCCGGGACCGTCGCTGCGGCTGATCACCGACATGGTCGCGTGGACCGTGTCGAACGTGCCGAAGTGGAACCCGATCAACATCTGCAGCTACCACCTCCAGGAGGTCGGCGCGACGCCGGCGCAGGAGGTCGCGTACGCGATGTGCACGGCGATCGCCGTTCTCGACTCGGTGCGCGACTCCGGTCAGGTGCCGCAGGAGAAGTTCGGCGAGGTCGTCGCCCGCATCTCCTTCTTCGTGAACGCCGGTGTGCGGTTCATCGAGGAAATGTGCAAGATGCGCGCGTTCGCCCAGCTGTGGGACGAGATCACGCTGGAGCGTTACGGCGTCGAGAACCCCAAGCACCGCCGGTTCCGCTACGGCGTGCAGGTCAACTCCCTCGGTCTCACCGAGGCGCAGCCGGAGAACAACGTCCAGCGCATCGTGCTGGAAATGCTCGCGGTGTCGTTGTCCCGCAACGCCCGTGCGCGCGCCATCCAGCTCCCCGCGTGGAACGAGGCACTCGGACTGCCGCGCCCGTGGGACCAGCAGTGGGCGTTGCGCATGCAGCAGGTGCTCGCCTACGAGACGGACCTGCTGGAGTACGAGGACATCTTCGACGGCTCACCGGTCGTCGAGGCGAAGGTCAACGAGATCCTGGCCGGTGCCCGCGAGGAGATCGACCGCGTGCAGGCGATGGGCGGCGCCGTCGCGGCCGTCGAGTCCGGCTACATGAAGTCGAACCTCGTGTCCTCACTGGCGGATCGCCGCCGCCGCGTCGAGGCGGGCGAGGACGTCGTGGTGGGCGTCAACAAGTTCGACACGACCGAGCCGTCGCCGCTGCAGGCCGAGGGCGCGAACTCGATCGAGACCATCGACCCGGTCGTCGAGGCGCAGGCCGTCGAGGCGATCAAGCAGTGGCGTGCCGACCGCGACAACGCTGCTGTAGAGGCATCTTTGGACGCCCTGCGCGAGGCCGCGAAGACCGACCAGAACCTCGTCGAGGTGACGCTGGCGTGCGCACGTGCCGGCGTGACGACCGGCGAGTGGTCGCAGGCGCTGCGTGAGACGTTCGGCGAATACCGTGCTCCCACAGGCGTTTCCGGCGCGTCGGCTTCCGGCGAGGCGGGCTCGGAGATCGCGCGCGTGCGCGACCGGGTGCGCTCGACCGGCGAGGAGATGGGCGAACGCCTGCGCATGCTCGTCGGCAAGCCGGGCCTCGACGGCCACTCCAACGGCGCCGAGCAGGTCGCCGTGCGCGCCCGCGACGTAGGCTTCGAGGTCGTCTACCAGGGCATCCGCCTCACGCCGTCGCAGATCGTTTCGGCCGCCGTGCAGGAGGACGTGCACGTCGTGGGCCTCTCGATCCTCTCCGGCTCGCACCTGGAGGTCGTGCCCGCGGTCGTCGACGGCCTGCGTGAGGCCGGCGCCGGGGACATCCCGGTGATCGTCGGCGGCATCATCCCGCCGGACGACGCCGCCAAGCTGCGCGAGCGTGGCGTGGCGCGGGTGTTCACGCCCAAGGACTACGAGCTGACCGAGATCATGGACGAGATCGTCACCGTGATCCGAGAGGTGCGCTCCCTCCCGTAGGGCCTTAGTGTCGCGGAATGGTTGACGTTTCGCGGGACGGTTCCGTCGTCCGGATCACGATGAACCGCGCGGCCAAGCGCAACGCGCTGTCCGCCGAGCACCTCACGGAGCTGTTGGACGCGTTCCGCGAGGCACGCACGTCGGACGCGGCCGGGATCGTGCTGGCCGCCGAAGGGCCCGTCTTCTCCGCCGGGCACGACTTCGCGGACGTGCACGCCCGTGACGAGGAAGGCGTGCGGCTGCTGCTGGAGCTGTGCACCGTGCTGATGAAGACGATCCAGTCCGCGCCGCAGGTGGTCATCGCCCGCGTGCAGGGGCTGGCGACGGCGGCGGGGTGTCAGCTCGTGGCTTCGTGCGACCTCGCGGTGGCGGCGGACACGGCAGGGTTCTCGTTGCCCGGTGGCAAGGCCGGGTGGTTCTGCCACACGCCCGCGGTGCCGGTGGCGCGGTCGATCGGGCGCAAGCGGTTGATGGAGCTCGTGCTCACCGGTGACGTGATCGACGCGGCGACGGCGGTGGAGTGGGGGCTGATCAACCGCGCCGTGCCGGTGGACGAGCTGGACGCCGCCACGGACGACCTGCTGGCGCGCGCCACGCGGGGGAGCCGGGCGTCGAAGGCGATCGGCAAGCGGACGATCTACGCGCAGCTGGACCGGCCCGAGATCGACGGGTACGAGATCGCGCTGTCCGTCATGGCCGAGACTTCGCAGTCCCCGTCAGCCAAAGAGGGACGGGCGTCGTTCCTGGAGAAGCGGCCGCCCGTGTGGCCCGACTAGTCGCGAGGAGCCTCAGCGCATCGGCGTTCGGGCCCGGTTCCGCCTGGTAGATCACCAGGAACTGGCCGGGCGCCTCGCGGACGTCGAACGAGTGGTAGTTCAGCTTCAGCGCGCCGACGGCCGGGTGCACGAACTCCTTGGCGTCCTGGGTCTTCCCGCGCACCTCGTGCTGGTCCCAGAGCTCGCGGAACACCGGGCTCTCGCTGAGCGCCTCCACCATCTGGCGCAGGCGCGGGGACTTCGGGTCGGCGGTCTGCCGCAGGTGGCCGACGGTGCTCTGCGCGACCCAGTTCCAGCGCGGGTAGAAGCTCGCGGCGGCGGGGTCGAGGAACGTCATCCTGGCCGCGTTGTCGGCGGGCGTGAACGGCTCGTAGAGGGCTTCTGCCAGCGGGTTCACCGCGAGGATGTCGAGCAGCGAGTTCATCACGAACGCGGGCAGGTCGTGCATGCCGCCGATGAGCCGCAGCAGTTCCGGGCTGACCTTGTCGGTCGAATGACCTTCGTCCGCGACGACTCCGGCGAGGCGGTGCATGTGCGCCCGCGCGTCGGTGTCGAGCTGGAGCGCGCGGCTCAGCGCGTCGAGGACCTGCGCGGACGGGTTGGTCTCGCGGCCCTGTTCGAGGCGGGCGTAGTAGTCCGCGCTCACCCCGGCGAGCACCGCGACCTCTTCCCTGCGCAGGCCCTTGACCTTGCGCTGGGTGTGGCTCGGCAGGCCCGCGTCCTGGGGGTTGACGCGGGCGCGGTGGGCTTTCAGGAACTCGCCTAGCACGGTGCCGAGGTTATTGCCCGGCTGGGAATCTTGCCTGGGTGTGCCACACCTAGGGAGAAGGTGTCCTGGCAGAGGCCGCGCCGCGCGCCGATCGTCGGTGCCATGAGCGAAAAAGTTGTGGTGATCAGCGGAGCTTCCAGCGGTATCGGCGAGGCGACGGCCCGAGTCCTCGCCAAGGCCGGTCACAAGGTCTTCCTGGGGGCACGGCGGGAGGACCGGCTGGCGGCGCTGGCCGACGAGATCGGTGGTGCGCACGCGCCGCTGGACGTGACCTCCCGCGAGTCCTTCCAGTCCTTTGTGGATGCCGCCGTGGAGCGGTACGGGCGGGTCGACGTGCTGGTGAACAACGCGGGCGTGATGCCGTTGTCCCTCATGGACTCGCTGAAGGTCGACGAGTGGGACCGCATGGTGGACGTCAACATCAAGGGCGTGCTGAACGGCATCGCCGCCGTGCTGCCGCGCTTCACGGGCGGCGGGCACGTCGTGAACGTCGCCTCGATCGGCGCGCACATGGTCATGCCGACCGCCGCCGTGTACTGCGCGACGAAGTACGCGGTGTGGGCGTTGTCCGAGGGGCTGCGACAGGAACGCGACGACCTGCGCGTCACCGTGATCTCGCCCGGTGTCACGGAGTCCGAGCTGGCGGACACCATCACCGAGGACTTCGCGGCGTCGCTGATGGAGGACTTCCGCAAGCTCGCGCTGCCGGCGTCCGCCATCGGTGACGCCATCGCCTACGCGATCTCGCAGCCCGCGGAGGTCGACGTCAACGAGATCGTCGTGCGGCCGGTGTCGCAGCGTTAGGCACCTGTTGTCGAGCCCGGCCGGAGGATCATCAGCACGGTCACGGTCGCCCACAGCAGGTTGAAGATCCCCGTGTACATGGCCAGGTGCTTGATGTCCTTGGTCTTGAGGGCTTTCTCCTGGCCGGGCAGGATTTTCAGGGCGAGCAAGAACGCGGCGGCGGTGGTGAGCGCGATCGACAAGATCACCCAGGGGTGGCCGGTCACGCCCATCACGCCGGCCGTCGCGAACCCGAAGACCGGCACCGAGATGCCGATGAGCGCGTAGACGCGGCAGATCCGGTGCAGGAGCTCGGGATTGCCGGCCGTGGTCACGGCCTTCGGGAACATGCTGGCGGCGACGGTGATCGGGCCGATCGCGACGATGGCGGCCAGGACGTGCAGTGAGAGGAAGAACTTGCTCACGCCGCGCTCCACACCGTGCCGCGGCGTTCGTGGGCGAACAGCGTCTCGACCTCCAGGGCCTGCTGGGCGCCGACTTCGCGTTCGATGAGGTAGAGACCGAGGTCGACGCCGGACGTGACGCCGGCGGCGGAGACCAGGTCGCCGTCGTCGACGATGCGGGCGCGGACGGCGTTCACCCCCATCGACTCCAGCGCGTGCAGGCCGAGGTGGTTCGTGGTGGCGTTCCGGCCCTTGGCCAGGCCGGCGATGGCCAGCACGAGCGATCCACCGCACACGGTGGCGATGATCGCCTTCGAGCCCGCGAGCACGGGTCCGAGTGTGGCGGCGGCCGCGCTGAGCAGGGCGAACACCTCCTCGTCCTGCATCGACGCCGCACCGGGCACGACGATGAGGTCGATGCCTGGGTCGAGCCGGGCGGTGGCGTCGAGGGACAACAGGTTCATCCCGGCGGGGACCCGGCGCGGCCCCTCCGCCGACACCAGTTCGGTCCGGATCCCGCCCGCCATCAGCGTCTCGTACGGGCCGATCACGTCCAGCGGGTCGAAGCCGTCGAACAACACCACTTGAGCTCTCACTGCGTCTCCTCACGTCGGTGATCAAAACCGTAGGAGCGGACGCGGCCGCGCAGAACTGGCTGGAATGCCATGTTCCAACGGATTCTCGCCAGCTACGGTGGTGGGCGTGCACGAGGTGGCAGTGGTGGCGATGGACAGCGTCGTCCCGTTCGACTTCGCGACACCGGTCGACGCGTTCAACTGGGTCGGGCGGTACCGCGTGCGGGTGTGCGGTCCGAAGAGGACGGTCGACGCGGGCTGTTTCGAGATCAAGGTCCCGCACGGCTTGGAGTTGCTGTCCGAAGTGGACACCATTGTTCTGCCGGGGCACGATCCGGACATGGTCGTCCCGAAGCCGTTGATCGACGCGCTGCGGCAGGCGGCGGCGAGGGGCACGCGGATCGCGTCGATCTGCACGGGCGCGTTCGTGTTCGCGGCGACCGGTCTGCTCGACGGGGCAAGGGTGACCACGCACTGGCTGGGAGCCGAGGAGCTGGCGGCGCGGTTTCCGGCGCTGGAAGTCGATCCGGACGTGCTTTACGTCGACAACGGCCAGTTCCTGACGTCAGCCGGTGCCGCCGCGGGGCTGGACCTGTGCCTGCACATGATCCGGCGCGATCACGGGTCGGCTGTGGCGGCCGACGCGGCGCGGTTCGCCGTGATGCCCCTTGAGAGAGAAGGCGGGCAGGCGCAGTTCATCGTGACACCGCCCGTGACGCCTCAAGGAGCCGAACTGGAACCCGTGCTGCGGTGGATGGAGGCCAACGCGGCGCTCGACCTGACGCTGGAGGACATGGCGAAGCAGGCGGGCATGAGCACGCGGACGTTGAACCGGCGCTTCCGCGAGCAGACGGGCACGACGCCGCTCCAGTGGCTGCAGCGCGCGCGGGTCCGCCAGGCGCAGCACCTGCTGGAGACGACCAGGGACCCCGTGGAGCTGATCGCCAGCCGCGTGGGCTTCGGATCGGCCACGGCGTTCCGCGACAGGTTCAAGCGGATCGCCGGGACCTCACCGCAGAGCTACCGGGCGGCGTTCCAGGGCTGCCAGAACTAGGGCTGGGAGTGCTCGTGCAGCAGGAGAAGCGTGTAGGCGGCGATCGACTGGGCGTCGGTGATCTCGCCCTTGGAGATCATCGACTCGAAGTCGGCACGCGGGAACCACGCCGACCGCATGTCCTGCTCCTCGTGCTCCCGCTCGTGGAAGCCCTCGGACAGGTCGGTCGCGAGGAACACGCGGCCGCGCTGCGACGACATACCGGGAGCGACGTCGAGCACGCCGAGCTCGATCATCCGGCCGGCGCGCAGCCCCGTCTCCTCGCGGAGCTCGCGGCGGGCGAGCTCCAGCGGGTCGGAGTCGGCGCGGTCCGGCGCGGTGCCCTGGGGGAACTCCCAGCGGCGCAGACCGATCGGGTACCGGAACTGCTCGACGAGCCGCACGCGTTCACCGTCGAGAGGGATGATCAGCGCGAAGTCGGGCTTGTCGACAACGCCGTAGATGCCACTCGAGCCGTCCGCGCGTTTGATCTCGTCCTCGCGAACGGTCATCCACGGGTTTGCGTACACCTCACGGGTGCCGAGGCTTTCCACGGCACGGACCGTACCTAACGTCCGGTTGTTGGACACACCCCGTAGCCTGTCGCGGTGCGTCTCGTCATCGCTCGCTGCAAGGTCGACTACGTAGGCCGACTCACCGCCCATCTGCCCATGGCTCAGCGACTACTGCTGATCAAGGCGGACGGCTCGGTGTCGATCCACTCCGACGACCGCGCGTACAAGCCGTTGAACTGGATGAGCCCGCCCTGCTGGCTGATCGAGGACCCGGACATCTGGACGGTGCAGAACAAGGCGGGGGAGAAGCTGATCATCACCCTCGAAGAGGTCCTGCACGACTCCAAGCACGAGCTCGGCCCGGAGCCCGGCCTGCAGAAGGACGGTGTCGAAGCCGACCTGCAGAAGCTCCTCGCCGAGCACGTCACGACCCTGGGCGACGGCTGGTCCCTGGTGCGCCGCGAGTTCCCGACCCCGATCGGCCCGGTCGACCTGATGTGCCGCGACTCCGCCGGCAAGTCGGTCGCCGTGGAGATCAAGCGGCGCGGTGACATCGACGGCGTCGAGCAGCTCACCCGGTACCTGGAACTGCTCAACCGCGACCCGCTGCTGGCGCCGGTCAAGGGAGTGTTCGCGGCGCAGCAGATCAAGCCGCAGGCGCGGGTGCTGGCCGAGGACCGCGGGATCCGGTGCGTGGTGCTGGACTACGACGCGTTGCGCGGGATCGAGCCGGACGAGTTCCGCCTGTTCTGATTCGCCGCGCCAGTGCCTCGGCGTCGTTGTTCGGCTCGTCCACGGCATGAGCTTCGTCGAACGGCCACCCGTCCGCACGCCGTTTTTCGCATGCCCCCTGGCTTCAGTGAGCGATCCGCGACACCTCGTGGTTTGGTGATCATCCACGCGGGGTAGGAACTCGCTCACCTGGAGTGCTGTCCTCTCCTGGTCGTTTCTGTTCGACTTTGTTGGAAGGCTTGGAGGTGGGCAGTGTCGATGTCGGTGCTGGCCGAGGCGGACCTGCGGCTTGACGCGGGACCGATCGACTACGCGTTGCTCGTCATCTACTTCGTGGTGGTTCTCGGCATCGGCGTGATGGCACGACGATCCGTCTCCTCCAGCCTCGACTTCCTGCTGTCCGGGCGATCGCTGCCGGCGTGGGTCACCGGTCTCGCGTTCATCTCCGCGAACCTCGGCGCGCTCGAGCTCATGGGCATGACGGCGAACGGCGCGCAGTACGGCATGGCGACCGTGCACTACTACTGGATCGGCGCCATCCCCGCGATGGTGTTCCTCGGTCTGGTGATGATGCCGTTCTACTACGGCTCGAAAGTGCGCAGTGTCCCCGAGTTCATGCGCCGCCGGTTCGGCAAACCGGCCCACCTGGTCAACGCCATCAGCTTCGCCGTCGCGCAGATCCTGATCGCGGGCATCAACCTGTTCGCGCTCGCGGTGATCATCGATGCGCTGCTCGGGTGGCCGTTGCCGGTGTCCATCTGCGTCGCGGCGCTGGTGGTGCTCGCGTACACGACGCTCGGCGGTCTGAGCGCTGCCATCTACAACGAGGTGCTGCAGTTCTTCGTCATCGTGGCCGCGCTGGCGCCGTTGACGATCGTCGGCCTGATCAAGGTCGGCGGCTGGCAGGGCATCGTCGAGAAGGTCACGGACCAGGAGCAGCTGTCCGCGTGGCCGGCGACAGAACTCACCGGCATCAACAGCCCGGTGTGGAGTGTCGTCGGATTGGTGTTCGGTCTCGGCTTCGTGCTGTCGTTCGGTTACTGGACGACGAACTTCGCCGAGGTGCAGCGCGCGATGAGCGCGAAGTCGATGTCCGCGGCCAAGCGCACGCCGATCATCGGCGCGTACCCGAAGTCGTTGATCCCGGCGATCATCATCATCCCCGGCATCATCGCCGCGGTGATCGTGCCGGAGATGGCGCAGCTCAAGGCCGGTGACACGAGCAGCGGAGTGGCCTACAACGACGTGCTGCCGCTGCTGATGCGCGACCTGTTGCCCAACGGCATCCTCGGCATCGCGATCACGGGTCTGCTGGCGAGCTTCATGGCCGGTGTGGCGGCGAACGTCAGCTCGTTCAACACCGTCTTCACGTACGACCTGTGGCAGGACTACGTGAAGAAGGACAAGCCGGACGAGTACTACCTGCGCATCGGCCGTCTCGCCACGGTCGGAGCGTGCGTTCTCGCGATCGGCACGGCGTTCATCGCGGCGGCGCTCGGCGGGTCCAACATCATGGACTACATCCAGGCGCTGTTCTCGTTCTTCAACGCGCCGCTGTTCGCGACGTTCATCCTCGGCATGTTCTGGAAGCGGATGACGCCGACCGCCGGCTGGGTCGGTCTGCTCGCGGGCACGTTCACCGCGATCTTCATCTACGCGATCTCGGAGCCGTCGTTCGGCATCAACCTGCTGGAACTGCCCGGTCAGGGCGCGAGCTTCCTCGGCGCGGGTCTCGCGTTCGTGGTCGACATCGTCGTGAGCGCCGCGGTCACCATGGTCACGAGGCCCAAGCCGGACAGTGAGCTCGTCGGGCTGGTCTACAGCCTCACGCCCAAGGCGGACAGGGCGCACTCCACCACCGGTGAGGACGCCGGCTGGTACCGCTCGCCCGCCCTGCTGGGCGGCGGAGTGCTGGCCCTGACCACCGTTCTCTACTTCATCTTCGGCTGAGGGAGGCTGCCATGAGGTTGTTCGACCTGCGACTGATCATCGCTTTCCTCTTCGGCCTGTACGGCGTTGTACTGGTCGTCATCGGGTTCGGGTTCACGACCGACGAGGACCTGAAGAAGGCCGAGGGGGTCAACATCAACCTGTGGGCCGGCATCGCGATGGTGGTGCTGTCGGCGGTGTTCGCCGCGTGGGCGATGCTGCGCCCTCAGTTCGCGGACACGGACAAGCAGCCGCTCAAGGAGCTATGACTGGGGACGACCAGGGTAAACAGGGTTGAAGGCCTCGATCGTCCACGCGTCGAGCCAGTTGAATGCGCGGCGAATTCGGTTTCGCACGTCTCTCCTTCTGTCGGGGTCTTCACCTTGTACATCGCGTTGATGTTCTGAATCGTTCCCGTAGCTGTGGGTGACATGTGCCACGGGGTAACTCGGGGTACCGCCCACGAGGGCGCGCAAAGGTCGCTACCGTGCACGTCGTGCCTCGTTTTCGTGCCACCGCTGTGGTCGCCGCCGCCGCGTTGCTGATGGCCGGCTGTGCGACCGGGCCGGGTCTTGCCAAGACCAACTCGCCGCGCCGCACCGTGCAGGCGGGTGCGGACACGTCGACGTCGACCGACCCGTCGGTCAAGCAGTCCGCGCCGCCGAACAAACCGGTCGATCCGGCGTTCGCTCCCGAGCGCCTGCGCCTGATCAACCCGTGCGCTTTGATCGAGAAGGAGCTGCTGCAGACGGTCGGCACGCCGTCGAAGTACTCGAGCAGCTCCTACACGCGCTGCTCCAACTACATGAAGGACAAGGCCGGCAAGACGCTCAACTTCACGCTGGACATCGGCTACTCGCTGACGTCCACCGAGCTGAAGAAGGCGACCAAGCAGATCGCGGGCCTCAAGAGCGGTGAGCAGAAGCTCAACAGCACCTCGTGCTTCATCACGGCCGTGACGCAGGAGAACCCGGCACAGGCCGTGCGACTGCAGGTGAACACCGGCACCGACGGCAGCGAGGCGTGCGAGCCGGGGCGCAAGGTGCTCGAAGGCGCCGTCCGCAAGCTCAAGGGCAACCCGCAGAAGTACAGCCCGCCGAAGGGCTCGCCGGTCGAGGTCGACCCGTGCGCGATCGTGGAGAAGTCGACGCTCGCGCCGGTGCTCGGTGCGTCGCCGCGTGCGCTGCCGTACGGTCTGCACCAGTGCTCGTGGACGGGGCAGAGCGCGCAGATGCAGATCGAGTTCAAGACGGCGCGCATTCCGAAGGACGGCAAGTTCGACAGCAGGTCCGTCGAGACCGATCTCGGTGGCGGGCTGAAGGGCTACCAGTCGTTCAGGGACGGCGCCTACCCGACGTGCGAGCTGGTGCTGATCCGGACGAGGGACCAGGCCGACGCGGGTGAGATCGTGGAGTTCATCGTCGCGGCCTCGAAGGAGAAGGAGCTGGATCGCTGCCAGGCGGCGCAGACGTTCGCCAAGGCGGTTCTCCCTTCACTGCCCCAGGCCTGACCGCCCCGCGCGGGACCAGGCAGGGGCTGAAAGTTCCCCGAGTACGCGTTAGTGTCGAGGTTACTGGCGAGTACCGAAGGAGCTCTCATGACGCAGACCGCTTCGGACAGCGCGCTGTCGGCCGATGGCGAGCAGCGGCGGTTCGCATCACTGGACCCGCGCACGGGTGAGGTCGTCGCACACCACCCGATCCACACGGCTGCCGAGGTCGAGGACGCGGTGTCCTCGGCGCGCGAGGCCGCCGCGTGGTGGGCGGGTCTCGGCTTCGAGGGCCGCAAGACCAAGCTCGACGCGTGGCGCAAGATCCTCTCGCGGCGCTCGGACGAGTTCATCGCGTTGATCAGCTCGGAGACGGGCAAGCCCGCGGACGACTCCCGGGTCGAGGTCGCGCTGGTGATGGACCACCTGCACTGGGCCTCGCGGCACGCCGGTCGTGTGCTGGGCAAGCGCCGGGTTTCCTCGGGCATGCTGATGTTCAACCACAGCGCGACGCTGGAGTACCGGCCGTTGGGCGTCATCGGTGTCATCGGGCCGTGGAACTACCCCGCGCACACGCCGATGGGTTCGATCTCGTACGCACTTTCCGCGGGCAACACCGTGGTGTTCAAGCCGTCGGAGTTCACGCCGGGCGTCGGCACGTTCCTCGCGTCGACGTTCACCGAGGCGGTACCGGAGTACCCGGTGTTCCAGGTGGTCACGGGCTTCGGTGAGACGGGTGCGGCACTGGTCGCCTCGGGTGTCGACAAGATCGCGTTCACCGGTTCCACCCGGACCGGCAAGAAGGTCATGGCCGCCGCCGCGACGTCGCTGACGCCGGTGCTGGTCGAGTGCGGTGGCAAGGACGCGCTGATCGTCGACTCGGACGCCGACCTGACCGCCGCCGCCGAGGCCGCGATCTGGGGTGCGGTGTCCAACGCCGGCCAGACCTGCGCGGGCGTGGAACGGATCTACGTGGCCGAGGACGTCGCCGACGAGTTCACCGAAATCGTGGTGAAGCGGGCGAAGAAGCTCAAGCCGGGCGGCGAGCCGAACGCGAACCTCGGGCCGATCACGATGCCGTCGCAGGTGGAGATCATCCGCGAGCACGTGCAGGACGCGCTGGACCGCGGCGGCAAGGCCCTGGTGGGTGGGCCGGACTCGATCAGGCCGCCGTACGTCGAGCCGGTGGTGCTTGTCGACGTGCCGGAGGACTCGCTGGCGGTCACGGAGGAGACCTTCGGGCCGACCGTGGTGATCAACCGGGTGCCGAACGCGCTGGAGGGCGTGCGGCTCGCGAACCAGTCGAAGTACGGGCTGGGTGCCGCCGTGTTCTCGAAGTCGCGTGGCGAGGAGCTGGCCGCCGAGTTGCGGGTCGGGATGGTGTCGGTCAACTCCGTGCTGACCTACGCGGCGATTCCCGGGCTGCCCTTTGGCGGTGTCGGCGACTCCGGGTTCGGGCGCATCCACGGTGAGGACGGGCTGCGCGAGTTCGCCTACGCCAAGGCCGTGACGAAGCTGAAGTTCAAGTCGCTGATCAACATGGCGACGTTCGACAGGCCGTCCATGGCGGGCAAGCAGATGCTGCGCCTCGCGCGGACGCTCTTCGGCCGCTGAGGCGCCGAAGAGCATCCGCCCGGGTGTCTCAGACGCCGAGCTGCTTCTTCATGTCGTCCAGGACGACGTCCGCGGCGAGCACGCCGAGGCCGAGGAAGTAGGTCTCGTCGAGGACCGGCTTCGCCTTGCCCGCCTTGACGGCGTTCAGGCCGCTCCACAGCGGGCCGCCGACGACGGCGCCCGTCGCGGTCTTGGCCGGGTCGCCGTAGGTGGAGTAGAGGATGAAGTCGCCGTCCGCCTTGCTGATCTGCTCCGCGCTGACCTCGGCGGCCAGGTCGTCCACCTGGGACGAGGTCGGCTGGCCGATCTTGGCGTCGATCAGGATCGTGCCGATGAACGACTTCTTGGCGTAGAGGCGGATGCGACCGGGCATGAAGCGCAGCGCCGTCACCGTCGGGCGCACGCCGAGCTTCTTCTCGATGGCGTTGCCGGTCTCGGTGGCCTTGTTCGTGTAGTCCTCGAGCATCTTCGCGGCGTCGGCCTGGCGGTCGAGCGCGGCGGCGTTGAGGAGGAAGTTCTCCTTCCACACGTAGCCGGGGCGCACGCTGAACACCGTCGGCGCGATCGCCGCGAGCTTCGGGTAGAGGGCCTCCGCGCGCAGCTGCGAGCCCAGGATGAGGTCCGGGTTCAGCTTCGTGATCGCTTCGAGGTTGAGGTTGTTGGTCGTGCCGACGTTCTCCGGCGTGCCGCCCTTGTCGCCGATGTAGGACGGCATGGTCGGCGAGCCGTCGGTGTAGGCGATGCCGACCGGCTTGATGCCGAGCGCCACGACGTTGTCGAGCTCGCCGGTGTCGAGCACGATCACCCGTTCGGGTTTCTTCTCGAGCTTGGTCTCACCCATCGCGTGCTTGATCGTGCGGGGGAACTCGCCGGGCTTCTGCGTCGTGCCGAAACCGTTGCTCAGTTCGTACGCCTTGCCGAAGTCCTCGCCACCTTGGGCGACGGTCGGCTTGTCCGGCGTGCTGGAGCAGGCGGTCAGGGTCAGGGCGACTGCTACGAGCAGCGCTGCTCTCTTCGACACGACGTTGTTCCTCCACTACGGAACGTGATGTTGACCTGCATTTCTTAGGGCGGCCTAACGGTACGCGGGTCCTTTGCCAGTTCCGAGTGTCAGACCCCCGGAGTAAGAAGGAACACGGCACCGACTCCTCGGGAGGGCTGTTCGATGAAGAAGATCATCAACGATCCGGAAACCGTGGTGCAGGACGCACTGCGGGGAATGCAGGCAGCCCATTCCGATCTGCTGACCGTGCACTACGACCCGGCCGTCGTCGTGCGCGCGGACGCGCCGGTGCGGGGCAAGGTCGCGATCATCTCGGGTGGAGGGTCGGGCCACGAACCGTTGCACGGCGGGTTCGTCGGGCGCGGCATGCTCGACGCGGCCTGTCCGGGCCCGGTGTTCACGTCGCCGACGTCGGACCAGGTGGTCGACGCCGTGTCGCGGACGGACGGTGGCGCGGGCGCGTTGCTGATCGTGAAGAACTACACCGGCGACGTGCTGAACTTCGAGATGGCCGCCGAGCTCGCGGAGTCGGAGGTCAGGTCCGTCGTGATCGACGACGACGTGGCGGTGAAGGACTCGCTGTACACGGCAGGGCGTCGCGGCGTCGGCGGCACGGTGCTGCTGGAGAAGATCGTGGGCGCGGCGGCCGAGCGCGGTGCTGATCTGGCCGCCTGCGAGGCGCTGGCGTTACGGGTGATCGCGTCGGTGCGGTCGATGGGCCTCGCGCTGACCGCGTGCACGGTGCCGCACGTGGGTTCGCCGTCGTTCGAGCTGGCCGACGACGAGATGGAGATCGGCATCGGCATCCACGGCGAGCCGGGCCGGCAGAAGGTGCACGCCGGTACCGCCGCGGAGATGGTCTCGGCGTTGCTCGACCCGATCCTGGAAGACCTGCCGTTCGCGTCAGGTGATCGGGTGCTGCTCTTCACGAACGGGATGGGGGGGACACCGCTGCTGGAGCTGTACCTGGCGCACGGCATCGCGGAGCAGTTGCTGGCTGATCGGGGGATCACGGTGGAACGAAGGCTGGTCGGTCCGTACATCACGAGCCTGGAGATGCAGGGCATGAGTCTCACGCTGCTCCGTCTCGACGACGAGATGGTCGAGCTGTGGGACGCGCCGGTCCACACGCCGGCACTGCGGTGGGGAGTCTGAGGTGGGCTGCACGGCAGCGGACGTCGTGGCGGCCCTGCGAGCCGCCGCGGCCGTCGTCCAGGAGCACCGCGACGAACTGGTGCGCCTGGACCAGGCGATCGGCGACGCCGACCACGGCGAGAACATGAAGCGCGGCTTCACCGCGCTGCTGTCCCGTTTGGACACCGAGCCACCCGACACGCCCGCCAAGGTGCTGAAGCTGGCCGCCACGACGTTGATCTCGACGGTCGGCGGCGCGGCGGGCCCGTTGTACGGCACCGCTTTCCTGCGCGCGTCAGCCGCGGTGGGCGATGCGGCCGAACTGGACCGCGACGCGGTGGCCCGAGCCCTGCAGGCCGCACTCGACGGCGTGGTCGCGCGCGGCAAGGCCGTGGTGGGTGACAAGACGATGGTCGACGCCCTGACCCCGGCCGTCACCGCCGCGGCGTGCGCCGAGGGCACGGTGGCCGCCACCCTCTCCGCAGCCGCCGACGCGGCGGCGGAGGGCGCTTCCTCGACCGTGCCGATGGTGGCGCGCAAGGGCCGCGCCTCCTACCTCGGTGAGCGCAGCGCCGGCCACATGGATCCAGGCGCGAGGTCGACGGAGTTGCTGTTGCGCGCCTTCGCGGACGCGGCGGCCAAGGCATGACGGCGGCGGTACCTGCGAGCCGAGTGGGCCTGGTGGTCGTCTCGCACAGCGACATGCTGGCCAACGGCGTGGCGGAACTGGCCGTCCAGATGGCCCCGGACGTCGCGGTGCTCCCCGTGGGCGGCACCGAGGAAGGCGGCTTGGGCACCGACTACGGCGCGGTGGTCGAAGCCCTGGCCGACGCAGACTCGGGCGCGGGCGTGGTCGTGCTCTACGACCTGGGCAGCGCCAAGATGACGGCGGAGATGGCCGTCGAGTCGGCGGACGACCCCTCGCGCTACTCGGTGGTGGACGCCCCCTTGGTGGAAGGCGCGGTGGCGGCAGCCGTAGCCGCCCAGGGAGGCGCCCCGTTACCCGACGTGGCGAGTGCCGCCGAAGGTGCCTCAGGAGAGGCCCCGGTGGCCGCGCCCAGCCGCCCGGCGCTGCACCTGGTGCCGGACGCCGTGTCGGCAGAAGTGTTGCTGACCAACGAGGTGGGCCTTCACGCCCGCCCAGCAGCCCTGCTCGCCCGCACGGTCGCGGAACTGGATGCCGACGTGGTGGTCCGCTACGGCGATGAGGAGGCGAACGCGGCAAGCGTGCTGGCCCTGATGGGCCTGAGCGCACCCGGCGGCAAGTCGATCACCGTGGTGGCCACGGGCAAGGATGCGGGGGAGGCGGTGCGCCGCATCGAGGAGCTGGCGGCGAGGGGTTTCGACGACTGACGCCGGTCGTCGGCGTGGCGATCGGGCTGTGCGGCAGTCCTGGCCGGCGGTGATCGGCGGCGGGGAGCGGCGGCGGGGAGCGGCGCGGCGGGGGTCTGCGTGGCGGGAGTTTGCGTGGCGGGAGGCTGTCGCGTGGTGAGTTGCTGTCGCGTGGCTGCAGGGACGTGATGAAGCTGCGGGTTGCCACCCGCCGTCCCCGATGTGCAGTGCGCGCTGGTGGCCGGTGCGCTCTCTGGGGTTGTGACCCGCCCTGCACCGTGATCCGGCCGCCTCAGTTCGGCGCGATCCACCCTTGCCCCCGAGGCCCACCCTCCCCGAGACCCACTTCGGTGAAGTCCAACCCCGCTGCGGTCCGTTCCCGCCGCGGCCCGCCCTTCCCGCGGCTCGCCCTTCCCGCCCGCCCGGCTCGCCGCCCGCCCGGCTCGCTGCCCAACACGGCCCCGACCAAGCCGCCGCCCCCTCAGATGGCGGAACCCTCCGTTCCCCCACAAGGGTTCATCAGGCAAAAGGCCGGTTCCAGGCGTTTGCTAGACCGATAACTGTTTCGATCCCGATGGCGAAGCTCACGACGCCCGGCGGCGCTGGGAGTGGCATAGTCGCCCGCAAGTTACTCCTTGGTAGCCCACGCTTTACCCCGCAGGGAGGTCTGCAGTGGCGCGCGAAATCAACACCGTCGGAGTCGTCGGCTTCGGAACCATGGGCGCGGGCATCGTGGAGGTACTCGCGCGCACCGGGCTCACCGTGAAGGTGGTGGAAGTCGACGCGGCCGGCGTCGAGCGCGGTCTCGGGCACCTCGAGCACTCGACGCAGCGGGCCGTGAAGCGGGAGAAGCTGACCGCGGACGAGAGCGCGGCGCTGCACGGCAGGGTCACCACGAGCCTCGACCTGAGCAGCCTCGCGGACTGCGACCTCGTCATCGAGGCGGTGCCGGAGAGCATCGAGCTCAAGGCGCGGATCTTCAAGGACCTCGACGAGGTCCTGAAGCCCGAGGCGATCATCGCGTCCAACACGTCGTCGTTGTCGATCACCGAGATCGGTGTCGTGACGAAGCGGCCCGGCAAGGTCGTCGGCCTGCACTTCTTCAACCCCACGCAGGTCCTCAAGCTGGTCGAGGTCGTGCGCACGGTCGTCACGGAGCCGGACGTGATCACCGACGTGGTCGCGTTCACCGAGAGGCTGGGCAAGTCGCCGGTCGTGATCGGGGACAGGGCGGGTTTCATCGCGAACGCCCTCCTCTTCCCCTACCTCAACCACGCCGTGAAGATGCTGGAGTCCAAGTACGCGACGCGCGAGGACCTCGACGCGGCCATGCGGTACGGGTGCGGTTACCCGATGGGACCGTTGGCACTGCTGGACCTCATCGGTCTCGACACCGCGTACGAGATCCTCGACACGATGTACCACCAGTCGCGCAACCGGTTGCACTCGCCGGCTCCGCTGCTGAAGCAGATGATCACGGCCGGTCTGCTCGGCAGGAAGACCGGGCGCGGTTTCTACACCTACGACGGGCCTGATTCGCCGGTCGTCGTCGAGGACGTGCACACGCCGTCCGAAGTGGACAGCGCGACGCAGGCGCGTGAGGTCCAGCGGGTCGGTGTCATCGGCACCGGCACGATGGCCACGGGCATCGCCGAGGTGTTCGCCAAGCGCGGGTACGACGTGGTGCTGCGGGCGCGCGGTCTGGACAAGGCCGAGAAGGCGATCGGCGCCGTCCGCAAGTCGCTCGACCGCGCGGTCAGCAAGGGCAAGCTCTCCGAGGCGGACCGCGACGCGACGCTCGCCCGCATCTCGCCCGCCGTGGAGTTCGTGGAACTGGCGGACTGCGACCTGGTCGTCGAGGCGGTGGCCGAGGAGATCGGGATCAAGAAGGAGGTCTTCGCGGCGCTCGACGAGGTGTGCAAGCCCGGTGCGGTGCTCGCGACGACCACGTCCTCGCTGCCGGTCATCGAGGTCGCGGCGGCCACCAGCAGGCCGGCGGACGTCGTGGGCCTGCACTTCTTCAACCCCGCGCAGGTCATGAAGCTGGTGGAGATCGTGGAGACGATCTCCACGGGCGCCGACGTGGTCGCGACGGCCCGCAAGATCTGCCTCGACCTCGGCAAGCACCCGGTGCACTGCGGCGACGTGGCCGGCTTCATCGTCAACGCGCTGCTCTTCCCGTACCTGAACGACGCGGTGAAGATGCTGGAGGCCCACTACGCGGAGGCCGACGACATCGACAACGCGATGAAGGTCGGCTGCGGTCTGCCGATGGGACCGTTCGCGCTGCTCGACGTGGTGGGTCTGGACGTGTCGCTGGCGATTCAGCGCACGCTCTACAACGAGTTCCGCGAGCCCGGCTTCGCGCCGGCGCCGTTGCTGGAGCACCTGGTCACGGCCGGTCGTCTGGGCCGCAAGACCGGCAAGGGCTTCCGCGACTACTCGTGAGCCGCTCACAGGGGCACCATGTCGCGTCTGGCATGGTGGGAGCCATGCGGCGACTGGTGCTCCTGTTGGCTGTCCTCGTGCTCGCGTCCGGATGTGCGCGTGCGGTCGTCGAGGGCAGTCCGGTCGCGCAGGCCCCGCTCGACGTGACCTCTCCGTTCGACAAGGAGGGGTCGACGGACCCGAGCGCCGAGCCCGGTGAGTCCGAGGATCCGGAGACCGCGCCGATCGACGGCGAGATCACGCCCCACTGCGCCAAGCTGAAGTGGACGGACCTGCCCTACCCCGGTGCCAAGGCCGAAACGCCGCCCACGCAGATCAACTACGACTCGACGTTCGAGGAGTCGTGCCGCTGGACGACGAAGATCGACGGCGTCGAAGTCGGTGTCTCCCTGCGCTTCCGGGAGGGCACGCCGATCAAGATCGAGCGCACCACCGGCGACTGGGACGTGAAGGGCCACAAGGTCTCGTACCTGAACCGCACGGGCGAGCAGGACGTCGAACCGTCGTGCGTGCTCGCCCTGCCCTACAGCGGTGGCGGGCTCGGCATCATCGTCATCGACTCGAGCGGCAAGTTCGGCGACGTCTGCGAGCAGGGCCGCAAGGTCGCCGAGGTCATGATCGACCGCGAGACGTCCTAGTCCTGTACCGCGGTTCGCCAGGGCTTCAGCTTCTCCGGGTTGCGCACCGCCCAGATCCTGGTGATCTGGTCGTTCTCCACCTCGAGAGCAGCCACCGTCACCGCGACACCGTCATAGGTCGCCACCAGGCCGGGCCTGCCGTTGACCGTCCTGGTGAGGATCGTCAGATCCGGCGCGATCTTCCCGATGCCGATGAGGTAGCGGGCGATCTGCTCGCGGCCTTCCACCGGCTCCAGCACCGTGCCGACCTGGCCGCCGCCGTCGGCGATCATGATGGCGGCCGGGTCCAGCAAGGCGATCAGGGCCTGGATGTCCTGCGCTTCCCAGGCTTGTTTGAAATCTCGCACCACGTCCGCCTGCCGCGCGGCCGGGATCTCGTCGCGCTGCGATGCGCGAATCCTCCGTCGCGCGGACGTGGCCAGTTGCCGGCACGCCGCAGGGCTCCTGCCGACGATGTGCGCGACCTCCGCGAACGGGAACCGGTAGACGTCGTGCAGCACGAAGCTGACCCGTTCCGCCGGAGTCATCTGCTCCAGCACCACCAGGAACGCCATGGTGACCGACTCGTCGAGGGTGACGCGGTCCGCCGGATCGGGCCCGCCGCCCCATTCCTCGCGGTCCGGGAGAGGCTCCGGGATCCACTCACCGACGTAGCGCTCCCGCCTGACCCTGGCCGACCCCAGCACGTCCAGGCAGATGCGGCCGGCCACCCTCGTCAGCCACGCTCCCGGGGACTCGATGGTGTCCCGCTGGTCCGGTGACAGCGCGTACCACCGCGCGTAGGTCTCCTGCAGCACGTCCTCGGCGTCGGCCAGTGAACCCAGCAGGCGGTAGGCGAGGTTCAGCAGTTGCCGCTGTTCGCTCACGATCGCGTGCACACCAGAATCAGCCAAGGCCCCCCGCCTCACATTTCCGGATGCTGCGTCGTCGGACTGTCATGGCCACGCAAACCACGGCGAAGCCCGCCAGCGTCAAGCTCCTGCACGCCACCGTCGCGCTGCAGACCGCAGCCGTCTTCCTCCAGTCCGTCACCGCGGGGTTGATGATGACCCTCCCGTACGGGCACGTCCTGCACAGCGCCGGCTCGTACACGTTGTGGGTCGTCACGGTCGTCCACGTCGTCGTCGCGGTTCTCGCGTGGCGGCCGGGCGGCGGATCACCTCAGCCCATCTGGTACGCGGCAGGCTTTCTGGCGCTGATCACCGCCCAGGTCTTCAGCGGCCTCCTCCACCTCACGGCGCTGCACGTTCCCCTCGCCGCGGCACTGCTCGTCGCCAGCGTGGTCTACCTCTTCAAGTTCCGGCGCTAGCCGCAGCAACCTCCACCGCAACAACCGCCGCCACCACCACCGGGCGCGGCCTGCTGCGTGCCGCCGATACCGGCCATGGACAGCAGCTTCACCGTGTCGGGATGGCCCTCGGGGCAGCTCGCAGGCGAGGACGACTCGCTCATCGGGCGCTGCACGTCGAAGGTGTCGTCGCAGGTTCGGCAACGGAACTCGTAGGTCGGCACGCCCTGATTCTACGAGCGGTTAACGTGTTGTCGTGCCACGTCGTAACAGCCCCAAGCCAGACGACTCCCGTCCCCTCGGCGGGGGTGTGGGCTGGGCGCGCACCGAGTCGGGCCCGGACGGCGACTGGCTGGTCCGCGCCATCTCGGGCGCGCAGGCGCAGAAGACCTACCGCTGTCCCGGCTGCGACCACGAGATCCGCCCCGGCGTCGCACACGTCGTGGCGTGGCCCGCCAGGGAGACGGGCTCGGTGGAGGAACGCCGGCACTGGCACCAGGCGTGCTGGAACTCGCGCGGCCGGCGATGGCCGGCCGCGCGCCGCTGGTAGTCGCTAGACCCCGATCTGCTCGCGCCACCGTTCGAGCCGGAAGCGGAACTCGTCCGGCTGCTCGACGGGCGGCAGGTGGCCCGCGCCCTCGATGCGTTCGCTCGTGGAGTGCATCAGCGTCACGGCGAGCTTCGCGGCCACGTCGGGCGGCGTGAGCTTGTCGTGTTCGCCCACGAGCACCAGGGACGGGACGTTCAGCGACTCCAGCACGTCCGTCGAGTCCGGCCGCTTCGCCATCGCGCGCTGCCACCACGCCACGTCCTCGGCCTGCTGCTCGAGGATCATGGTGCGCACCGACGCCCGCGCCGTGTCCGAGGCGTCCGGGCTGAGCAGGTTCGGCAGCATCGCGTCCGCCAGCCACTCGCCGACGCCCTCGCGTTCGACGCGGTCCGCCATCGCGTGGCGGTTCGCGGCCGCCTCCGGCGTGTCCGCGGTGTGCTTGGTGTCGACGAAAACCAGGCCCTTGACGCGTTCCGGCGCACGCCTGAGCAACGCCATCGCCACGTAGCCGCCCATCGAGCAGCCGCCGAGCACGACGCGGTCCAGCTTCCGTTCGTCGAGCACACCGAGCACCTGTGCGGCGACGGTGTCGAGATCGGGTTCACCGCTGCCGCGCAGCGACGGCGTCAGCGCGCCCGGCACGTCCCACATCCGCGCGTCGAGCGGAAAGGCGTGCAGCAGCACCAGGTCGTCCATCAGCTCTCCCACTCCGGCGCCAGCACCGACCACACCTCGAGGTCCTGACGAACCCCGCGGTGCAGGAAGTACGAGCGCAGCACCCCGTCCCTGCTCATCCCGAGCCGCCGCGCGACCGCGATGCTGGGTGCGTTCGCCGACGACACCAGCCACTCAACCCGATGCACGCCGCGCTCGCGAATCACCCAGTCGATGAGGACCTTCGACGCCCGCGTGACCAGCCCCTTGCCGGTGGCGGCCGGCTCCAGCCAGCACCCGACCTCGGCGCGGCCCTGCGGGACGTCCATCACGCGCAGCAGCACGCCGCCGACCAGCTTGTCGTCCAGCCAGATCCCGAAGATCCGCCCGGTGTCGGCCGCAGCCTTGTCCGCGTAGCCCTGCAGGAGCTCGCGCGTGCTCTCCAGGTCTTTCGCCTTGTCCGCGAACCCGATGTGCTGCCCGATGAACTCCCGGCCGCGCTCCATGTGCGCGAAGAACTCCTCGGCCTGCCACGGTTCCAGCGGCCTGAGCTCGGCACCCTCTGTGCCCAGCGCTTTCACGAACATCCTGTTCCCCCAAGATGGTGTGTTGTGACGACGCGAATCGTATTGGTGCGCCACGCGCAGTCCGTGCCGCCGCCCTTCGGCGTGCCCGACGACGACCGGCGCCCGCTGACGCCGGCGGGCGTGGAGGCGGCGAAGTCGTTGGCCGAGCGCCTCGTCGCGTACGAGCCGGCGGCGGTGCTGTCGAGCCCGCAGTTGCGCGCGGTGCAGACCGTCACACCGGCGGCCGATGCGCTGGGTCTTGCGGTGACGACGTGGCCCGAGCTGCGGGAGTGGGAGTCGGGGCTGCTGCCGAGCGCGGACTGGGAGGACCGGTACGCCCGCAGCTGGGCTCATCCGGGAACCGCGCACGGGGCGGGGGAGAGCCTCGACGCGCTGACCTCGCGGGCCGGGAAAGCGTTGGCGCGCATGGCCGGGGAGTACCCGGACGTGACGGTGCTGGTGGGGTCGCACGGGACGTTTCTGACGCGTGCGCTGATCGCGGCGGGGTGCCGCATGGACTGGGCGTTCTGCCGTGCGCTGCCGATGCCGGCGGTCTACGAGATCATGCGCTGACCTGCGCGGACGCGGAATTGTCGGTGCTGGCTGGGATAATTGAAATCAGGGGTCCCCCTGGGCGGGGGACCCCTGCGTGAGCTTGGTGGCGGCAGGATTTCCCAGCGGCTGCGTGCTACCGCGTGCGGTTGGACGGCTGGAGACTTGGGCTGCGTGCTACCGCGTGCGGTTGGACGGCAGGAGACCTGGCTACCTGCCGCCGCGTGAGCTTCTGGGATCAGGACTTCTTGGCGGTCTGCGGGCGCGCGAGTTGTGCCGTGGGGCCGTCGACCTGAGATGCCTGAGCCTGGGGAGCCGGTGCCTTCGGAGCCGGTACCGGCTTGTTCGGCGCGGCGGGCGCGGCCTGCTGAACCGGAGACGCCTGCTTCGCAGGAGCCGGCGCCTGGGCTGGCTTGGCCTGTGCCGGAGCGCCCGACCCCTGTGTGGGAGCAGCCTGGCCCTGCGTGGGAGCAGCCTGGCCCTGCGTGGGAGCAGCCTGGCCCTGCGTGGGAGCAGCCTGACCCTGCGCGGGAGCAGCCTGACCCTGCGCGGGAGCAGCCTGTGCCTGGCCGCTCGAACCCTGTGCCTGGCCGCCCGACCCCTGTGCCGGAGCGGTCTTTGCCTGGCCAGTCGGCGCCTGGGCCGGAGTGCCCGGCCCCTGCGGCGCGGCAGCGGGCGCCGCCGGCTTCTCCTCGTCCACCGGGTCGAGCAGCGGCACGACCTCCTGCAGCGCCGTCCGCACGTTGTGGAGCTGGTGCGACAGGCGGTTGCGGAGGTTGCGGAGCTGTTCGACGCGCTGCGTGGCGGCGGTGGTGCGGCGGTTGGCTTCCTCGGTGGCCTCGCGCACGCGGCGGTTCGACTCGTCGGTCGCTTCCTGGATGCGTGCGGTGGCCTCGGTGATCGCGTCGTGGCGGCGGCGGTTCGCCTCTTCGGTGGCCTCGCGGACTCGGCGTTCCGCGTCGGCCTTCGAGGTGGTCTGCTCCTGCGCGATCGCGGCGCGGACGCGGGCGGCCTCCTCGGCGGCCTCGCGCATGCGGCGGTCGGCCTCGTTCTTGGAGGCGGCTTCCTGGGCTGCCAGCGTCGCCATCGCCTCGGAGCGGCGGGCGGCCATCGCGATCTCGAAGTCCTCTTCGACGGTCACGCGGCGCTGCTCGGACTCGTCGGCGATCTTGCGGGCGGCGCTCTCGGCCTCGGAGACGATCTTCTCGGCCTCGTTGCGCGCCGTCTCCAGCACGCCCTTGTGCTCGGCCTCCATGGCCGCGCGGCGCTCGTCCAGTTCGGCGATCAGCGTTTCGTAGCGCTGGCGCAGCACACCCGCGTCGGCTTCCGCCTTGGCGCGGATGTGCCCGCCCTCGGCTTCGGCACGGGCCTTGATCTCGTTGGCCTCGTCCTGGGCCAGCCGCAGCATGCGCTGGAGGCGCTCGGAGAGCCCCTCCAGCGTCGTCGGCGGCAGTGACAGGCGCTCCACCTGGTTGCGCATCTCGGTGATCTCCGAGCGTGCGGCTTCCAGCTGGCGCGCCAGGTCGGACGTCTGGGACACGGCGGCATCGCGGTCCGCGGCGAGCAGCCGCAGGTCCGAGTCGAGGCGTTCGAGATGATCCTCGACCTGAGCGCGGTCGTAACCGCGCTTGACGATGTCGAAGCCGGATCCCAGTGGGACGAGGTCACGGTCGTCGGCGAGGCCCATGCCCCTCACGCTACCCGTTCGGGTAACCCCGGAAGGTCATACACCCCGGAATCGATTGATAGCTGTGAGGTGCTTCGCGCGCAGTTCGTGATCCAGCACACCAAGACCTTCTTCCGGCGCAAGGCAGAGCACGCCGACCTTGCCCTGGTGCACGTTGCGGTGCACGTCGTGCGCGGCCTGGCCCGTTTCGTCCATTGAGTACACCTTGGACACCGTCGGGTGGATCTTTCCCTTTGCGATCAACCGGTTCGCCTCCCACGCCTCGCGGTAGTTCGCGAAGTGCGAGGAGATGATGCTCTTCAGGTTCATCCACAGGTAGCGGTTGTCGTACTGGTGCATGTACCCGGAGGTCGAGGCGCACGTCACGATCTTGCCGCCCTTGCGCGCCACGAACACCGACGCGCCGAACGTCTCGCGGCCGGGGTGCTCGAACACGATGTCCGGGTCCTCACCGCCCGTCAGCTCACGGATGCGAGCGCCGAACCGCTTCCACTCGCGCGGGTCCTGCTCGTGCTCGTTCTTCCAGAACTTGTAGCCCTCGGCGGAACGATCGATGATCAGTTCGGCGCCCATGGAACGAACGATCTCCGCCTTCTCCGGAGAGGAGACGACGCAGATGGGCGTGGCGCCACCGTTCAGCGCGAACTGCGTGGCGTACGAACCGAGGCCGCCCGAGGCGCCCCAGATCAGCACGGTGTCGCCCTGCTTCATGTTCGCGCCGTTGGTCGACACGAGCTGCCGGTACGCGGTGGAGTTCACCAGGCCCGGCGACGCGGCCTCTTCCCACGTGAGGTGCTTCGGCATCGGCATCAGCTGGTTCGACTTCACCAGCGCGAGGTCCGCGAGGCCACCGAAGTTCGTCTCGAAGCCCCAGATCCGCTGCTGCGGGTCGAGCATCGTGTCGTTGTGGCCGTCCGGCGCCTCCAGCGGCACGTCCAGGCAGTGCGCCACGACGCGGTCGCCCGGCTTCCACGCGGTGACGCCGGGACCGGTGCGCACGACGACGCCGGCCAGGTCCGACCCCACGACGTGGTACGGCAGGTTGTGGCGGCCGCCCAGCTTCTTCAGGAAGCCGAACGTGGACACCGGCTCGAAGATCGAGGTCCACACGGTGTTGTAGTTGATCGCGGACGCCATGACGGCGACCAGCGCCTCACCCGGACCGAGCTCCGGCGTGGCGACCTCGTCGACGTGCAGCGACTTGCGCGGGTCTTTGTCCCGCGTCTCGAGGCCCGAGAACATGTCGGCCTCGTCCGCGTGCACTGTCACGCCCCGATAGCTCTCCGGAACGTCCAAGGAACCGATCGCGTCCAGCTCATCGGCCAGGATCGCGTCAAGGATCTTCTGCACGGCGGCATTCCTTCCCGAGTGAGGGATAGTCGCAGGTTGCCGGAGGTTACTCAGCAGTAACCGATTCAGATGCACGCCTGTGAGGGATTCCACTCAGAAGTGTTGACCGGGCGGCCAGCCAAAGAGGAGCATCGACGGTGATCCGAGAAGGAGGAGGTGGTGGAGATGACCAAGGCGTGGACCAGGTGGCAGGACTGGGCCGAAGTGGCGATCGGCGTTCTGGTGCTGCTGTCTCCGCTCGTCGTGGACACCTCGAACGCGGCCATGTGGACGATGATCGTGCTCGGCGCGCTCATCGCGATCGACGGACTCGTCGACCTCGCCATGCCCGCGATGATCTACGGGGAGTACGTGCAGATGGTGCTCGGAGCACTGCTGTTCATCTCTCCGTGGGTGATGGGCTACACCGACCTGATGGCGGCCTCGTGGGTCTCCTGGGTCGGCGGCGTGCTCACCGTGGCCGCGGGGGCGCTGGCGATGCCCTCCGCGAACGCCGCGCACTCGGCCGCGGCGCAGCCGCACTGATCAGCCGGAAAACCTGTGGGCCCAGGAGCTTCTTGGGCCCACACACTCATGGAGGAACGCGTGGAGGACTCGGCCAAGGAACGCATCCTGGCCGCGGCTGAAGAGCTCTTCGCCGACGGAGGCTTCGACGCCACCCCGACCTCGCGGATCGCCGAACGCGCCGGCGTGCCCAAAGGCCTGGTGCACTACTACTTCAACCGCAAGAAGGACCTGCTCGCCGCGCTGGTGGCGCGGTTGCCGGACAGCACGGTCGACCACCGCAGGGTCGTCGTCGCGGGAGACGTCGCGGAGTCGCTCAGGAGGCTCGTGGCCGCACTCGACGCGCGCTTGAACGCCTCGCCGCTGCTGTCACACCTGTTGTGGCGTGAAGCGGATACGCATTCAGCTGTGCGCGACGCGATGCGGGCGCGCTACGACAACGTCGCGGCGCAGATCAAGCAGGTCATCCTGGCCGCGGGCGGTGCCGCCGTCGCGATCAAGGACGTCGAGGCAGCCGCGGCACTCCTCGCGCTGGCCGTCAGCTACCGGCATTCGGTGGCGAGGCACAGCGACGAGGAGGACCCGATCGACCGCGAGCTGGTTTTCGTCGCTAGTGCTTTGCAGGCTCGACCAGCTCGATGAGCACGCCGCCCGCGTCCTTCGGGTGCACGAAGTTGACCCGGCTGTCGGACGTGCCGCGCTTGGCCGCGTCGTAGAGCAGGCGCAGGCCCTTCGCCCGCAGCGCGTCCGCCGCGACGTCCACATCGGACACCCGGTAGGCGAGCTGCTGCAGGCCGGGACCGGAGCGGCCGATGAACTTCGCGATCGTCGAGTCCTCGTTCAGCGGCGCCAGCAGCTGGATCGCGGTGCCCGCGTGGTCGCCGGGCGCGTGCAGCATCGCCTCGCGCACGCCCTGCTCCTCGTTCACCTCTTCGTGAGCGACTTCGAGGCCGAAGTTGTCGCGGTAGAACGCGATGGCGACGTCGAGGTCGGGCACGGCGATGCCCACGTGGTCGATCGCGGTCACGAATCGAGCGAGGTCTGCGTTCATAGCGGGCAAGGGTAACTACCTGATCGGTGCAGGTGCTCCTGTGCGGGGTCTCACACGATTACCGCCCAGTAGCCCCAGGTATGGTGCCTAGTTAACGACCGTTCGCTCTTCCAATGGAGGCAGTTGTGTCCGGTTCCGTGATCGTCGCCGGGGCGCGTACCCCGATGGGCCGACTGCTGGGGTCGCTCAAGGACTTCTCGGGTGCCCAGCTGGGTGGCGTCGCGATCAAGGCGGCACTGGAACGCGCCGGCGTGGCCCCCGAGCAGGTGCAGTACGTGATCATGGGTCAGGTGCTGACCGCCGGAGCGGGCCAGATTCCCGCCCGCCAGGCCGCGGTCGCCGCGGGCATCCCGATGAGCGTGCCCGCGCTGACCATCAACAAGGTGTGCCTGTCCGGCATCGACGCGATCGCGCTGGCCGACCAGCTGATCCGCGCCGGCGAGTTCGACGTCGTCGTGGCCGGTGGCCAGGAGTCGATGACGCAGGCGCCGCACCTGCTGCCGAAGTCGCGCGGCGGGTTCAAGTACGGCGACGTGACGATGGTCGACCACATGGCGCACGACGGTCTGTTCTGCGCGTTCGACCAGGTCGCGATGGGCGTCTCGACCGAGAAGTACAACGGCCGCTACGGCGTCACGCGTGAGGAGCAGGACGCGTTCTCCGCGCGGTCGCACCAGCTCGCCGCCAAGGCCGCGGAGAACGGCGTGTTCGAAGCCGAGATCGCGCCGGTCGCGATCCCGCAGCGCAAGGGCGACCCGATCCTGTTCAGCACGGACGAGGGCGTCCGCGCGGACACGACCGCCGACTCGCTCGGCAAGCTGCGCCCGGCGTTCGCCGCGGACGGCACCATCACCGCGGGCTCGGCGTCGCAGATCTCCGACGGCGCGGCCGCCGTGGTCGTGATGAGCAAGGCGAAGGCCGAGGAACTGGGCCTGGAGTGGATCGCGGAGATCGGCGCCCACGGCGTCGTCGCGGGTCCCGACGCCTCGCTGCACGAGCAGCCGTCCAACGCCATCAAGGCCGCGTGCGCCAAGGAGGGCACCGATCCCGCCGACCTCGACCTGATCGAGATCAACGAGGCGTTCGCGGCGGTCGGCATCGTCTCGTCCCGTCAGCTCGGAATCCCCGAGGACAAGGTCAACGTCAACGGCGGCGCCATCGCGCTGGGCCACCCGATCGGCATGTCCGGTGCCCGCATCGCCCTGCACCTCGCGCTCGAGCTGCAGCGTCGAGGCGGCGGCGTGGGTGCCGCGGCGCTGTGCGGTGGTGGTGGTCAGGGCGACGCTCTGATCATCCGCGTGCCCGCCAAGGCCTAGTGGCGTGACACGAAGCGCTGACGGTGAATCCACGCTCAGCAGGGCGCCTCGCGGCACCGCCCCCACGCCCCCGTACAACCAGTACGAGGACGTGGGGGCGGCACCCCGAGGCACCCGTCTGAGCGCGAATTCGCTCGGCAACGCTTCGAGCCACGCCACTAGTGTCCCGGCTGTGGCCACAGCTGTTGACGTAGCAGGACTGGTCGACCGCGCGCGTGACGGCGAGCCGCGCGCGGTCGCCAGGCTGATCTCGCTGGTGGAACAGGCGAGCTCGGCCCTTCCGGAGGTGGCCGCGGCGCTCGCCCCGCACACCGGCAACGCCCAGGTCATCGGCCTGACCGGCGCCCCCGGCGTCGGCAAGTCGACCTCCACCAACGCCCTCGTGCGCGCCTTCCGCGCCGAGGGCAAGCGTGTCGCCGTGATCGCCGTCGACCCGTCCAGCCCGTTCTCCGGCGGCGCCCTGCTGGGCGACCGCGTGCGCATGGGCGACCACGCCACCGATCCCGGCGTCTTCATCCGCTCGATGGCCACCCGAGGCCACCTCGGCGGCCTCTCCTGGGCCACCCCGCAGGCGTTGCGCGTGCTCGACGCCGCCGGTTTCGACGTGATCCTCGTGGAGACGGTCGGCGTCGGTCAGTCCGAGGTGGAGATCGTCGCCCTCGCCGACACGACCATCGTCCTGCTGGCACCGGGCATGGGCGACGGCATCCAGGCCGCGAAGGCGGGCATCCTGGAGATCGCGGACGTCTTCGTGGTCAACAAGGCCGACCGCGACGGCGCCGACCAGACCGCGCGCGACCTCAAGTACATGATCTCGCTGGGCCGCCGAGACCGCTCCGGCCCGGTCTGGCGCCCGCCCGTCGTGAAAACGGTGGCCGCCCGCATGGAGGGCCTCGACCGCGTGGTCGAGGCGATCGCCGAGCACCAGTCGTGGATGGCCTCGCACGGCGAACTCCAGGAACGCCGCCTCCGCAGGGCAGGCGCCGAGATCGAGGCGATCGCCGTGGACCGCGTCCGCACCCGCTTCGGCCCGGTGGACCAGCTCGCGAAGCGCGTGGTTTCCGGCGAACTCGACCCGTTCGCGGCGGCAGACCTGTTGATCAGCGGTAATCTGCGGCCATGACCGCTTGGGGAGCACCTCCACCCGTCATCGTCGACCTCGGCAAGAGCGACACCCGCAAGGTGCTGATCGGCGGCTCGGTCGCCGGAATCCTGGGCATCCTCGCCCTGGTAGGTGCCGTCACCGCCTTCCTGGACGGCGAACCGGTGGGCGGCAGCATCGCGGCCGTCATCGGCATCGCGTTCACCGGCATCGGCGTCATGGCCGTCGTCAAGTGGAAGACCATCTCCCGCCCCCGCAAGCTCGTCATCGAGCAGCAGGGCATCCGCCTGGACGACCCGCAGGGCATGCCGTGGGCGGTGGCGTGGCAGGAACTGGGCGCGATCTCGATCTCCCGCACTCAGGAACGCGCAGTTCAGCTGGCGGACGCCCTGGTGCCCCGGACGTTGGTGCGCGTCGACCTGCACCCGCGCGACCCGCAGGAGTTCCGGCCCGCGCACCCGACGATGGAGCCCCTGTGGGAGTTCCACCGGGTGCAGAACGGATACCGGCTGCCGCTCGGGGACTCGGCCGGGTTCATCGGGCCGATCGACCACGGGCTGCGGACGTTCGCTCCGCAGATCTACCGCGGAGTGATCGACGAGGGTTTCACCGTCGGCCTGCACTGAACGACCGCTGCGGCCGGCACCGCCGCAGAACCACCCTCGCAAGGTGACCGCCTGTATCAAACAAGACGTCTCTCTACTCTCAGTAGTCCCAAAGTTCACTGTTTGCAGTGATGGTCTCCCCCTTGACTACGCTGGGGAGTTACCCTCAGTCGTTCGTGCGGTGGTCACTTCTATCCCCCCAAAGGGGTGAAGCCGTGGGCGTCAAGGTGAGCACGGAACAGCGGGTGCTGGACGTCGTGCTGTCGTTCGCCGAGGACGACACCCTGCCCGAGCTGCTTCGCCACGTGGTCGAGTCCGCCTGCGAGCTGATCGAAGCCCCTTACGGCGCGCTGGCGGTGATCAACGGCCACAAGGAGCTCACCGAGTTCGGCGGCCACCACGACGGCCAGGTCCAGATCACGTCCGGTGATCCCCGCTCGATCGGCGTAGCGGACTTCCTGGGGGCGCCGATCAAGGTCCACGACGAGACGTTCGGCAACCTCTTCCTGGCGGGCAAGCCGGAGTTCACCGCTCAGGACCGCGACATCCTCGCCGCGCTGTCGACGGCGGCGGGCAGCGCCGTCGGTCACTTGGACCGCTACGAACAGGCGCGCAAGCGTGAGGTGTGGCTCAGGGCCGCTGCCGAGGTGACCACCGACCTGCTGATGGGCACGAACGGCCGTGAGGCGCTTTACCTCGTGGCGAGGACCGCGCGCACGACGGCGAACGCCGACTTCGCGGCGGTGGTGCTGCCCGATCAGAACGGTGATCTCGTCATCGAGGTGACCGAGGGCGGTACTTACGACGCCGAGGGCATGCGGGTGCCGAAGGAGGGCACCGCCACCTACCGGGTCTACAGGTCGGGCCACGGCGAGTGCCACGACGAGGGCAGGCTGGCCGCGGTGCCGGGGGCGTCCGCGATCGTGCCGCTCACGGTGGGGGAACGGACGATCGGCGTCCTCATCGTCGCGCGGCCGCCGGGCGAGCCCAGCTTCGACGCCCCCGAGCTGATCGAGGCTTTCGCCGCTCAGGCCGCGCTGGTGCTGGAGTTCACGCGAGCGAGAGGCGACACCGAGCGGCTCGCGGTGCTGGAGGACCGCGACCGCATCGCGCGGGATCTGCACGACCTGGTCATCCAGCGGCTGTTCGGGCTCGGGCTCGGGTTGCAGGGGCTGACCGGCATGAACGACAAACCACAGCTCGTCGAGCGGATCAGCGGGTTCGTGGAGGAGGTCGACCACACGATCCGCGAGATCCGCCGCACCATCTTCTCCCTGCAGGAACCGCCGTCCGGGGGCGCGAGCCTGCGTGGCCAGTTGCTCAACGCGGTGCACGAGTCCGCGAGCCTTCTCGGCTTCGAGCCGGACGTGTCGCTCGAAGGGCCGTTGGACAGCGTCGTGCCGGACCAGGTTCGGCCCGATTTGCTCGCCACCCTCCGGGAAGCGCTAACGAATGTAGTGCGCCACGCGAAAGCAAAGCACGTAGCTGTCGCCGTGAGCGTCGATCGCACCGTGACGAGCCTCGAGCTCATGGTCAAGGACGACGGCCGGGGCTTGCCGTTGGCTGACGATTCAGCCGGCGGGCCCCACCACGCCGGCGGACTGGCGAACATGGCGGCTCGGGCGCGGCGTCACCACGGCGACTGCGCGGTCGACTCGATCCCCGGTGCGGGAGTGAGCATCACCTGGTTCGTTCCACTGGTGCTGCAGGAGGCGAGATGGCAATAGCGGTGCTGCTCGTGGACGACCACGAGATCGTGCGGCGCGGGCTCGTGCAGTTGCTGGTGCAGGCGGAGGACATCAAGGTCGTCGGCCAGGCGGACAGCGCCACGGCCGCGGTCGCGCAGGCGACCCGGCTCAGACCCGATGTCGCGATCATCGACGTGCGGTTGCCCGACGGCGACGGCGTCACGGTGTGCCGGGAGATCAGGAGCCTGGTGCAGCCGCCGCCCGCGTGCCTGATGCTCACGTCCTATTCGGACGACGAGGCGCTGTTCGGCGCGATCATGGCCGGCGCGTCCGGCTACATGCTGAAAGAGGTGTCCGGCAACGATCTCGTGGCCGCCGTCCGCACCCTCGCCTCGGGCGGATCGCTCCTGCACGCCGGCGTCACGGCCACGGTCCTGCAACGACTCCGCGGCGGGCCCGAGGAAGATCCGCGCTATGCCGCGCTGAGCCCCCAGGAACGCCGCATCCTCGACCTCATCGCCGAGGGCATGACGAACCGGCAGATCGCGAACCGCCTGTTCCTCGCCGAGAAGACCGTCAAGAACTACGTGTCGTCACTGCTGCACAAGCTCGGCTTCGACCGCCGCACCGAGGCGGGCGTCTACGCGGCCCGGCGCAGACGCGCCCACCCCGGCACGTTCTAGGCGATCTTCGGCAGCGGGTTCATCGTCACCGCGGGAACTTCCTTCTCCGCCAAGCGTTCCGTCTTCGCCCACGTGTTGCGCCCGGCGAAGTGCCGGTACAGCGCGCGCAACGTCGACACCGAGCCCAGGATCAGGAACAGCGGATAGGCCAGGCTGACGAGCAGGCATCTCCACAGCGGTTCGTCGCCGTGCTTGAGCCGGTGCACCAGGCCCCAGATCAGGCCGGGCAGCAGCAGGGCCACCAGCCAGATCCCCAGCGCCAGCAGGGTGTTCGAGCCGCTCGCGGTGAACCCGGCGATCTCCAGCCCGGTGAACTGCGCGTAGAAGTTGACGCCCACCAAGGCGGTGACGAGCACCGTCATCGGCGCGACCAGCCACGGTGTCAGCAGGTACTGCAGGAACTCCATCAGCGCGACGGAACCCACGTGCTTGGCCCTGATCAGCTTCGGCACGTACCCGAGGCACTGCAGGTTGCCCTGCCCCCACCGGGTGCGCTGCCGCAGCAGCCGTTGCACGTCGACCAGGCCCTGCTGGGTGATCGTCGCGTGCGTGGCGTACCGGATGCGCTGGCCGGTCAGGTGCACGCGCAGACCCAGTTCCAGGTCCTCGACCAGGCACGCCGACCACGGCGCCTCGCCCAGGTCCATCAACGTCCTGAGGCGCACGAACTGGCCGTTGCCGCCGAGCCCGACCGTGCCGACGGCGTCCCGCAACGACTGCGAGGCGTCCACCACGCAGCTGAACTCCAGGTCCTGCAGGAACGCGAGCAGGTTGGTGCGGTTGTGGATCCGGACACGGCACTGCACGGCACCGACGGCGCGTTGCGCGAAGTACGCGGAGATCTCGGACAGCATGCCGGGCTCGCCGCGGCCGTCGCCGTCGATCACGCCGACGATCGTGCGGTGGACCGTGCCGGCCTCCTCCGCGATGCCGCGGATGTAACCGAAGGCGTGGTTCAGCGCTTCGCCCTTGCCCTTCCGGGCTTCCGGCAGGGTGCGTCTGAGCACGTGCAGCCGGTGGTCGTCGATCTCGGCCAGCACGCGCGGGGTGCCGTCGTCCGAGCCGTCGTCGACGACGACGACCTGAACCGGTGTGCGCGCCCCGTCCAAAGCGAGTGCGGCACGCACGGTGTTTGCTACGACACGTTCCTCGTTCAACGCCGGAATGATGATCCAGTACTGCAACGGATGCCGCGACGGAACTTCCGGTCCGCCCGGTTTCGGGCGCCACCAGACAAAGAGTGCGAGCACCAGGTTGTAACAGGGCCAAAAAACCAGCAGGACGAGCATGAACGTCGCGAATTGTGTCGTGTCTGTCATGACACAAACCTGTCTACAAAAGCGGTTGCAGGGGCAACAACTGCGGACCGGATGTGAAGTTGAGTCATTCTGGCTCCTGGTAACGAAGCGCTGGGCCGGTACGAGATACCAGACAGCAGGGCCGGGAGCAGGTGTTCGTGGCGAGACTATGGCTAGCTGATTAGAGCGTCAACCGGCCATATCGGGTACGAATAGACCTTCGTTACACGAGGTTCGCAATGTCGATCACCGATATGGCGGTACCCCTGCGAGACGGGTACCAATTGATTGTCAGCGGTGCCCGACCACCGCGATGATGGCGCACGTTCGCCGCGCGTGCCTGGACTTGCAAAGAGGTAGAAGATGGGACTAAGTGCCCTGGTGCCCGGCCCTCGGCAGTTCTACCGGGGCGAGGTTCCCGAGGTTTTCCTGGTCGCGGGAACGCGCCCTGAAGCAGTGAAGATGGCGCCGGTGGCCGCCGCGATGTTCGCGTGCGGTCGTCTCCGGCCCGTGCTCGTGAACTCCGGGCAACACCCGGAGATGGTCGACCAGGCGCTGGAGTCGTTCGGCTTCACGGCCGACGTCAGACTCAAGCTGAACCGCGTCACGGGCGGCCAGGCCGAGCTGACCGGCCAGCTGATCGAGGAACTCGACCGGCTCTTCACCGAACGCACGCCGGGCGCGGTGCTCGTGCAGGGCGACACGACGACGACGCTGGCGGGCGCGCTCGCCGCGTTCTGGCAGCAGATTCCCGTCGTGCACCTGGAAGCCGGGCTGCGCTCGCACGACCTCACCTCGCCGTTCCCCGAGGAGGGGAACCGCAAGATGGTCGGCCAGCTCGCGTCGCTGCACCTCACACCGACCGCTGACTCGGCCGCGCACCTCGCCGCGGAGTCGTTGCAGGGCAACAACGTCCTGACCATCGGCAACACCGTGGTGGACGCCGTGCTCGACGTCGCCGCCCGCCGCGCGCCCTACGGCGACAGCCGGCTGCAGGAGATGGAGAACCGGGTCCACGGCGGACAGTCGCGGCTCGTGCTGGTCACCGCGCACCGCCGCGAGTCTTGGGGCGAGCCGCTCGACCGCGTGCTGCACGCCGTCGCGGACATCGTGCGGGAACGGCCCGACGTCGAGGTCGTCCTGCCCGCGCACCCGAATCCCGACGTGCGCCAGCAGGTGCTGGACGTGCTGGGCGGCGTCGCCCGCGTCACGATCACCGATCCGCTGCCGTACGCGCAGATGGCCCGGCTGCTCGCGCAGTGCACGCTGGTGCTGTCCGACTCGGGCGGCATCCAGGAGGAGGCGCCGTCGTTCGGCGTCCCGGCGCTGGTGCTGCGCGACGTGACCGAACGCATGGAGGCGGTCAACTCGGGCTGTGCCGTGCTCGTCGGCACCGACCGCGAGCGCATCACGGCTCTGACCCTCCACCTGCTCGACAGTCCTTCCGCACGCGAGGCGATGACCGCCGACGGCAACCCGTTCGGCGACGGGCTCGCGTCCGTGCGCACCGAACAGGCCCTGGCCTGGCTGCTGGGCCTGCAACAGCAGCGACCCGCCGAGTTCGCTCCTTACGCGGGCAGCGCGACCGTGCGCATGTCCGGAGAGGTAGATGTGGCATGAGAAGCCGACTGCTCAAGGTCGCTGCCGGGGTTGCGCTCGCGGTCGCGATGATTCCCGCGCCCGCCGCCCAGGCCGCGCCCATCTCGCTCAAGCTGGACGCCGTCGGTGAGCTCGCGGAGAACGTGCTGCCCGCGCCGCCGCTGACGACCACGAAGCCGTCCGCGACCAGCTCGCGCATCACCAAGCGCACCACGCAGCCCGGCATCGTCTCGACCGCTCTGGGGACGCTCGGACTGGCCTCCGCGCAGGCCGCCGCGGCCGGCACGAACGGCGGCGGCGCTCCCGGTGCGAAGGCGTCGCAGAAGACGCTGATCCTGTACGACAGCACGGGTCCCTGGGCGTGGCTGGGTGAGGCCTACGCGGTGCAGGCGGGCAACCTCGCGTCGCACGGCAGCGCGTACGTCATGCACCCGGTCGGCTCGTACACCGCCGGCGAGATGTCCGGCTACACCGGCGTGATCTACGTCGGCTCGACCTACGACGAGCCGATCCCGGTGGCGTTCCTCGACGACGTGCTCGCGGGCAGCAAGCCGGTGCTGTGGATGGCGCACAACATCTGGCAGCTCACCGCCCGTGCGCCGAGCTTCCAGACCACGTACGGCTGGAACTGGGTGCAGTACGACACCGGCGCCGCGACCACCGTCCGGTACGAGAACACCGACCTCGGCCGCAACCCGCTCGCGACCCCGTCCGGTCTGATGATCACCTCGATCACCGACCCGGCGATCGCGTCGGCGCCGGCCGTCGCGACCGGTTCGGCCGCGGGCCCGATCAACTGGGCCACCAAGGCCAAGAACCTGACCTACATCGGCGAGGTCCCGTTCAGCTACGTCGACCACGGCGACCGCTACCTGGCCGCGGCGGACCTGATCAGCAAGGTCTCGAACCCGGCGATGGCCGACCGCAAGCGGGCGCTGGTGCGCATCGAGGACGTCGGCCCCGACGCCGACCCGAACGAGCTGCGCGCGGTCGCCGACTACCTGAAGTCGCAGAACGTCCCGTTCACCATCGCGGTCTACCCGCGCTTCGAGAACCCGCTGGGCGCCGACAACAACGGCGTGCCGGAGGCGGCGAACCTGGCGCAGAAGCCGCAGGTCATCAAGGCACTGCAGTACATGACGCAGCGCGGCGGCACGATCCTGATGCACGGCTACACGCACCAGTTCGGCAAGGTGGTCAACCCGTACGACGGCCGCAGCGGCAACGACTTCGAGTTCTACATGGCCCACGTCAACGAGAACGACAGCGTGATCTACGACGGCCCGGTCCCCGGTGACTCGGCGGCGTGGATGCAGGGCCGGATCAACTCGGCGACGACCGCGCTCGCGCAGGCCGGATTCGCGAAGCCCGCCATCTTCGAACCGCCGCACTACGCCGCGTCGGCCGTGGACTACCAGGTCATCCAGCAGAACTTCGGCAAGCGCTACGACCGCGGCCTGTACTTCGCCGGGTACTGCCCCGGTGGCGCGTGCGGCACCGGCACGCCGCAGTACGACAAGATCTACGGCCAGTACTTCCCGTACCTGGTCCGCGACGTCTACGGCTCCGTCGTGGCGCCGGAGGCGGTGGGCAACGTCGAGCCCGAGCCGTTCAACAACCACCCGGCTCGCCTGCCGGCCGACCTGGTCAAGACGGCGAACCAGCTCAAGGTGGTCGATGATGGTGTCGCGAGCTTCTTCTACCACCCGTACCTCGGTACCGGGTATCTGCAGCAGACCGTCTCGGGGCTGAAGAACGCGGGCTACCAGTTCGTGTCCGTCGGCACCGTGATGGCGGGGTGACAGGAGGTCCTGTGCGCTGGGTGTGGGCGGTGCTGGTGCTGGCCGGGTGTTCTGCCGGTCAGGTCGCGCCGTCCCACTCCGGCGCCACCGACGAGGGCTGGAAGGTCACCGTCTACTACACGGCCGTCGAGTCGTTCCACAGCGGACCTGCGGTGCCCGTGCGGGGCTGCCGGGTCATCGACTGCGAGAACGGTGATGACGTCCTCGGCACGTTCCCGCGGTCGTTCGCCAAGGCGGTCGAGGACGAAGGTACCGGCCGGACCGCCTCCGGCCGGTACCTCAACTGGTCCTACGACAAGGGCTACTGGCTGGACGACGAGCCGCGCGACTCGTTCGGCAAGCCCCTGAAGCCCTTCGTCTCCGCCGCCGCCGACGGGATCAGGACCGGCTCACGGATCAAGCTGGTCTCGTGTGGACAGACCCCCGAGGGCGGCAACGTCGACTCGGCGGTGTGCCGCAAGCTCGCGTCCTCCTCCTGGGAGATCACCGACGAGTTCACGCCGGGGCTCGGCGGCGAGCGGCACATCGACCTCTACCTGGGCGAGGAGACCGGACCGGGGTTCACCGAAAGCCCCTGGTACACGACGTTCGCCCAGGCCGTGCTGGAGATTCACCAGCCCAGCTGAACCGCCAGCTCCCGCGCCTTGGTGAGCGGGTTGCCCGTGCTCTCACCGGGTGCCGGCAGCGGCACGCCGGGGCAGCTCAGGTCCTTCCGCGGCACCACGCCGTCGACGAGGTAGCTCTCCACCACGTCGCTGACGCAGTCGTTGCCGAACCCGTAGATGCCGTGGTCACCCTCGTCCCGCACGGTGAGCATGCGCGAGTTGGCGAACTTCGCGTGCGCCCGCTGCGCGCCTGCCAGCGGCGTCGCGGGGTCGCGCACCGACTGCACCATGAGCGAGGAGTCCACGCCCTTGCCGGTGGGGCGCTTGAGGTTCACGTTCGGGCGGTCCCACCACGCACACGGGCCGGTCACCTGGTAACCGCCGACGAGCGAGTACTGCTTGACGCTCCTGTTGCCCTCGCGCTCCAGCGACTTCCGGTCACCGCGGAACGGGGTGTCGTTGCACATGATCGACATCTGCGTGCCCATCAGCGAGTCCGGGTACTGCTTCGGCGCGGACTTGGCCAGCGCGGCGGGCTGCGCGATGTACGCGAGCAGCTGGGCCGTGCCCTCGAACGAGCCCTTGCTGTACAGGCCGCCGAAGATCAGGGCGTCCAGCAGGACCGGCGTGACGACGGTGCCGTCCGGCAGAGTGAGGGGCTGCTCGGCCAGCCGTGCGCGCGTGGTCTCGTACTTCTGGCGCACCTCCTCCGCGGTCTTGCCGAGCTGGAACACGTTGTCGTACTTGGCGACCCACGGCAGGAAGTCGACGCGGAACCGGAGTTCGGCGCCCGGCGGGAGGTTGTCGAAGACCTTCTGCCACGACTCGGTGAACTCGGTGTTGGAGTCGAGCACGATCTTGTCGAGCGTCTTGGGGAAGTAGGTCGCGTAGTAGGCGCCCATCCAGCTGCCGGCGGAGTAGCCGAGCCAGCTGACCTTCTTCCTGCCCAGGACCTGCCGGAGCAGGTCGAGGTCGCGCACCGTCTGCTCGGTGGTGATGTACTTGCCGAGCTTGCCGGACTTGGTCTGGCAGAACTTCGCCTGCAGCTCCATGCCGCCGTAGATCAGGTCGAGGCCCGCCTTGCTGCGGTCGCGCCAGTCGCTGGCGAGGCGGTGCTGGTAGCCGCCGCACGTGACGTTGTCGCTGGCGCCGGTGCCGCGCGGGTCGATGCCGACGATCTCGGCGTTCTCGCTGAGCTTCGGCCTGTTCAGGTAGACCATCGGCAGCGTGCGCCCGGCGCCGCCGGGGCCGCCCGGGTTGGTGAAGACCGTGGTCTTCGCGTTGCCGTTCAACGGAACGGTGCGGCTGACCGCGATGGTGATGGTCTTGCCGTTGCGCGGGTTGTTCCAGTCCATCGGCGCGGTGAAGCTGCCGCACTCCAGCCGTTCGAACCCCGGCTCGTCGGTGCACTTCTGCCACGTGATCCGCTGGTCGGCCAGTCCGGCCGCCTGGGCCGGTGGCGCGATCAGGAGCGATGTCGCCGTGACGGCGGTTAGTGCCGCCGCGATCTTCCTGCGGTGCATGCGTTTCCCCCTTCTACTTGCCGAGATGGGTGGCGAGCCGGCGTGCGTTCGCGAGCGGGTTCTGCTGGGGCTCGCCCGGGGCGGGGAGCGGAACTCCCTGGCACGTCAGGTCCTTCGCCGGCGTGATGTCGTCGATGAAGTAGCGCTCGACGATGTCGTTCACGCAGTCGTTGCCCAGGCCGTAGATGCCGTGGTCACCCTCGTCTTCAACGGTCAGCAGCACCGAGTTGTTGAAGTTGCGGTGTGCTCGTTGCGCGCCTTCGAGCGGCGTCGCCGCGTCGCGCACCGACTGCACCATCAACGTCGTCGGCACGCCGATTCCGGTGGGCTTCTTGAGGTTCACGTCCGGCCGGTTCCAGAACGCGCACGGGCCGGCGATCTGGTAGTAGCCGACGAGCGGCCACTTCGCGCCGTTCACCGCGGCCTCGCGTTCGAGGAACTTCCGGTCGCCGCGGAACTTCGTGTCGTTGCACAGGATCGAGTAGGCCGTGGCGTTCTGCGCGTCCGGGTAGGTGGCCAGCGCCTTCGGCTGCGCGGGGACGGTGCCGGCGAGCTCCGCGAAGATCTGCGTGCCCTGCGCGAAGTTGTCCTTCACGTAGAGCGTGCCGCGCAACAGCAGGTCGAACTGCACGCCGTTGTACACGCCTTCCGGCCGCGTCACGGGCTGCTCGTTGAGCTTGGCGCGGGTGCGTTCGTAGGACTGGCGCACCTCTTCGGCGGTCTTGCCGAGGTGGTAGACGCTGTCGTACTTGGCCACCCACGGCAGGAAGTCGACGCGGAAGCGGCGCTCGAAGCCCATGCCCCAGTCGTCGAACGCGTTCTGCCACGGCGCGGTGAAGTCGACGTTGGAGTCGAGCACGATCTTGTCCAGCGTCCTGGGGAAGTACGTGGCGTAGTAGGCGCCCAGCCAGCTGCCGCCGGAGTAGCCGAGCCAGCTGACCTTCTTCTTGCCCAGCACCTGCCGCAGCAGGTCCAGGTCCTTCACCGTCTGGTCGGTGGTGACGTACCTGCCCAGCTCGCCCGACCTGGCCTGGCAGAACTCGGCGTGCAGCTTCATGGCGCCGTAGACCAGGTCGAGGTTGGCCTCGCTGCGGTCACGCGGATCGGTCAGCGTCGTCGCGTCGAAGCTGCCGCAGGTGACGTTGCTGCTGGCACCGGTGCCGCGCACGTCGATGCCGATGATCTCGGCGTTGTCGCTCAGCTTGGGCCGGTCGAGGTAGACCAGCGGGAGGGTGAGACCGGGTCCGCCCGGCCCGCCGGGGTTGGTGAAGATGGTCTGCTTCGCCTTGCCGCTCTTCGGCGCGAGGCGGCTGACCGCGATGGTGATCGTCTTGCCGTTGCGCGGGTTGTTCCAGTCCATCGGCGCGGTGAAGTTGCCGCACTCCAGCCGTTCGCCGCCTGGCGGAAGTCCCGGTGGTGGCGTGTCGAAACACCTCTGCCACTGGATCTTCTGCGTCGGTGCCGCTGTCGCCTGTGGTGCGATGAGCAGGGATGTCGCGGTCACGACAGCCAGTGCCGCCGCGATTGTCCTTCGGTGCATTCGAGCCCCCTCCAATGTGCCTCAAGCTCATCGGTTCCGGGGACGCTGAACATCGGCTGAAGGATGACGGGTTCGTACGACTTGGGTCTTAGCCCAACGCGGCCAAGCGGCCATGACATGCGTCATCGAGCCCTGACAGGCCGAAGGGCCGTCCCCTGGGGGGAACGGCCCTTCGGGAGGCAGAACTCAGCAGGACTGCTTGTAGAAGTACTTCGAGTTGGCCGACGCGTCGTCCTTCGTGATGGCGACGAGGTCCGTCTCGATGTTGCGCTTGTTCTCCTTGCCGTCGATCGCGGCCAGGGCCTGCTCGACGCCCTGTTTGCCGATCGTGGCGGGGTCCTGGGCGATCAGGGCCTGCACGGTGCCCGCCTGCAGGTCCTTCACCTGGTTGGGCGAGGCGTCGAAGCCGACCAGGTTCACCGTGCCGGTCTTGCCCGCGTTGCGCAGGCCGGTCGCCGCGCCCTCACCGGTGTTGAGGTTGGTCGCGAACACGCCGATCAGGTCCGGGTTCGCGGCCAGGGTCGCGGTCACCTTCGAGGCCGCGGTGGCGGGCTCGTTGTCGGTGTACTGCTGGCCGATGTACTTGAGGTTCGGGAAGGCCTTGACGGCCTCCTCGAACCCCTTGGCGCGTGCGTCCGTGGTGGACGTGCCGGCCTTGGTGTTGAGCACCAGCACGGAGCCGGACTTGCCGGCGGCGAGCTTGTTCAGCGTCTCGGCCGCGAGCTTGCCGCCCTGCTCGTTGTTGGAGGAGATCGAGGAGACGCCGATCGAGGTGTCCTGCAGCTTGGTGTCGACCTCGACGACCTTGATGCCCGCGTCCTTGAGCTGCTTCATCGGGCCCGCCATGGCCTTGTCGTCGGTCGGCGCGATCAGGACCGCGGCCGGCTTGGACGCGAGGACGCCCGTGACGATCGGGGTCTGCTGGGCCGCGTCGAACTTCGCGGGGGCCTGCGTGTCGAACTCGTAGCCCGCGGCCTTCGCCGCCTCCTCGAAACCGCACTGCATCGAGATGTAGAACGGTTCCGCCGTGATGCCGGGGATCAGCACCAGCTTCTTGTTCGCGGCCGAGTTGCCCGAACCCGAGTCGCCGATCTGCCCGCCACCGCCACAGGCGGCGAGGAGGAACGCGGCTGAGACGACCACTGCGGAGCGGATCTTCATTGGTCCAGCACCTTCCTAACGTCGGTTGCGCGCCCGCCGCCGTGTCTGGTCCAGCCACACGGCGGCCACCAGCACGATCGCCACGGCGATCGGCTGCCAGAACTCCTTGACCCCGATGATCACGAGGCCCTTCTCCAACACCGCCGGGATGAACACGCCGAAGACCGTGCCCAGCACGGAACCCATGCCGCCGAAGATGCTGGTACCACCCAGGACGACGGCGGCGATCGCGTTCAGGTTGTCCGTCTCGTGGCCGGTGACGACCGCGACGCGGAAGAACGCGTTGCCCATGAACCCCGCGAGACCCGCGAGGGTGCCCGCGAGCAGGTACACCTTCGTCAGGTGGCCGCGCACCGAGATGCCGACGCGCCGTGCCGCCTCCTCGTTCGAGCCGACCGCGTACGTGTAGCGGCCGAACCGCGTGGTCGACAGCAGCAGCGCGCCGAGAGCGGTGACGATCGCGGCCACGATCACGATGTTCGGGATGCCGAGGTACGTGCCGGAACCGAAGGTGCGGTTCAGCCTGTCCGGGATGCCGGACACGTTGGAACCGTTGTTCAGCAACAGGGCCGCGCCCTGTGCCGCGCCGAACGAACCCAGCGTCACGATCAGCGCCGGGATCTTCGCGCGCGAGATCAGCAGGCCGTTGAGCAGACCCCAGACCGCGCCGCTGACCACCGCGACGAGCAGTCCGAACGCGATCACGCCCCAGCCGGCGTTCGTCGCGTCACCTCCGGACACGGCGTTCATCGCCATGGCGGAGGACACCGACGCGAACACCAGCACCGACCCCACGGACAGGTCGATGCCGGACGTGATGATCACGAAGGTCATGCCGACCGAGAGCACCAGCAGCACGGCCGTTTCCGCGAGCAGGAACTGCAGGGTGGTCACCTGGAAGACCGCGTCCGGCCGGATCGCGCCGAACGTGGCGACCAGGACCAGGAGCACCAGGCCGATCCAGAGCGTGTTCGCGCCGGTCAGACGCTTGAGGAACGACGTGCGCTGCTCGTCCGGCAGAGATGACATCGTTGTCTTCTCGTGGGTCATCAGGTCGCGTCCTCCTGGGTCAGCGCGCCGGTCATCGCGCCGACGAGCTCTTCCACGCTGGTGTCCGCGGCCTTGAAACGAGCCACGCGACGGCCGAGGCGCAGCACCTCGACGCGGTCGGAGACCGACAGCACCTCGGGCATGTTGTGCGAGATCAGCACGACGGCGATGCCCTCGTCGCGCACGCGTTTGATCACGTCGAGCACGCGTTCCCGTTGCACCACACCGAGTGCGGCCGTTGGCTCGTCCATGAACACGAGCTTCGACGCCCACGCCACCGACCGCGCGACCGCGACGGACTGGCGCTGGCCACCGGAGAGCGCCGCGATCGGCACGTCGACGCTCTGCAGCGTCGCGCCGAACCGGGTGAAGTGCTCGGAGGCCTGCTTGCGCATCGCCTTCTTGTCGAGCACGCCCAGGAGGCCGAGGATTCCGGGCTTGAGGATCTCCCTGCCCAGGAACATGTTCGCGGCCGGGTCGAGGTCCGGCGCGACCGCCAGGTCCTGGAACACCGTCTCGATGCCCAGGTCGCGGGCGTCGTTGGGGGAGTTCAGCACGAGCGGCTCGCCGTCGAACGTCAGCGTGCCGCCGGTCGGCTGCTCCACCCCGGACAGGCACTTCACCAGGGTGGACTTGCCCGCGCCGTTGTCGCCGATCAGCGACACGACCTCACCGGGGTAAGCGGTGAACGAGGCGCCGCGGAGAGCTTCCACGGTGCCGTAGTTCTTCGTGAGATCACGAGCCTCCAGCAACGGCTGGCTCAAGGCGTCACTTCCTCCACTGTGGACAGCACGGGTGGGCGGCAGCGGATCGCCACCAGGTCACCGGTCAGCCCGAGCTCGCCCGCCGCATGCGGCACGACGAGCGTGCTGCCCTTGTGCACCTCCAGCTCACCGAGCCGGCCGGCACCCTCCAGCACCACCAGCACGGCGAACGACGGCTCCAGCGTGAAGGAACCCTCGACGTGCAGGCGGTCGGCCTGGAAGAACGGGTCCGCGTCGTGGCCGAGGAGATCGACCGACGGCGCCCACTTCTCGGACGTCTGGCGCACGAGTTCCTCGAGCTTGCCGCTCCAGCCCCGCCTGTCGACGCAGTCGAGCGCGACGTCGTAGCCGAGGCCGAGGTGGCCGACGTCGGCGTCGGCGAGGAAGCCCTGCCATTCCAGCGTGACCGAGAAGTCCGTGGGCTGCTGCAGTTCGACGATGAACACGCCCTCACCGATCGCGTGCGGCACGCCGGCGGGCACGAACACGGTGTCGCCGGGCCGGACGCAGACCGGGTTCAGCGCGTCGAGCATCGCCTTCGTGTCCTGCGTGGCGACCCAGTCGGCGACGGTGTCCGCGGGCACGTCGTCGCGGAATCCGATGTAGACGGTCGGGTTCGCGCCGGTCGTGCCGACGACGATCCACGCCTCCGTCTTGCCGTGGCGGCAGTTCAGGTGCGAGGACGCGAAAGCGTTCGACGGGTGGCAGTGCACCGGCAGGCGCTGGCCCGCGTCGAGCAGCTTCACCAGCAACGCGGTGTCGCCGCCGAACTTCGCCGCGTGGTCCGCGCCGAGCCATCCCACCGGGTCCGCCTGCACCGCGTCGCGCAGGAGGACGCCGTTCGGCAACGTTGTCAACCCGGCATCGCTGCGCCCGTAGAGGGTCGTCGTCGACGCCACCCAGTCCTCGGGGCCGAAGTCACCGCTGGTCCCGCCGCGCAACGCGGCGATCGCCTCACCGCCGCGGTAGAACTGCTTCGGCTGGTTGGCGGGCAAGTTGACAGGCTGGTGGAGAACACCAGAACTCACGCGTGGACCTCCCCGGATCCTCGTGGCACCAGGCGCACCGGCAGCACGACGCGGCGCGGTGGTGAGTTGTCGCCATCCAGTCGGGCGAACAACAAATCGGTGGCCGCCTTGCCGAGCGCGCTCGCGTCGTGCGCGATCACGGTCACCGGCGGCGACAACAGGTCAGCGAGTTCGAAGTCGTCGAAGCCCACCAGCGCGGGCCTTTCGGCGACGCCCGCGAGCGCGCGCAGGACGTAGACGGTGATGCGGTTGTTGCCGGCCACGATCGCCGTCGCGGGCTCCCGCATGGTGTGCAGGCGCTGCAACGTGGTCCTGACGCTGCTTTCGTCGTGCGGCCCCATCGCCACGAGCTCCTCGTGGTACCCGATGCCCGCCCGCACGCACCCTTCGCGGTAACCGCGCAGGCGCTCGTTGGCCGTGAAGATGTCCGGCGCGTCACCGAGGAAAGCGATGCGGCGATGCCCGTGCGAGGCCAGGTGGGTGACCGCCTCGATCGTGCCGCCGATGTTGTCCACCAGCACAGTGTCGGCCACGACGTCACCCGCGGGCCGGTCCAGGAACACGACGGGCGTGCCCGCGCGCATCTCCGGCACCAGGTAGCTGTGCTGCAGGCCGGCGGGCACGATCAGCAGCCCGTCCACGCGCCTGCTGCAGAACTCCAGCGCCAGCTCGCGTTCACGCCCGGGGTCCTCGTCGGACGACCCCGAGATCACCTGTCTGCCGCGCAGCCGGGCGATTTCCTCGACAGCGCGGGTCACGCCGGAGTAGAACGGGTTGCCGACGTCCTCCAGCACCAGCCCGATCGTGCCGGTGGACGAGCCCCGGCGCAGGTTGCGGGCACTCAGGTTCCGCCGGAACCCGAGCTGGTCGATGGCCGCGAGCACGCGCTCGGCGGTGGACGGGTGCACGCCCGGCTCGTCGTTGACCACGCGCGAGACGGTCTTGATGCTCACGCCCGCGAGCCGCGCGACGTCGTTCATCGTCGCGCGACGTACCTTGCGCTGACCGGCTACGGGCCCGCTGGGGGACAACGTTGTCATAGTGGGCGTATCTCACCTCGGCTTTACGGCCTTGTCAACAGTTTCCTGCCCGGTCAAGGGGCTGCCGCGGGTGGACGCCCATGGCTCACAACGCTGCCTGGGACGCGACGAGCCGGGTCATGTGCGATGACGGTGTGACGCCGAGTTCGCGGTGCAGAAGGGCGCGGTAGTGCTGGTAGTGCCGCAATGCCGACCCGCAGTTGCCCTGGGCGAGGTGTGCCGCGATCACCGACCGGTGCGCGGTTTCCCGCACCGGATCGATGGAGATCGCGGTGAACGCGGCCTCCAGCGCGGCGAGGTGTGCGCCGGCCGAGATGAAGTGCTGGGCGATCGCCTCCAGCGCGTGCAGCCTGACCTGTTCCCAGCGCCGTCGTTCCGAGGTCAGCCACTCCTCCGGCCAGTACGGCAGCAGATCCCTCGACAACGCGCCGACGAGCTCGGCCACGCCCGCCGAAGCCGTGGCGCTGACGACGTGGTGTGCCGCTTCCACCGCACGGCAGAAGTCGATCGTCACCGCGGGGGACAGTCGCAACCGGTCCACCGAGAGGTCGACGACGGGCTGGTCCGTCGCACGGCGCAGATGCCACAACGCCTGCCGCACGTTGGCGGTCGCGCGCTGCCTGCGGCACTCGGGCCACAGCTGCTCGGCGGCGGCCTGCCGGCTCACCGCCTCGCCGTGGTGGATCGCGAGGAAGGCCAGCAACCGCTGGGCGCCCTTGGGCAGCACGACGTCCCCGCGGCCAGTGAGCAGCTCGAACCGGCCCAGCAACACCAGGTGCGCGCCATCGGCGTCTCTCATCGTGATCCTTCCGTCGGCCGTTCCGAGCATCGCCCGGTGGCGTCTCCGGGGCATCTCTCGTCCGCCTGCGGCGGCGTCCTCCCCTCGGCCGTCCGGTGGTGGCCCCTCAGTCGTGCGCGCACTTGACCGCCACCCGGTAGGGAGTCCGCGGCGACAGCGCGTCGCCGATCACCCGGCAGCCATAACGCCAATGGCCCAACGGACGCGCCTGTTCCGGTCCAGCCCATCGAGTGACGTCGATGCGGCGGCGACAGGACGTCGTGCGCTACGGCGACACCGGTGAGACGCGGGCACCGGAGCGTGTGCCACCGGGGTCGCACCGGCCCCGACGACATCCAGCGCAGGAGTGATCATGACGGACACCAAGAGCGTCACCATCCGCATCCCCGACGCGAAGCTCGAAGAGCTGAAGGACGCCGAGTACAAGCTCTGCTTCGCGAAGAAGGTGAACGACCACTACAACGTCGTGTGGAAGTCGGCCGACGACTACCTCACGGAGAACACCTTCTCGTGGCAGCCGCAGTACCGGCTCTACGGCGGCAAGATCGTGGAGGGCACGCCGAGGGTGCACGTCCAGACCAGGCAGGTGCCGATCGGCCTTGGTGAGGAGGCGACCCTCGACAAGGCGGGCGTCCTGAGCGACGCCTCCACCGGCGGCCCGGACACGGGAATCACGATGTACAACGAGTACGGCCCGATCCACCCCGGGCTGTCCGCGTACTCGACGGACATCGACGGCAAGACGACGCTGACTCCCATCTACTTCGCCGACAAACCGATCCTCGGAGGCGATCACCTCCTCCTCACACCGGTGGAGGTGGTTCAGGTCTGGTTCGAGCAGGACATCACCACGGGGACCGTGTTCAGCGACGACAAGACCAGGTCGGTGGAGATCGATCTGACCTCCGCCCACTCCGCGACCAGGAGCTACGACGGCACCAGGTGGTCGACGCCGAAGGCCGGTGCTCCCGGTGTCGACGTCGTGACGATCCTGACGATCGCCGCGACCCTGACCGCGGCCGTCAGCATCGTCGAACTCGCGTCGAAGATCAGCGCGAAGGTGGCCGAGGTCTACTCCGGCCTCAAGGTCGACGTCACCTCGCCGGACGGCTGGTCCGTCACGATCAAGTACAGCCAGCGGCCCGGCATCACCGGGGCCGAGTTGGCCCAGACGCGGGCGTTGTCGCAGAACCCCGCCATGAACGACCAGCTCACCGCGTACGCCCTGGAGGCGTTCGCGGTGAGTGGTGTGGGTTACACGTCGCTGATGGCTATTCCGGCCTGACGACTCGTGTTGTCCGAAACCAGACAAGTGATCGTTATTGTGTTGACCTGGACCGTGTGCGCTCAGCGATGATGCGATGACGGACAGCGCTTGTCCGGCGAGAAGACCCCCGGGCCGGGGTGCGCATGCGGCGGCGGTCGCACCCCGGCCCGGTCCCTCACCCGCTCCCGGACCACCCGACCGGACCACTCGGCCGTCCCGCCCGGCGCCGGAATCGCAACTAGGGTGAATCTCGTGGACGCACTGGATCCCATCGAGTCGGTCAACACCTTCATCGGCACGAAGGACGAGGGAAACACGTTCCCCGGCGCGTCCATGCCGTTCGGCAAGGCCCACTCCAGCCCGATCGGCTCCCACTACGCCGGCTACCGCTACGACGACCAGCAGATCCGCGGCTTCGGGCACTTCTTCCTGTCCGGCGCGGGGTGCTGGGAGCAGGGCGGGCTGGTCCCGATCCTCCCGGTCACCCAGCTGCCGCAGACCTTCGACCACAAGCGGTACGCCAGCGCGTACACGCACGACGGTGAGATCGGCAAGCCCGGCTACTACAAGGTGAAGCTGGACCGGGACATCACCGTCGAGTGCACCGCCACCACGAGGGCCGGCGTCGAGCGGTACACGTTCCCCGGTGGTGTCAGGGGCACGCTGCTCGTCAACGTCGGGCAGGCCAACGACAAGGAACCCGTCAGCGCCAGCTCCGTCAGGGTCGTGGACGACCGCACGATCACCGGAACCGTGGAGACGCAGGCCTTCTGCGGTGGCCGTCCGTACATCACGTACTTCACCACCAGGTTCGACCGTCCGTTCCAGGAGTTCGGCACCTGGGGCCCGTCCGGACCGAGGCCCGGCCAGCGGGAGTCCGCGGGAGGCGCCGGACTCCGGGGTGCCTGGGTCACGTTCGAACCGGGCCCGGTCACGGCCACGACCGCACTGTCCCAAGTGGATGCGCAGGGTGCTGCGAACAACCTGGAGACCGAGACCGCCGGCAAGACCTTCGACGACGTCCGCAACGAGGCGCAGGACGCCTGGCGCGCGGAGCTCGGCTGCATCGAGATCGAGACCGACGACTGGGACGAGCGCGCGGTCTTCTACACCGCGCTCTACCACGTGCTGCTCCAGCCGCTGACCGGCAGCGACGCCGACGGCCGGTACCGCGGCTTCGACAACGAGATCCACCAGGCCGACGGCTGGACCTACTACGAGTACTACTCGCTGTGGGACACCTACCGCGCCCACAACCAGCTCCTCGCGCTGATCCGCACGACCAGGAGCAAGGACATCGCGCGGAGCGTCCTGGCGATCCACGAGCAGGGCGGCTGGCTGCCGCGCTGGGCCTACGCGAACCAGGAGACCAACTGCATGACCGGCGACCCGGTCACGCCGTTCCTGGTCGACCTGTGGCGCTTCGGTCACCTCGCGGGCTTCGAAGAGCAGGCCTACCGGGCGTTGCTGCAGAACGCCGACGGCGTCCCGCCGCAGAGCTCCCGCTTCCAGGGCAGGTCCGGCAACCCGAACTACCTCGCCAAGGGCTTCGTCCAGTACGACAAGCGCTTCCCGAAGAAGGGGCAGGACACCGATCCGCACCACGGCGCGTCGGCGACCCTGGAGTACGCGCTGGCCGATGCCACGCTCGCGATCATGGCCGAGGCGCTGGGCCACACCGAGGACGCCGAACGACTGCGCGCGCGGGGCCTCAACCACCGCGCCCTCTGGGACAACAGCGTCACGGACCGGGGCTTCACCGGGTTCCCGCGGCCCAAGCTGCAGAACGGCGCCTGGCTCACCCCGTTCACGCCGCAGGGGCCGGAGGGGTTCCACGAGGGAACGGCGTGGCAGTACCAGTGGCTGTGCCAGCACGACATCACCGGGCTGATCACGGCGCTCGGCGGCAAGGCGGCGGCCGAGGCGCGGCTGGACGACTTCTTCGCCTACCCCGACCTGCTCGTCGACCCGAAGCGGACGGTCCGCGAGAAGTGGGTCGTCGGGCCGTACGACTACTACAACCAGTTCAGGTACAACCCGAACAACGAACCCGATCTGCACGTGCCGTGGATGTACGCGCTCATCGGCAGGCCGGAGAAGACGTCGGTGGTCGTGCGGGCCGCGCAGACGTTGTTCGTCAACGGGCCGGCGGGCGTCACGGGCAACGACGACCTCGGCACCATGTCGGCCTGGTACGTGTTCAGCGCGCTCGGGATGTATCCGGCGGTGCCGGGGACCGGTGAGTTCGTGCCGCACGCCCCGCGGTTCACGAGGGCCGTGATCCACCTCGAGAACGGCAGGGACGTCGTGATCGAGGCGGAGGCGGCCGACGTCACGAAGACGCAGGTGGTGCAGCGCATCCGGAGCGGCTGGCGCTCGAAGGCGAAGGACCGGATCGAACTCGCGGAACTGGTCTCGGGCACCACGCTGGTGGTCGACCTCCGCACACCTTCCAACTGAGACGCCGCGACGGTCGTACGCTCGTGTGATGGGTGTTTGCCCGAGCTGTGGCACGGAGTTCGCGTCCCTGCCGTCGCGGGCGCGGTACTGCTCGAACGCGTGCCGTCAGCGTGCCTACCGCCGGCGTTCCACGGGTACGTCCACTGTGGTCGCCGAGCTGCCCGGCCACGACGACGCGTTCGTCGGCAGGGAGCGCGAGCTGACGGAGCTGCTTTCGTTGCTGCGCAAGCACAGGATGCTCACGCTCGTGGGGTCGGCCGGGGTCGGGAAGACCCGGCTCGCGGTCGAGCTCGCCAGGCGGGCCAGACGCGCCGAGGTCCGCACGGTCGAGCTGGGCAGGCTGAGCCGGCCGGAGCAGGTGGTGGAAGCGTTCGCGGAAGCCGTTGGCGTGTACCAACGTGCCGGTGTCGCGTTGCGGACGACGTTGCTCCAGGAACTGGGCAACCGGCGAATCCTGCTGCTCGTCGACAACTGCGAGCATCTCGTCGAGGAATGTTGTGCCGTCGTGGACGCGCTGTTGTCGCGCTGTCCGAACGTGCAGGTCCTCGCGACCAGCAGGGAAGCGTTGAGATCCATCGGTGAGGTCGTCTACCCGCTGCACGGCATGGCCGACGCGGCGGAGTTGTTCGTCGAACGCGCCGCAGTGAGCGGCGACCCCGACGTGATCGCGGAGATCTGCGCAGGGCTGGACGGCGTGCCGCTGGCAGTCGAACTGGCGGCGAAGCTCTCTGCCTCCGTGCCGTTGCGCGAGCTCGCGGACCGCCTCGACCACCGGCTCGACCTGCTCGGCGGCCTGCGTGCGGCCATCGCGTGGAGCCACGACCTGCTGACCGCGGGCGAGCAGGCGCTGTTCCGGAGGCTCGCGCTGCTGCCCGGCGGGTTCGGGCTCGACATCGCCCAGGTCGTCCACGGTGGCGAGGTGATCGGGCTGCTCACGGCGTTGCAGGCGAAGTCCTTGGTGGTGCGGGACAACGACGGCCGGTTCCGGATGCTCGAATCCGTTCGCCTCTACGCCGGGGAACGGCTGGAGGAACACGGCGAGCACGCGGTGACGGCGGAACGGATCATCGCGTGGCTGTGCGAGAAGGGCGAACCCGGTGTCTCGTCGTCGATCCTCACGCCGGAGCAGGTGAAGGCGCAGCACCGGGAGTACGACAACGCGGCGTACGCGTTCGCTCGCCTGGTGCAGCCGCGGGACGATCGGCGGCTGTTGCTCGCCACGATGCTGCTCAGGGTGTGCTTCGACCGCGGGTGCTTCGCCCGGGCCGGCGCGGTCCTGATGCAGGTGCTGCACCAGTCGCCCGCCGACGCCCGTTACCGGATCCTCGCGCTGGAGTACGCGTCTCTGCTGGCGAGCCACGAGGAACGGCACGAGGAGGCGGTGAAGTACGCCACCGAGGCGATCGAGACGGCGGAGTCCGGCGGGCAGGATCTGATCATGTGCCGCCTGTTCCGGACGTTGGCGGGCGCTCACGACGGCATGGGCGACGTGTCGAACGCCGCAGAGGCGTTGCACCGGTCGATCCAGTACGGCGTACGCAACGGCAACGACGTGAGTGTCGCTGTGTCGAGCCAGAACCTCGGCTGGCGGCTGCTCGCCGACGGTGCCGTCGAAGCCGCCGCCGCGCTGGTCGACGGCGCGTTGCCGGTGCTCAGAGCCCATGCACGGCAGGACGTCGTGGCCATCGCGGTGCACACGGCGGGCTGCATCGCGTTGGAGCGCGGGGACTTGGTGACGGCAGGGGCCCGGTTCGCGGAGAGCGTGCGGATGACAGCGGACACACCGCGGGCCGCGCTGGAGCCGGTCGAGGGCCGCGGCCTGGTCGCGATCGCGTCCGGCCGGCACGAGCTCGGCGTGCGGCTTCTGGTCGCCTGTCAGCAGATGCGCGCGACGTGGGTCGTCCCGCCGGAAGCGTGGTGGCGGCGGAAGACGGCCGCCGCGCTGGACCTCGCGCGGGAATCCCTTTCCCGGTCGGCATTTCAGCGAGCACTCGGCGCGGGCAGGGCGATGGACGCGCGGCACGCCCTGGAAACCGCGCTGGACAGCGAGTCGGTGCGGCACCCGCTGCTCAGCGACCGGCAGCGGATGGTCGTCGAACTGGTGGCGCGGGGACTGACGAACGCGCAGGTCGCGGCGAAGCTCGGCATCTCGCACCGCACCGTGGAATCCCACGTGCACAACGTGAAGACCACGCTGGACCTCTCGACTCGCGCGCAGCTCACGGCCTGGGCCCGGTCGCACTGACGCGTCCAACTGAGACGTAACACTGCGGTACATCCGGATGACTTCTGGCCCCCTGCCGTTCATGGTGAGCACGACTGCGGAAGGGGAGGGGGCGACGTGGAACCGTTCCGTCTGCTGCACCCCGACCTCGTGCCGCAGCGGCGCGAGTCGCTGCAGCACGCCGCGTCCATGCTCGTCCAGATGGGGCTGGACGACACCGTGCTCTCGGCGTCGCCCGTGCACCAGCGCCTCGCGCGCGTGGTCCTCGCGAGCAGCGGCGTCATCGAGTGGACGCCCGGCTACCCGGCCGAGGACTCCTGCCTCGACGAGAGCTTCGGTGTCGTGCGGGTCGGTGGTGACCGCGGCGGCGTCTTCCTCTCCGGCGTCCTCATCGCCTACCTCGACGTGCTGGAGAACGCGGCCAGGATGGGCACCTCGATCTCCGAGGACTCCTGGCGCACCCTGCTCTGGGCACCGACCGCGCTCTTCGACCACGTGCTGCGCCGCCCCCAGGTCGGCATGACCGTCGTGACGCCCGGCTGCGGCACCGAGAACCTCCCGCTCGAACGCGTCCAGGCCGGACAGCGCCTCTACCTCGCGCTGATGCAGGCCGTCCGGTTCGCCGTGAGCGGTGTCGTGCGCGCACAGGACGACTGCCCGCTCGTCGAGGACTGCGTCACGCTCGCGACGGCGTGCCTGCGTGCCGCGGCGGTGGCGCTCGCGTTCGCCGCCGACGTTCCCGGCCACGCGCCGCAGCCCGTCGTGGAGACCGCCGAGCACCGCTACCTGTGGCAGGTGATCAGCGAGGTCCGCGCGGCCGTTCCCCGTGCCCGCTTCGAGCAGTTCGCCGCGGCGCTACGCCGGTTGAACGACGTCTACACCGCTTGCCCGTTGCTCGTCGCGGGCGGCTGACCTCGTTCGTCTCGACTTCGCGGCGACTTTCGTCGTTCCGCGCCGCGGTGTGACAGGTGCTGACCTACCGTCTCGCCCATGACGGAGGAACGGTCGGCGGTCGTGGTGCGGGACGTCCGCAAGAGCTACGGCGACCTGAAAGCGGTGGACGGGGTCTCGTTCACCGTGGCGGAGGGCGAGTTCTTCGGCATCCTGGGGCCCAACGGCGCCGGGAAGACCACCACGCTGGAGATCGTCGAAGGCCTGCGCAAGCCCGACAGCGGCGAGGTGCGGCTGCTCGGTGAGAGTCCGTGGCCGCGCAACCTGAAGTTGTTGCCGCGCATCGGTGTCCAGCTCCAGGCGACCGCGTTCTTCGACAAGCTGACCGCGAAAGAACAGCTGCAGACGTTCGGCGCGCTCTACGGCGTGAGCGCCGGCACGGCCGCGGACATGCTGGAGCTGGTCGGGCTCGCGGACAAGGCGAACGAGCAGGAGAGCAAGCTCTCCGGCGGCCAGCGCCAACGGCTCTCGATCGCCTGCGCGCTCGTGCACGACCCGGACATCGTGTTCCTCGACGAACCGACCGCGGCGCTCGACCCGCAGGCCCGCCGCAACCTCTGGGACGTGCTGCGCGCCATCAAGGAACGCGGCAAGACCATCGTCTACACCACGCACTACCTCGACGAGGCCGAGATCCTCTGCGACCGCGTGGCCATCATGGACACCGGCAGGATCCTCGCGCTCGACCGGCCGGCGGTGCTGGTGCGCGGCCTCGACGCGCCGACCCACGTGACGCTGCAGAAGGGTGTTCTGTCCGTTGTGGACGCTTCCGCGCTCGACGGCGTCGACGAGGCCCACGAGGACGAGGTCTCGCTGACGCTCTCCACGCGCCGCCCCGCTCCTGTGCTCTCGGCGCTGGCCGAACGCGGCGCGCTCGACGGCCTGCAGGTCCGCACGGCCACCCTCGAAGACGTCTTCCTCAACCTGACCGGCCGGGAGTACCGCGCATGACCGCGTTCAAGACGCTTTCGGTGGCGATGCTCAAGGGTTTCGTCCGGGACAAGGTGACGCTGTTCTTCACCTTCCTGTTCCCGTTGATGTTCCTCGTCATCTTCGGCCTGGTCCTGCGCGACGCCGGTGCGGACAAGACCAGGATCGCGCTGGTCGGCGACGGCCCGATCGTGTCCGCGCTGCGCGACAGCGGCGCGCTGGAGTTCGAGTCGTACAACGACGTCGATGCCGCCGTGCGGAAGGTGAAGGACGGCGACCTCCCGGCCGCCTTGATCATCCGCGGGCAGCAGGTCGACGTGCGGTTCGCGCAGAGCGACCAGGTGCAGTCGGCGACCGTGCTCGGGATCATCAACGGGTTCGTGGACAGGGCGAACCTCGCCGCGACCGGTCAGCCGCCGACCTTCACGTTCGCCGCGGAGAAGGTCGAGGACGCCTCGCTCAAGCCGATCCAGTTCCTGACGCCGGGCATCCTGTCGTGGGGTGTGGCGGTCTCGGCGGTGTTCGGTTCGGCACTGACTCTCGTGTCGTGGCGGCGCAAGCAGGTGCTGCGGCGCATCCGGCTCGCACCGATCTCGACGGCCTCGGTGCTGTCGTCGCGGATCCTGGTGAGCACCGGCGTCGCGCTGGTCCAGGGAGCGACCTTCATCGGAATCGCCTCGCTGCCGGTGTTCGGGCTCCAGCTGTCAGGGCAGTGGTGGCTCGCGATTCCGTTGCTGCTGCTGGGAACCATCGCGTTCTTCGCACTCGGCATGCTGGTCGGCGCGTTCGCCAAGACCGAGGAGGCGGCGTCGGCGGCCGCGAACATCGTGGTGCTGCCGATGGCGTTCCTGTCCGGCACGTTCTTCCCCGTCGACCAGGCGCCCGCGTGGCTGCAGACCGTCTCGAAGATCTTCCCGTTGCGGCACATGAACGACGGCATGCTCGACGTGCTGGTGCGGGGCAAGGGGATCGAGGCGCTGGTGGTGCCGGGGGCGATCCTGATCGGGTTCTCGCTGGTGGTCGGGTTCGCCGCCTCCCGCGTCTTCAAATGGGAGGAATGAGACATACCCTGACAGGCCCGGTGGTCGTGTGCTCCCCGTCACGGTTCATGATGGGGAGCCATGACGTTCTCCAGCGTGGTCGGACGGTTCCGGATCCTCGCCCTGGCCGAGGCCATCTCCTGGGCGGGCCTGCTGCTCGGGATGTTCTTCAAGTACGTCGTCGTGCAGAACGAGATCGGCGTCAAGATCTTCGGCCCGATCCACGGCTTCGTCTTCGTCGCCTTCATCCTCGTCACGCTGATGACGAAGGAACCGCTGAAGTGGAACGCCCGCACGCTGGTCCTCGGCCTGCTGTCGAGCATCCCGCCGTTCGGCACGGTGCTCTTCGAGCGCTGGGCCTCGAAGAGCGGCCGTCTCAGCGAGCCGGTCGCCGAACAGCTCTGAGCTGCCTCTCGGGGTCTCCGCGGTGGTAGATCCGCTCGGACTCCTCGATGTTGTCCAGGAACTGCTGGTACTGCACCGCGAGCAACAGGTGCGCGGCGCGGCGGGCGGTGTCGAGGGCTTCCAGCGGGCGGCTGTCCGGCCGGTGCCGCAACCAGGCTTCGCTCCACACGTGCCGGATCAGGTCGTGCAGTTCGGGGCGGCAGAACTCGATGAGCCGGCCCGCGTCCAGTGCGGGATGGCCCCAGACGACGTCCGACCAGTCGATGACCACGCCGCTGCTGAACCAGTTGCCGGGGTGGAAGTCGCCGTGCACCAACGTGTCCGGCAGTCCGAACGACGGCATCGGCACGACGCACGGCCGTACTCGGGGCTCACCCGCCAGCGCGTGCTGCACCGCGACCCAGCGCGGCACGATCTCCTCGACGTGCTCGGGCCTGGTGTCCCAGCAGTCCTCGCCGGGAACCTCGCCGAGCAGCACGCGCAACGGTGCGCCGGCCAGCACTTCCGGCACCAGGCCGGGGTCGTGGGCGGCGACCATCCTGATCACCTCGCCCTCGTTCGCGAAGAACGGCGGGACGGCCTTCAGCCACGCGGAGCCGTGCGCGGTGGGCAGGCGGTGCACGCTCGACAGGTTCCACGACTTCACCTGGACGGCCGGTCCGGTGCGGTCGACGTGCTCGTCGGCCCACGCGACCAGGTCGGACGGGCCGCCCGGCCGTGCCCACGGCAGCCTGTGCGGAGCGTCCGGGGCGAGTTCCTCCGCCGGGTGGAGGTGCGTTCGGTCAGGTTCGCCGTGCGCCTCGACGTGGTAGGTGACCAGGCCGCCACCGGACCGTTCGCCGCCCTCCGCGGAGACCAGCCTGAGCACGCTCGTCCGGACGCCCAGCAGTCGTTCCAGCACGTCGTTGACGGGTTCGACGTCCGCCCACCAGCGCGAGCCGACCTCGATCGCGTCCGTGCGGCCCGCGAACCCGTCCGGGGTGCTGACCAGGGCGATGATCGACCGTTCGCTCACGGGGTGACCAGGCGCAGGGCCTCGCGGAGCTCGATCTGCGGGTCGCCCTCGTGGTAGATCCGTTCGGACGCCTCGATGTTGTCGAGGAACTCCTGGTACTTCACCGCGTTGTGCAGCCGGGACGCGCGGGGCGCGACCTTCAGGGCTTCCAGCGGCTGGCTGTCCGGGCGGTGCGAGAGCCACGCCTCGCTCCACACGCGGCGGATCAGGTCGTGCAGTTCGGGCTTGGCGTACTCCATGAGCCGGCACGCGTCGAGCGCCGGGTGGCCCCAGACCGCGTCGGACCAGTCGATGACCACTCCGCTGCTGCGCCAGTTGCCGGGGTGGAAGTCGCCGTGGGTGAGCGTGTCGGGCAAGCCGAAGTCCGGCATCGGCACGGCCGACGGCCGCAGCTGCGCCTCGCCCGCCAGCGCGTGCTGGACGGCGACCCAGCGCGGTACGACGTCCTCGATCTGCTCAGGGGTCACCGGCCAGCAGTTGGCGCCCTCGGCCTGGCTGAGCAGCACGCGGTTCGGCGCGTCGGCCAGCACGTCGGGCACCAGGGTGGGGTCGTGGGCGGCGACCATCTTGATCACCGTGCCCTCGTCGGCGAAGAACGGCGGCACGGCCTTGAGCCAGACCGGTCCCCGCGTGGTGGGAAGCCGGTGCACGCTGGAGAGGTTCCACGTCCGCACCTGGGTCGCCGGGCCGGTGCGGGTGATCACCGAGTCCGCCCATTCCACGAGGTCGGACGGGCCGCCGAGCCGCGCCCACGGCAGCCTGTGCTCGGCGTCGGGTTCGGGGGCGTCAGCCGGTTCGAGGTGGGTTCGGCCGGGTTCGCCGTGCGCCTCGACGTGGTAGGTGACGACGCCGCCGAACGGCACCTTGCCGCCCTCCGCCGAGATCAGGCGCAGGACGCTGGTCTCCACTCCGAGCAGGTCGCGCAGGGCGTTGTTGATCGGCTCGACGTGGTTCCAGTTCGGTGTCTCGACCGGGATCGTCCTGGTGCGCCCGGTGAAGCCGCTGGGCGTGCTGACGAGCGCGACGATGGAGCGGTCCGGTCGATCCCACATGAGCCCATCAGGCCACAGGCCGGCCTGACCGCCCAACCGAATTAATCCTCGAAGTCGCCGCTGGCCCTGCGGACCTTCGCGAGCAGGTCCGTGAGCTGCTCGGTCTGGCGGTCGGTGAGGCCCTTGAGACCGAGGTTCACGTCGACGACGGCCGCGGTCGCGCTCTCCCGGCGCTGCAGTCCGGCGTCGGTGATCTCGACCAGCGTGGTGCGGCGGTCGGTCGGGTGCGGCGTGCGGCGGACGAGGCCGTCGCTCTCCAGCCGGTCGACGATGTTGGTGACGCTCGTCGGGTGCAGCTGCAGGCGCTCACCCATCACGCGCATCGGCAGCGCGCCCTTGCGGGAGAAGTAGAGCAGCACCAACGCCTCGTAGCGCGCGAACGTGAGTCCGTGCGGCTTGAGGGCTGCGTCCACGGCGGACTGGATGATTTGCTGGACACGCATGACGCTCGTGACGGCTGCCATCGCCGTGGCGGAACCCACCCGGTCGTCCCACAGTTCGGCCGCGCGGGCGATCGGATCGAACGGCAGCGGTGTCATGGGCACGGAAGCTACCAGTCAGTACCACTCGTGGATCAGCAGGAGGCACGTGTGCTTGTCGCGTTCAGCGTTGCTCCGTCCGGTTCGGACGAATCCGGAAGTGTCGCGAAAGCGGTCGCCGAGGCGATCCGGGTCGTGCGGGAGTCCGGCCTGCCCAATGAGACGAACGCGATGTTCACCCTGATCGAGGGGGAGTGGGACGAGGTGATGGACGTGGTCAAACGCGCGACGGAAGCCGTGCAGGCCAGCGCCTCGCGCGTGTCGCTCGTCCTCAAGGCGGACATCCGGCCCGGCTATTCCGGTCAACTGAGGGCCAAGGTCGAACGCGTCGAGGAGCACCTCTCCGACACGCCGTGATTCAGAACGCGGCGAGGCGTCTCCTCGGATGGCCGAACGTTCTACGCCGTGACGGTGAGCGCACCCGTGCGCCGGGGTCCACTGGGTTAGCGTGTCGGGCGTGGACGCGAGACAGCTGTGGTTGAGGTTCGAGCCCTACCACGACGTCACGTATTTCACGCCCGAATCCCGCGCGGCGACGGACGCGCTGGGCTGCAAGGGCGGCTGGATGGGCTACTTCGGCATGCGCGCCGCACCTCTGGGCGCCGCGTCGCCGGAACTGTCGACGGCGGTCTTCTACAACTTCGCACCGCGCATGGTCTCCCGCGCGCTGCCGGACGCGTGGGCGGTCGCCTCGCCCTCCACGTACCTGCGGGTGCGGCTGGAAGGCGTCGACGGAGCGTTGCGGCGCCTGCTGGGCTCGGTCGACACCGCGGAGATCGCCGAGGCGGCGACGCTGGCCAGGACGGCTGCTCTCGCGGCCCCCATCGCCGGGCGTCCGCTGGCCGCCGCGAACCGTGCGTTGCCGTGGCCCATCGAACCTCATCTGGCCCTGTGGCACGCCTGCACGATCTTGCGCGAGGCCCGCGGCGACGGCCACGTGGCAGCCCTGGTGGCCGCGGGCGTGGGCCCGTGCCAAGCGCTTGCGCTCTACGCGCGTGAGCATTCCCTCGATCCGGCATACATGCGCACCGCGCGTGGTTGGACTGTCGAAGAATGGGAAGCGGTTTCTGATCTGCCCGGCGACCTTGCCGCAGTCGAGCGTGCGACCGACATGGCCGCTCTCGCACCGTGGGAAGCGCTGGGTGCAGTTGGTACAAAGCGGTTCATCGACCTGATGACACCGCTTGCTCTACGCATCGCCTCAGCCAACGAGGCGATGCGCGTCAACCCGATGGCCCTGGACCCGGTCCGGGAACTAGCCGTGCCAGGATGGAACACGTGACAAGGCCTGATCCTCGCAAGACCGCCGCACTGTCCGCCGCACTCTCCGGCGCCGTCGACCTGGGCGCCCTGAAGGCCCGCGCCGACGCTGCCCGCACCGCCGCTGCCACGCCGGCCCCCGCCGGTGGTGCCCCCGCACCCGACAACGGTTCCGCGCCGTGGATCGTGGACGTCACCGAGGCCTCCTTCCAGGCCGTGGTCGAGCAGTCCCTGCAGGTGCCCGTCGTGGTGCTGCTGGGTGCTTCCTACAGCCCCGAGTCTCAGCAGCTGGCTGCTTCGCTGACCCGGTTCGCCACCGCTTCCGGTGGGGCCTGGATCTTGGCGCGGGTCGACTTGGAGATCGCCCCCCGGATCGGGCAGGCGTTCGGTGTCCAGTCGGTGCCGACGACCGTGGCTGTTGCCGCTGGTCAGCCCATTGACGCTTTTGCCGGGCCCATCGCGGACGCTGAGTTGTCGCAGTGGATCGCTCGGTTGCTGGATGCTCTGCGGGAGCGGTTGCCCGGGATTCGGGCTGGGGAGGCTCGGGCCGGGGCAGTTCCTGGTGTTGAGGAAGACGTTGTCGAGGACCCTCGGATCGTTGCTGCTGAGGAAGCTTTTGAGCGTGGCGATTATGTTGCTGCTCAGGGGTACTACTCGGAGATTCTTGCTTCTGAGCCTGGGAATGAGCTGGCCAAGGAAGGGCTTGCTCAGGCTCGGTTCGCTGAGCGGGCTGAGGCTGTGGATCCTGCTGTGATCGCCAAGGCTGATTCGGCGCCTGAGGACATCGATGCTCAGCTTGCTGCTGCTGATGCTGAGGTTGCCGGGCAGATGGTTGATGAGGCTTTCTCGAGGTTGGTTGAGACTGTTCGGCGGGTTTACGGGGAGGATCGGGATCGGGTTCGGCAGCATTTGGTCGGGCTGTTCGAGCTGTTCCCGGCTGATGATCCTCGGGTTGCTGCGGCTCGGCGGAAGCTGGCTTCCGCGCTGTACTGATCTTGTCGGACCCTGTGAGTAGGTTGAGTTGTAGGGGGTCTCGGATCGGAGGGACGCCTGCGTCAGCGTGCCGCGACCTGGCGGGTGGTCACCTTTGCGTGCCGCGACCTGGCGGGTGGGTCCCCTTGCGGGCGGCCCGGCTTGGGTTGCGTGCTTCCCCTGGGGGCTCTGCCCCCAGACCCCCGGCAATCTGATCGGGGGGTGGCGCCGCCCGTAGGTAGATGGCACGCCTGTTGCTTTGGGCGGCCGCCGGTTGCTCAGAGGGTGCGTTGGCGGTGGGATCCCAT
>NZ_JAXAVV010000017.1:0-201368 GCF_033949925.1 Lentzea kristufekii
TTTGGGAAACATGTCCGCTGAACGAGTGCGTGGCACCCGCCCAGCATAAATGACCGACTGGGTCAGTCAACACTGCTTGCCGCCCGGATGGCGCTGTGCACCACCAAGGCGATGCGATCAGCGGCCTGGTCCGGGTCGGGCTGGCCCGCGTCGAGCCAGGCGATCACGGCCTCGAGGGTGACTGTCGGCACGTACTGCACCGCCCAGTCCAGCCATGGGCCTTCCGGAATCACCGCGGCCAGCTCGCGCCGCGTGACCTCCGCCGACATCGCCTGCATTCCGTTCACCACGTCACGGAAGTCCGGCTCACGCACCGCGTGCCGGAACAGCAAGCGGAACCCATCCGGATCTTCGGCAGCGGCACGCAGCAGCGCAGAGATGCTGCCCTCGTCGTAGTCACCGGAGCCGACCGTTGCTTCCAGCCGCGCACACGCCCGATCGAGTACAGCCCGGTACAGGTCAGCCTTCGAGTCGAAGTGCCGGTACAGCAACACAAGGGTGACCTCAGCTTCAGCTGCCACACCGTCGAGTCCGGTCGCCACATACCCGGCACGGGCGAACGCGCGGGTCGCGGCGTCCAGGATCTGCTCGCGCCGCTGAGCACGCGGCATGCGCCGCACGTTCTGAGGACCCGCCACCACTGCACCTCCACTTGTTTAGAACAGACTAAACAAGTAGCTTTGTTTAAGTCAACTTATACAAACTGACCTGAACAAGGGGCACACGTCATGGTTTCTCCTGCTCAACTGCCGTTCGAGCAGCCCCAGCCGCTGCAGGTCCCTCCGCAACTACGCGTACTTCAGTCCCAGGGCGCGGTCCACCGGATCCGCACCGCGGTCGGCCACGACGCGTGGCTGGTCACCGACTACGCCCACGTGCGCGAGCTACTCGGCGACGACCGGCTCGGCAGATCCCACCCCGACCCGCAGAACGCGGCGCGCACCGGCGAATCCGCCCTGTTCGGCGGCCCGCTGGGAGACTTCGTCACCGAGCGGGCCGACCACGCCCTCATGCGCGCACTGCTGCAACCGCACTTCTCCCCCAAACACATGCGCGCACTGCGTCCCCGCATCGACACACTGACCGCACAACTGCTCGATCAACTGGCCACCTCAGAGACTCCAGCCGACCTGCACGCCGCCGTCGCGGTCCCGCTGCCGATCCTCGTGATCTGCGAGCTGCTCGGCGTGCCGTACGACGACCGCGACCAGTTCCGTGCGTGGACCGAGGCCGCCGCGAACATCAACGACCGCGGCATCTCCGAACAAGGTCTCGGCAATCTGTTCGGCTACGGCATGCGCCTCGTCGAGACCAAGCGACAAGAGCCGGGCGACGACGTGATCTCCCGCCTGTGCGCGACCGACGGCGTCTCCACAGAGGAGGCCGCCATGCTCTCCATGGCACTGCTGTTCGCCGGCCACGAGACGACCGTGGTCCAGATCGGCATGGGCGCGCTGCTCCTGCTGGCCAACCCTGATCAGTGGAACACCCTGCGCGACGACCCCAGCCTCATCCCGAACGCCGTCGAAGAAATCCTTCGCGCGCCAGGCAAAGGCGGTGGCGGCATCCCCCGCTACGCCCGCACCGACATGGAGATCGACGGCGTCAGCATCAGCGCCGGAGACCTCGTCCTGCTCGACAACGGTGCCGCCAACCACGACCCGGCCGTCTTCACCGAGCCGGACCGCGTCGACATCACCCGCCAGGCTTCCGCCCACCTCACCTTCGGACACGGCCTCCGATACTGCATCGGCGCACCACTGGCCCGCATGGAACTACAAGCCGTGTTCTCCCAACTGATCCCGCGCTTCCCCACCATGAGCCTGGCCGTGCCCGTGGGGGACCTGACGGTCCGGAAAGACGTACTGACCGGTGGGCTCACCGCACTTCCGGTGACGTGGGACCGCTGACCTCCCGCTGGGTGCGCTCGTACTCCTCACGATCGAGGATCTCCCACGTCGCCTGGCCGATGGCGAGGACGCCGCGGGCAGGCAGAGCGACGCCATCGCGAACGACCGCGGGGACACCAACATTTCTGGTATCCAGAGTCTGGGGAGCTAGCCCTTCCTCGAAGTGGGACTCCCCTGGGGTCGCGTTGGACGTGGCCACCAGGGCCACCGCTCGCACACCGCACGAGGGGAACCACGACATGGCCGGCTCAGCCCGCCTCACGGTCGCGCTTGGCGCGCTGCTCGTTCTCATCGGCACCTGTACCGCCTGCGGGAGCGGCACGGTCTCAGCCGGGCAGGGCGGCGAACAGTCGGGCGCACCGACAACCACCGCCTCCGCGACGCCGACTTCGCACACTCCTGCCAGTGACACACCATCAGCTCAGACGAAGCAGCAACTCACCGCCGAGTGTGCGAGTGGCGAACTCGACCTCACCACCACGGCCGCAGCCAGTCCCGGCAACTACAGCGTCTGCGTCAAGACGGGGACGCAGCTGCGAATCCGATTGGCCAGCGTCATCGGCGCCTGGGCGAACCTCACCAACACCTCGAGCAACGTGGTCGAAGTCGTCAACCAGAACATCGCGTCCACCGGAGAACTTGCCGCACAGCTGCGTGCCGCTGCACAAGGCACCAGTGTGCTGACGACCACCAGCCTCCACTCCGGCGACCCGCACGGTCCCCCGTCCAACGCGTGGTCACTCGAACTGACAGTGCAGCCATAGACTGCCGACTCTCATTGCGGGCGACTGCTCGACAATGCGGTGGTCACCGTCCAGGAAGTCACCGCACGGCCGCACGCAGTAAGGAATGTCGTGCACGATTCGCTACCAAGTCACCCTCGCGGCGCGTACATGATCACTACGACGCCGAGCAGGCAGATAACGGCGCCGGTGTAGTCCCATCGGTCAGGGCGGAATCCATCCATCACCACGCCCCAGGCCAGTGATCCGGCGACGAAGAACCCGCCGTAGGCAGCGAGGATCCGGCCGAAGTTCGGATCGGGCTGGAAGGTCGCGACAAAGCCGTACGCGCCAAGCGCCAGCACACCTCCGGCGATCCACAGCAGACCCCGATCCTCCCGCAGTCCTTGCCACACCAGCCAGGCGCCGCCGATCTCCGCCACCGCGGCGAGCACGAACAACACCACCGAACGCAGAACCGTCATGATCCAGCAGTCTGGCAGCCACATCCCCCACCGGCGCACCGGTGATGTCGTCGACGTCGAACCACCAGCCATACGCCAGCGCCCACCACTGCGGCGACGGCGAGACCAACCAGCACGTCTCGGAAGCCGAGCGCGGAGAAGAAGCCCGCCACACCTGCAATCCCCAGCACCGGCACCAGGCAGCACAGCAGGCACGCGGCTCCGGCGAGCCAAGCGAACCGCCGGGCCTTGTCAGCAGCAGGAGCCTGCATCGGCAGCCTTCCCGTCGGCGAGGCCGGCGAACGGCAGCGGGCAGGACGGGATGTGCGAGCACACGATCAGGTCGTCACAGCCCGCCGCCACCGCGGCCTTCAACGTGTCCCGGATGATCTCCAGGTCGGCGATCTTGGTCTCGACTTCGGTCAGCTTGGCGGTCGCTCGCGCCTGCAGTCCCGGTTTGCCGTGCCGGTGCGTTCCGAGGTCGAGCAGTTCGGCGACCTCGTCGAGGGTGAAGCCGAGTCGCTGAGCGGCCTTGATGACCCGGATGACGGTCACCGTCTCGACCGGGTAAATCCGATGCCCGCCCAGCGTCCGGTCCGGCTCGGCGAGGAGGCCGACGCGCTCGTAGTACCGCAGCGTCTGCCGGTTCACGCCCGCGGCGTCAGCGACCTCTCCGGCTCGCAACCCGGTCATTTCGACATCCCTTCCGCCCGCGCCGCGAGCGCCTCGAGCACCTCGGCGTGCTGCCCTGGAACCTTGATCTCCAGGTGCAGGCTGCCGCCGGTCGCGACCAGGCTGAAGGTGAAGAACGAACAGCAGCCGGTCTCCCGCACCAACAGGTCAGCCGCCCGCGCGGCCACCTCGGGACGCGGCTGGAGGTCCAGGGACACCGAGGTGGCGTCAACGCGGCGGACGTTCTGCACCGCTTCCGTGAACAACGCATCGAACTCAGCGACACGCAGCGGACGTTCCCCGGTAGGCAACGTGCAGGCCTGCGGCGCCCAGGACTCAGCTTCTGTGCTCATGCTTCGACGGTAAGCCTGTACCTGGGTACCAGATGCAAGTCACTGCCAGCCGCATCCGGCAGCGGCTTTCGCTTCAACCACCGTGACGTCCGGCTCGACTGCCTGTTCGGTCGGCGGCCGCGGGGCCCAGGACGCCGAAGCAACGCAGCCTTTCCTCCGCCACCCTGCGCGGCGGACGCGACGCCGCGCACGTGGTGCGCCGTCTGCTCAAGTGAGCGAGAGTTGATTCCGGTGGAAGTCGAAGTGCTGCACCGGGAAGCGGTACAGGTCCGCCACGGTCATGAACTCGCGGAAGAACGGGTCCCAGCGAGTCGGATAGGGCATGCCCTTCACCAGACCGCTCTCGGTTTCCCGGTCAAGACGCTGGTGCAGTGCAGCGATCGTGCGGTCACACAGCACGACCATCGCCTTGCGGGGCATGAGGCTGCCACCAAGCCATGAACCGAGAAAGTTGACCGCGTCAAAGGGCTTCGTCACCGCGTTGAGCAGCCTCGCCCAGCCACGGCCCACCCGATCCGGCAGGCGAGCCACGATCCGTGCCAACGCCAGCAACGCCCGCATGATCAGGAAGCCGAGCAACATGTGAAACAACAACTGCCGGTTCTTCCAGCGCGTACCGTTCGACGGGCGCCTCAGCTCCTCTTCCGTGGCACCGTCGAACAGGGCGCGGAACGCCGAGCGCGCCCGATCGAAGTCGTGGTGAACCGCAGACCTGTCCACCTGCTCATGGTGCGCCGACTCGGCACGATGCTCAACTCCGGGTTGTCCCGGATGCGGTGAGCACGGCGAACGTGCTCCGCTGGTGAGGCAGCGACCGTTGGGGACTGACCGGGGGCGAGGAACCATGGCGCAGACAGATGACCGCACCACCCGCTGGCAGCGGTACTGGGACCGCAAGTCGGCGAACTACGACAGGGAGATTAGGTGTCCTGGACCGCCGGCTTTCGGTGACTCGCGCCGTTGGGCTTGCTCCCAGGCCACCGGAGACGTGCTCGAGGTCGCTATCGGGACCGGCCTCAACCTACCGTTCTATCCCGACGGCATCGCCGTGACCGGCCTGGACCTCAGCGAACAGATGCTCGATCTCGCCCGCTCCCGCGCACAAGATCTCGGTCGCGAGGTGACCTTGCGACAGGGCACCGCTCATGCCCTGCCGTTCGACGACTCCTCTTTCGACACTGTGGTGTGCACGTTGGGGCTGTGCGCGATCCCGGACCACGAGTCCGCTGTGGACGAGATGGTCCGGGTGTGCGCCCCCGGTGGACAGTTGATCCTCGTCGACCACATCGCCAGTTCGTCCAGGCTCGCCAGGGGTGTGCAGTGGGTCGTGGAGCGGATCACGATTCCGTTGGCTGGCGAGCACTTCCTGCGTCGGCCGTTGAATCTGGTCCAAGCCCGCGGCATGGATGTCGAGCAGCGGCAACGCTTCAAGCTCGGTCTAGTGGAACGACTCGTCGCCCGCAAACCGGCCGCCTGACCAACCTCCGGGCAAGCTACTCGACCAACGTCGTCCAGTAGAACCAGAACGCCTGCAACACCGCACCGGCGATGAGCAGGTACCACAGGATGAGGGCCACGCTGTGGTAGCTGGCCAAGGCAGTCGTGGTGCGCCTTGGCGACGGAAGATGCCCTTGCTCCAGGTTGTGCAGCGTCGTGTACCAGAAGATCGGGATCATGACGGCCCACACGGCCATGCAGTACGGGCACAACGCCCCGATGACGTACAAACTCTGGTAGATCAGCCAATGCACGAAACCGACACCGAACGTGACGCCGGCCTGCAGACCGAGCCAGCACCAGCGCGGTAGTGCCGCTCCGGTCACCAGCACCACGCCGATCGTGCCGACCGCCGCGAACCCGGCAATGCCGAGCAGCGGGTTCGGGAAGCCGAACACCTCGGCCTGCTCAGGCTTCATGATCGAGCCGCAGCTCAGCACCGGGTTGATGCTGCACGTCGGGATGTAGTCGGAGTCCTTGAGCAGCGCGAGCTTCTCGACAGTCAGCACGAAGGCCGCGACCAGGCCGATCCCGCCGCCCGCGATGAGCAGCCACGGAAGCAGCCTGGTCACGAACCGCACGTCGGTTGAGGTCACTTGGCCAGTTCTCGGTCGACCGCGGCCTTGAGCGCGCTGTAGCTCGGCGGACCCTGGAGCTTGGTGGCGTTGATGAAGAACGTCGGCGTGCCCTGGACACCCACGGTCACGCCGTCCTTGCGGTCCTTGAGAACGCGCTCCAAAGTCGCCGGGTCGTTCACATCGGCTTCGAACTTCGCCATGTCGAGCCCGAGGTCGCGGGCGAACCCGAAGAACGTCTCGCGGTGGGAGACCTGCTGGTCGCCCCAGTTCGCCTGGGTCTCGTACATGCGCTGGTACATCGCTTCGAGCTTGCCCTGCTTGCCTGCGGCCTCCACGACGGTGGCGGCCAGTTCGGCGTTGCGGTGGGCTGGAACCGGGAAGTAGCGCATCACGAACGTCACGCGGTCGCCGTACTCGTCTCGCAACTTCTCCACGCCGGGATAGGCCGCCCGGCAGGCCTCACATTCGAGATCGAGGAACTCGACGACGGTCACCTTGGCGCTGGGCGCGTTGGAGAGCTTGTGGCTGTCGGGCCGGACGAGCACGTCCGTCGGTGCGGCAGGAGTGGGCCCGGCGACGTTGGCCGACCCGGTCTGTTGTGGCGCCGAGGGCCCGGTGAGCTTGCTGATCAGGATGAAGCCGCCTAGCACCACCACAACCACAGCGATGATGATCAACGAAATCCTGGCGTTCTTGGTCATGACGACATACAGCGAGATCTACGTCCTCAACACACAGAGGCGCGTGAGCTGAACTCCAGGGCGTCGATCTGGGCCCCGCCATGGCAGAGGTGCGCGCACAACGCTCACGAGGAACAAACGAGGATGGCGAAGGCCAGCGACGGCGAGCAGTACGACGAGCAACACCGCGAGGCAGGCTTCCGCCACACCGCCGAGGTCATCAAGGGGTTCCGAAGCTCCATCGACCGGCAAATCAACGAACACCTGCATGCTGGACGCCGCGCATTGCGCCGTCGACACGACGTCGCGTTCGCACGGTGTGCCCTGGAGCAGCGCGATCCCGACGACCAGCGCGAGCACGGCGAAGACGCGCACGAGACTCACTCGCGCGATCTTCCGCATCGTGCTGGCGCCGGGCACGCGCTCCAGGCTAGCGGGCGGGTCAGCAAGCGTCGCAGCAGCCGGAGTCGCCCTGCTTCGGCATGCTCGCCACCGTGAGGTTCAGCGCCTGCGGCGTGGTCGGAGTGACCGCGGTGACCTCGGGCAGCGGGGTGCTCTTGGCGGCGCGGATGGCGTTGAGGATGACCAGGACCTCGGCGAACTCGTGCACGAACACCACGGTGGCCAGACCCATGACGCCGAAGGCCGCCAACGGGATCAGCACGCCGATGATCGCCAGCGACAGGCCGACGTTCTGCAACATCACCCGGCGGGCATGGCGTGCGTGCGCGAGGACCTGAGGCAGGTGGCGCAGGTCCTCACCCATCAGCGCCACGTCCGCAGTCTCGATGGCCACGTCGGTACCCATGGCGCCCATGGCGATGCCGACGTCAGCGGTTGCCAGTGCCGGGGCGTCGTTGACGCCGTCGCCGACCATGGCGATCTTGCGCCCGTTGCGCAGGTGGTCGACCAGCGCGGCCTTGTCCTCGGGCAGGAGTTCGGCGTGCACAGTGGCGATGCCCGCTTTGCCGGCCAGAGCCGTTGCGGTGGCGGTGTTGTCGCCGGTGAGCATCGCGGTGTCAATGTTCAGCGCGCGAAGCCTGCTGATGACCTCCGGAGCCTCGTCACGCAGCTCGTCGCGGACCGCGACCGCACCGAGCAGAGTCCCGTCCCGCTCGAGGAGCACGACGGTGGCGCCTGCCTGCTGAAGCCGGTCGACCTCGCCGCGCAGCGATCCGGGATCAACCCAGCTCGGCTTGCCCAGCCGCACCGAGGCGCCGTCCAGGAAGCCGGTCAGGCCGTGGCCGGGCACCGCGGTGACGTCATCGGCGGCCGGCACGGTATCCGCGGCCTGCAGGATCGCGCGGGCCAGCGGGTGCTCACTGCGGGCTTCGAGTGCCGCAGCGGTGGCCAGCACCTGCTCGCGGGTGTTCTCCCCGGCGGGCACGACGTCCACCACCCGCGGAGCGTTGCGGGTCAGCGTGCCGGTCTTGTCCAGCGCGACGGTGCCGATGCGGCCGAGTTCCTCCAGCGCGGCGCCGCCCTTGACCAGCGCGCCCTGCCTGCTCGCCGCGCCCACGGCGGCGACGACGGTCAGCGGGATGGAGATCGCCAGCGCGCACGGTGAAGCGGCCACGAGCACGACCAAGGCGCGTTCGAGCCACACCATCGGGTCGCCCAGCAGCGCCCCGAACCCGGCGATGAGCACGGCCAAGATCATGATTGCGGGAACGAGTGGGCGCGCGATGCGGTCGGCGAGACGTTGCCCGGTGCCCTTGCGGTCCTGGGCCTCTTCGACGATGTGCACGATGCGAGCAAGCGAGGAGTCCGAGGCTCGTGCGGTGACCTCGACCTCGATCGCGCCGCCACCGTTGATCGCGCCCGCGTACACAGCGTTGCCAGGACCGGCCTCCACCGGCACCGACTCACCCGTGATCGCCGACAGGTCCAGGTTGGTGTGGCCGGAGCGGATGATTCCGTCGGTCGCGGCACGTTCACCGGGTCGCAGCACCATCCGGTCGCTGACCACGAGCTCATCCGGAGCGACCTGCAGCTCTGTCCCCTCGCGCAGCACCGACGCGGTGGGCGGCACCAGCCCCAGAAGTGCCCGCAGGCCACGGCGCGTGCGGACGATGGCGTAGTGCTCCAGGCCTTCGGCGATGGAGAACAGCACACCGAGCATGGCGGCCTCGGTGATCTGTCCTAACGCGACAGCGCCGATCGCGGCGATCGTCATCAGGGTCGCCACCCCGACCCGTCGACGCAGCAGGCTGCGCACGGCACCCGGCACGAACGAGGCTGCGCCCACCACCGCCGAGGCCAACGTCAGCCCGTTGCCCACCAGCTCGGCTCCCGTGGAACCGAGCCACCAGCCAGCCGCCAGCAGCACCGCCGCAACTGCGGCCAACTGCAGCTCGCGGACCTGCCACCAGCTCCCAGGTCCCTGCTCGGGACCATGGTCGCCATCGTGGTCATCGACCTGCTGGTCGCGTTGCGCTGTGGTCGTCCTCGGACGCGGCTCCTGCGGCCCGCAGCACTCGTCAGCCACGACTCACCCCTCCAGTGCTCTGCTGTCGGCCACACCCGCCACCACGGGCAAGGCCTCGTCCGTCTGCTCTGACAGAACTGCGGCGACCAATGCCCGGCCACGCCCGCTCAGCGCGTACATCACCAGCTTCCCGTCACGCCGGGCCGACACCAGTCCGGCGATCTTGAGCTGCCGGAGGTGGTGCGAGGTCAGGTTCTGCGCCGCACCGACCACCCACGAGGCGTCGCACACGCACAACTCCCCGCCGGCCAGCAACGCCGCGGCGATCCGCAACCGCGTGGGATCGCCCAGCGCCCGCGCCGCCGCTGCGGCCGACTCCACCGCGGACAGCTCAGGCAGACCCGTCCGGATCTCCTCGGCATGTGGCAGGTCCAGACACAACAGGTCACAAGTGTCCCGGCGCTCCTCAGTCACATGCATATCCTAACGCTCGTTGATACATTGGAACAAGCTTCGGTGAGCGTCATCTCAACACCCATTGCTATGTTGGCATCCGGCAGAGCATCCGCCCTCGCTCCACCCCAGAGGCCTACGGCAGTGACCGCCGCCCAGCAGCCGCACGACAGGGACGGAACACCGCGGCACCGCCCAACAACCGACGCACTAGTGCTCAACCGCCGGTCGCGTCCTACCCCCTCGGCCGCACCCCCACAGCCGCGGCACCACACGACGGCACGGCCGGCTACGGGCCTATGGCCCCTCGCCTATCTGGTGCCGACGCTGCTGGTCCTGAGACTGGGCTTCACCGAAGTGCTCGTCCGCGTGACCATCACCGGAACCTGCGCCTACTGCGCACAGTCCGGCTAGCGCGGCCAGCGCTCGTGGTGGTCGTCGATGCGGAACTCGTGTGCGTGCCGCCACGCGCCGCCCGCGAGCACCGCGTCGTGCAGATGGTCATGATCGGGCTCAAGGTCGTGATGCACGTGCTCCACCACCTCCGGGTCATGCGTCGGCCACAGACGCCATGCCACAAGAGCCGCAACCACCGTCACACCACCAAGAACAATGAAGGCCGTTGTCATGCTCGCGGCGGTGGCCACCCATCCGGCCAGCGGGTAACACAGCAACCAGCAGGCGTGTGAAAGCGCGAAGTCCGCAGCGAACAACGCGGGCCGATCGCACGAGTCTGCGGATCGACGCAAGAGCCGCGCACCCGGTGTCAGTGCGAAGGAGCATCCGGCTCCGATCAACGCCCACAGCACGAGCAGCGCAAGCCAGTGCGTACCGCCGAGCAGCGAGGCGAACGCGGAACCGGCGAACAGGAGTACGACCAGCGCCACGGAGGCCCGCAGCACCAGTGCGCGGTCGGTGACGCGGTCGAGCAATTTGGGCAACACCAGTGCGGCAGCCAAGGATCCGACGCCGTTGAACGCGAGCGCGACGGCAACGTCGGAAGCACCGCGACCGAGTATGTCGCGCACGTACGCGACGGTGTTGACCAGCACCATCGAGCCCGCTGCGGCTGCGGCGAGGTGCACGGCCAGCAAACCGCGCAGGCGCGGCGTGGCCAGGTAGATCCGGATGCCACGAGTCGTCGCCGCGTACAGGCTTTCGTTGCGCCTCACCGGCTTTGGTCGCGGCACCACCGCCGACACCACGAGCAGCGCGGAGCCCACGAAACCGATCGCCGTGCCGAGGAACAGGTTGTTGAAGCTCATCAGCACCAGCAACGCCGCAGCCAGCGACGGGCTCAGCAGGCCTTCGAGGTCGTAAGCCATCCGCGAGAGAGTGACGGCCCGCGTGTACTCACGTTCGTCGGGCAGCACGTCCGGAATCGTTGCCTGAAAGATCGGCGTGAACGCTGCCGAGGCTGCCTGCAGCAAGAAGATCAGGATGTAGATCTGCCAGATCTGGTCCACCCACGGCAGCGTCACCGCAACTCCGGCACGGACGAGATCCAGCGTCACCAGCACCGCTCGCCGTGGCAACGCCCCGAGCAGCGCCGCCGCGATCGGCGCCACGCTGACGTAGGCGACCATCTTGATCGCCAGCGCGGTACCGAGCACCGCTCCCGCGTCTGCCCCGGCAAGGTCGTAGGCCAGCAGTCCCAGCGCGACGGTCGCCAAACCGGTGCCGGTGAGGGCCACGACGTGTGCCCCGAACAGGTGGCGATACGTGCGATTGCGCAGAACAGCGAGCATGTCTGGCACTATATGTGCTCATGTACGCACGCGACGACGTTGCAACAACGCATCGCTGGCAACAGCTACCTTCTGGCGGACACGTCGAAGCGGCCGTCGACGGGTTCCGGATGCTCGCCGACGCGACGCGTTTCCGCATGTTGTGGCTGCTGTGCGGGGCCGAGTACGACGTGACGACGCTGGCCTCAGAGGTGGGAATCGCGCGCCCGGCGGTGTCGCAACATCTCGCGAAATTGAGACTGACCGGACTGGTGTCCGGGCGCCGCGAAGGCCGGCGGATGCTCTACCGGGCGCGCGGTGGCCACGTCCAGCGACTGTTGTTCGAGGCGGTCAACGCGGCCGATCACCACCTCACCGGCAAGCCGGACCACGACTGACCGGGAGTTGACAGCGGTGGATCAACGATGGCGCACAATCACCCGGATCGTGGCGGCAGTGGCCGTCGCGGCGATCGTGCTGACGTTGCTGTACGCGGCGGTGGCGAACTTCTGACGAGGAACTCGATGCTTCGACGTGTGGTCGTGCCGGTGGTCGCGTTCGTGGTGGTCGCCGCACTCGGCGTAGTCGGCGGAACGCTATTAAGGACGCAACTGCTTCCGTCGCGGGCAGAGTTCGGTGCCGTTGATGTCGGTTTCTCGCAGGACATGACGGTGCATCACCGCCAGGCGGTCGTGATGGCCGACGCCATCCGCGACTACAGCACCGATCAGGCGGTGCGCCTGCTCGCGTTCGACATCGGCAACGGCCAGCAGGAGCAGATCGGCCGGATGCAGGGCTGGCTCACGCTGTGGGAGCAGCCGGCCACCGCGCCCGGCCCGCACATGGCCTGGATACCTTCGGAAACAGGTCACAGCGGCCACGCGGCAGGTCCTGCTTCGGGGGCCGCGGCCATGCCGGGCATGGCGACCGAGGAGGAGCTCGCCACGCTGAAGTCGTTGCGCGGGCAGGAGCTCGACGTCTACTTCCTGCGCCTGATGATCCGGCACCACCAGGGCGGCATGCCGATGATGCGTGCGGGCGAGCAGTACGCCTCGACCGGCCAGGTGCGCACGTTCGCCGCGAACATGCTGGTCACCCAGATCTCCGATATCGAGCTGATGACGTCGATGCTCGCGCAACGGGGCAGCACACCACTCCCTTCCCCATTTTAATTAAAAAGAGAATTTGCTAGTTGAAATAACATTTTCCATTTCGGCCCGTTAGCGTGAGTGCATGCGACGCACTTTCCGGGGGTATCTGCGCGTTCTCCGCAAGCCGGCTTTCCGGCGGTTCTGGCTTGGGATGATGGTGTCGCGGTGCGGTAGCGCGTTCACCGTCGTCGCGCTGTCCTGGCTGGTGCTGGACCTGGCGGGCCCTCGCGAGCTCGGGCTGGTGCTGCTCTGCTCCGGGCTGCCGATCCTGGTGTGCGGACCGGTCGCGGGAAGGCTGCTGGACCGGTTTCCCGTGCGGCTGCTACTCGGATGGGACAACGCGGTCCGCGGCGTGCTGATCGCGCTCTTGCCGGTGCTCGATTACTTCGGGCAAATTCGAGTCGTCCACATCTGTGTGGTCGGCGCGGTGAGCGCGGCTTTGGCGGCCGTCAGCGAAGTGGCCGAGGGTGTCCTCGTCCCTCGGGTCGTCGAGGACGCTGACCTCGAGTCGGCGAACTCCCTGCTCTCGGTGAACTGGGAACTTGCCTACGTTGTCGGGCCACCTGTGGCCGGTTTCCTCGTCGGAACGGCAGGGGTCAGCACGGCACTGGTGGTCGACGCAGCGAGCTTCGCCATCATGAGCTGGTTTTCCTTCCGGCTGCCGGACCTGCGTGCGCCTGCACGCGAAGAACGTGGCCGCCCGGCGTTCGTGGTGCTGGCGCGACATCCCACGGCATTGTTGCTCACGGCATGTGCCGCGGGGTTCCTGTTCCTGAGCGGAGCGACCGATCTGCTGTACCCGGTGTACGCGCTCAAAGTCCTGCACGACAGTGCGTTCGCGTTCGGTGTGCTGCTCGGCGCCGCAGGTGCGGGCGGTTTGTGCGGTGTCCTCTGTGGACTTCCCTTGTTCCTTCGGCTCCCCGTCCGCGCACGGTTGCCGGTCGTGATCGCTGGTGGGGCGCCGGCGCTGGCGGCGTTGACGCTGACCGACGCGCTTCCGGTCGCGGCGGTGCTCGTCGCGGTGGCCTCGTTCTTGTGGGGCCCGTACTACGCGATCGAACGGTCCTTGTTCCAGCGCAGTGTTCCCGACGACGTGCGCGGCCAGGTCACGGGCGCCCGTGCCGCCGTATGTGCCTTGGGTTTCCCGCTGGGGAGTGCGGCAGGTGGCATGCTGTTCTCAGGACCCGTGTCCGCCGGGGTGATCGCGCTCGCGATCGCTTACCTGGTGCTGGCGACGCTGCCGCTCATCAAGGTCAGGCCCGAACTTCGCCGAGGCGCGCACCAGCGCGCCCCGGCGTGTTCAAGACATGCGTGTACGACTCCCGCCCTCAAAGGCGGAAAGAAGAGCTGAGGTTCAGCAGCCGCGCGGAGGTCCCCGGCGCCCGATTTGGCGTCGCAAGAGGACAGTCCGAACAGGATCGACGTCCGACCACACCGGCACCCCGACGGGGACGTCGGCGGGCATGGGCAGTGACACCAGCAGCCGTGGCCGCAGCGCGGCGAACGCGCCCGCGACGGCGAAGACGACGTCCTCGGCACGAGCCAGCAGGAACCCGGACATCACGAGAGCGGCCGCGTGCGCGGCGATCATCGCGGGGTGCAGTGAGAGGTCGTGGTGGTGCGGCAGGCCGGACAGCCAGGTGAGCATGAAGTGCTGCGACAGCTGGGCTGCCGCGAGGATGGCGACGGTGCGCTTCGCACTGCGCCTGCGATCAGCGAGGGCCGTGGCAGCGCCCGCGATCATGACGGTGAGCAGCAGCGTCGACCCGAGGTCGGGCATGCCCCCGCCTGCCGCCGCGTGGGCGGCGACCGAGACAGCGCTGGACAGCACGGCCACCAGGGCCGCGCGCACCATGCGCAGTTCGGTCATCTTCACGATCAGCCTTCAGCACTCTTCGAACGTGGATCGGTCAGCCACTTGTCGGCGAACTTCTTCAGCGACTCAAGGTCGAACTTCTCGCAGCTCATCGTGTCGTAGGCGTTGATGGCCTTGATCTGCTCGGCCTGGCCCTGCTTGAGCCCGCCCACGACCTTCTGCCCGTCGGGGCCGGTGATGAATGTCCGCAGCTGCCCCACCTGGGCCTCGGACAGGCCCGAGTACTGCACGACGAGGTAGCCATCACCCGCGACGTGTCCGAAGTCGGATTCCGGCGCGGTTTCGCTGGGCTCGTAGAAGTCCTTCGGCGGGTGGTTGCCCTCGCCCTTGAACGTCTCCGTGCGCGTCTTGACCGAACATCCGGCCGCGTAGGCGTCCGCGGGCGGTGCCGGGGCGAACACGCTGAGGACGCTCAGCACGATCGCCGCCACGATCCCGGCGGCGACCAGGCCGCCGTTGGCGAGCTTCGGTGCCTTGTCCCACTTGATCAGGCGGGCGAACACCCGGCCGAGCACGACCATGATCACGATCCCGATCAACTGGCCGATCTCGACGCCGACGTTGAACGCGATCACCCGCCACAGCAGGCCGCTCTCAGGGAGGCCGAGGTCCTGCAGCCGCGTGGACAAGCCGAGCCCGTGCACGAGACCGAACCCGAGCACCGAGGCAGCGAACCAGCGCCACTTCTGCGGACGGCCGATCCAGCCGACCACGCCGACGAACACCAGGCTCAACGCGATCACGACGTCGACCAGCGTGGCGCTGAGCTTCCAGCCCGCCAGCGTGGCGATGATCAGCGTGGTGCTGTGCCCGACGACGAACACCGAGATCAGCTTGGCCGCCCGCTTCAGCTCGCCCGCGAGCAACACGATGCCGGCGATGAACAGCAGGTGGTCCCAGCCCAGCAGCATGTGCTCGATGCCCAGCGGGATGAACTCCCAGGTGTTCTTCCCGGCGGCCGACCCGGTGATGCCGTGGGCGAGCGACTGACCAGGCATGCCCACCATCGCCACCACCAACGCCAGCGCGCCGATGACTTTTCTGCACACCTTTTGCATCAACTCCCTTGCGCGAGAACCCATTGATCAGCGGTAATCCGCTGGCCGGGACCCTAGCCGAGAAGATGTAAGGCGGTCAGTAGCGAGTGCGGTCGGTAGCGCAGGCCACGAGCAGCATCGCGGTCTCGAATGCGAGCAGGTGGTCACCGCTGAGCGCGCACAAGCACGCCAGCGCGAACCACGGCTGAAATTCGGCAACCCTTAACAAACGCGCGCCATTGCAAACTTCGGGCATGACAAGCGAAGTGCGCGACTTCTGGGACCAGCATGCGGCGACCTTCGACCAGGAACCGGATCACGGGCTGCTCGACGCCGAAGTGCGGGCCGCGTGGGCGGCTGTGCTCTTGCCTTTGATGCCGCCTGGTTCGGCGTCAGTGGTTGACCTCGGGTGCGGGACGGGCAGTCTCTCCGTGCTGCTGGCGCAGGCGGGGCACGACGTTTGTGGCGTCGACCTCTCGCCGCGCCTGGTCGCGGCCGCCCAGGCGAAAGCGGACAGCGCCGGGGTGCCGGCTGTGTTCGTGCAGGGTGATGTCTCTCAACCTCCTTACGCACCAGCGTCTTGTGACGTCGTGCTCGCCCGCCATGTGCTGTGGGCGTTGCCGGACCCCGCTGCCGCGCTCAAGCTCTGGGTGAACCTGCTCAAACCCGGCGGACTGCTCGTACTCATCGAAGGGCGCTGGTCGACGGGCGCCGGCCTCACCGCCGCCGAGTGCCGGGCGCTCGTGCTGGACGTTCGCGGGGAAGCCGACGTCACACGGCTGGACGATCCTGCGTTGTGGGGGCGCGAGATCGACGATGAGCGCTACTTGCTCGTCAGCAGGAGCTGAACGACGTCAGGTCAAGAACGCGAGTGTGGTTTCAGCAAGTCGCGCTTCGATCGCCTGAGGATCGGCGGCCGTGGCCTGGCGGAACTTCTGCGAGGCCACCAGGGAGATCAGCCACCAGGCGGCGGCTTCGGTGTCGAGGTCGGCGCGGAGCTCGCCGCCTGCCCGGCCGCGGTCGAGCAGGCCGGTGATCGCGGCGGCGAACCGCTGCACGGCTCGGCGGGTGGCCGCCTCGATCTCCGGTTCGTCGTGGATCGTGGAGGCATCGGCGAAGATCGCTCCCACTGAGCCCGCGCTGTGCACGTGCTGCAGGTGCTCGGGATCGAGCATCATCTTGAGCAGACCCGAAACCGGGATGTCGGCGGTCGTGACGCGGTCGACCATGCGGCAGATGTGGTCGGCGGCGCGGTCGACCACGGCGGCGAACAAGGTCGCTTTGGTGCCGAAGTTCTGGAACACCACCGGTTCACTCACGCCGATCTTGCGGGCGACCGCTGACGTCTTGCCGCGCAGGTAGCCGACCTCGGCGAACAGCTCCATCGCCGCCGCGAGGATCGACTCACGGCGCTCCTCGGCGGTCATCCGGGTCCGGCGCTCCCGTTGTTCGGTCACGGAAGCATCCTAGACACACCTACTTAGTCGTGACTAAGCTCGCCGCACAACTACTTAGTCGTCACTAAGTTAGGGGACGCGATGCACAAGGCCCACTCACACGGGAAACCACCAGGAGACGCCCCTGGTGCGATCCACCAGGCACGCGCATACGAACTGCTTTCCGCACTGGCGTTCACCGGAAGCCGCCGCCGCATCTTCGGCCGCCTGGTCACCCTCGCCAAGGTCAGCGCGGGCGACGAGGTGCTCGACGTGGGCTGCGGACCCGGCTACCTCACGTCGCTCGCCGCGCAGGCCGCACCGGATGGGCGCGCGGTCGGCGTCGACGTGTCCGAGCCGATGGTGGAGGAAGCCCGACGCAAGCGGGCTGGCGCGAACTGCTCGTTCCTGGTCGGCAAAGCGGAGGCACTGGACCTGCCGGATGCGTCGTTCGACGTCGTGCTGTCCAGCCTGGCGATCCATCACATCCCCGAGGACGCCCGTGCGAAGGCGTTCGCGGAGATGTTCCGGGTGCTGCGCCCTGGAGGCCGGGTGCTGATCGCGGATTTCCAGCCACCGAAGGGACTTCTGGCCAGGCACCTGGTCGGGGCGACGGCAGGCGAGACGATGCGCGACAACCCGGTCGAGCGGATCGCCCCGATGCTCGGCGACGCCGCCTTTCGGGTCGGCCCGACCGCGCGGGCCAGCTGGTTCCTTCACTGCGTTCGAGCGGACAAGCCGCTGTGAAGGGACGACTCGCGGGCAAGCTCACCATCGTGGCCGTGCTCGCCGGACTGATCATCCACATCGGACTCGGCTACCGCCTCGGCCTGGTGATCGCCGGGATCGCCATAGCGGCACATCTGCTCGTGGGTGTGGCGGCCCGCAGGTTGTGGCGCCGCCACACCTCGACCTGACACACCATCAACGCCGCGGTGAGCAAGCTGGCTACGCCGCCTACCTGCGCACCAAGTGGCACGGCAGGCGAAACCCTTGGGAGTGGTGATCGCCTGCCACGCCGGTCATCCTGCTCGAGGACATGGGCGCGCTGTGCGGCCTGGTGTTCGCGTTGATCGGCGTGACGATGCCCCTGATCACCGGTGAGGACGTGGAGTCGGTGATCCACCTGCGGACCCTGCACCTGAGCCCGACGAACTGCTGGTCGCCGCCAAGGTCACCATCGGTGCATCAGCCACCGGAGCCGACATCGCGACGGCCATCGACGCGGCTGAACAACGAGCGCGAAACGCAGTCCCGATCGCGCGGGTCATCTACCTCGAACCGACGTGTCCCGGGCCCCGGATAACCCGCTACCCGCGGCGCTTTCGCCAGATCCGCACAGCGAACCAGGCGAACACTCCGAAGACCACGCCCGCGCCGAGCACGATGAGCACCACCGAAGACAACGTCACCCCGACCATCATCACGACCAGGCCAGCCACGTAGAGCAACAGCACCCCGGCGACGACCAGGGTCCGGCGCGGCACCCTGGGTGCGGAGCGGTTGAGCTTGGCGGCCAGCTTCGGGTCGTCCTCGGCGAGACGGCGCTCGACCTCGTCCAGTTCCTGCTGCTCACGGTCCGGCAGTTTCACGTCCGGCCCTCTCGCTGGGCGGCTCAGGGCTTTACCAGAGCCAACGCGGGAACCTGGCCAAGGTTCCCGATCACACGTGGGCGCTGTTCGGCGCGATCACCTGTTCGGCCCTGTCTGTGACACCATCGCCAGCGTGCTGAGCAAGCTGGGTGAGCTGGAACGGGCGGCGATGGAGGTCCTCTGGGACAGCCTCGCCGCGCGCGCGACGGGCACGGGCTGTGCGGTAACGGTCATGAGCAGCACTCCCAGTCAGATCCGGACGCCGAAAGACCGCAACCAGGCCAGAGGGTCGGCCTTGCGCCCCGCCTGGTCCCACAGTTCGAAGTGCAGGTGCGGGCCGGTCGAGTTGCCGCGGTTGCCGACCTCCGCGATGACCTGCCCCGCGCCGACCTGCTGACCTTCGCGCACCGCGTAGCTGTTGATGTGGCCGTACACGGCGACGGTCCCGTCCACGTGCCGGATCCTGACCCACAGCCCGAACCCGCTGGCGGGACCCGCGTCGATCACCACGCCGTCCATCACGGACCGGATCGGTGTGCCGATCCGGTTGGCAACGTCGAGGCCGTAGTGCGTCCCTCCCCACCGAGGGCCGTAGGCCGACGTCAACGTTCCTTCGGTCGGCGCGAAGACCTTGATCTTGCGCCGTTCCTCCGCCTCGCGCTCAGCCAGAAGACGCGCTGCGGTCTCCGCCTCCCGCTGCTCGGTCATCCGCAGGCTCTTGGCGAGTTGTGCCACGTCTCCATCGTGGGCCGGCGGACGTAGCGCGAGCAGTTTCGGCTTGTCGACATCCCCGCCGACACCCGCGTACGCGCCGGTCATGCTGGCCGACAGCAGGCCGGCGTCAGACGACGGAGCAGACGTCGAGGTGGACGCCCCCGCGCTCGTCTGGAACGCCGCGGCGGCACCGGCCGCCACTCCGAAGATGACGAGATTGGCGGACAGCCGCGAGCTAGGCCGCGATCGCGGCTGGACGTGCCGTGCCATCGGATCAGCCCGCAATCCGCCGCGCGACGGGGTGGCACCAGGCGCCACGGGCTGGGGCGGCACTCGCCGACGTGCCTCGAGTATCGCGATTCCGTCGTTGCACCATCACGCTTGTCTACTATGCTAGATAGTAGACAAGGTGGTCATGTGACGTGCGACACCACGATGTCGCCGCCGACCCACGGCACCTAAAGCGTTAGTCCACTATGGATGTACGTGCGCTTTGCACTGCGCCAAGGAAAAACTCGATCTGGTCCATAGTGGACACGATCGAGCGACTACTTCGCGTAGCCAATTGCCGCTAGGTTGATCACCGTGCGGAGCGGAGCGAAGACAGCACGTGGCATCCACGTGGCGGTGCTCGCTGTCACGCTTGCGGTGGTCGCGTCCTTCTTCGGCGCTCTGTGTACGGCGAACACCCACGGATCGTCTGCGACCAGCCATGTGCACGCGGCTGGATTCGACTCCGGTGACCACTGCCACCACGGGCTGACCGAGGCGGACAAGGCGGGACTCGACCGCGCACTTCCCCGCACGAGCGAAACAGCGGGCGCCTCACCGCTGACCTGCCACGGCCTCCTCCTCCGCAGCGCCACTCGCACCGACGGACCGTTCGCAGCCTCACCGGACACCGGTGGCATCTCCAGAATCGGCCGCGAACTGCTGATCATCCTCAACGTCTCCCGGACCTGACCGGCGCACCACGGCATGCAGGAAAACGAGTACGCACGTGACCGCGCGACTTGTTTGCCAACGCTGCCCTGCGCAGGCATTTCCCGAGACCGCCACGGCACGGCCGTGCGCAGAACGCTGAGGACAAGATGCTCACCACCAGTGGCATGCACGCCCCTTCACCCGCACGCTTGCTGACCTCGTCGTCCGCTCCCCTGTGTCACACGCCCGCCTCGGTCGTGGGGAACACTCCGGTCCAGTGGATCGACGACCTGTCGGGTCTTTCGTCCCGCGGTTTCTGGGCGAAGCTCGAGGGCTTCAACCCCGGCGGGATGAAGGACCGTCCCGCGTTGCACATGATCGCCAAGGCCCGTGAACGCGGCGAGCTCGCTCCCGGCGGCGCGGTGGTCGAATCGACCAGCGGCACCCTCGGCCTGGGTCTCGCACTCGCCGGCATCGTTTACGGCCACCCGGTGACGCTGGTGACCGACCCCGGCATGGAACCGATCGTGCAGCAGATGCTGCAGGCGCACGGCGCACGCGTCGACCTCGTGCCATCGTCTCACCCCGTGGGCGGCTGGCAGCAGGCACGGTGCGACAGGGTCACCCAGCTGCTCGCCGACACGCCTGGCGCCTACTGCCCCGACCAGTATCAGAACCCGGACAACGTGGCCGGCTACGAATCACTCGCGCTCGAACTGGTGGCACAACTGGGACGCATCGACGTGCTGGTGTGCTCGGTCGGCACCGGCGGGCACTCCGCCGGGGTGTCACGCGTGTTGCGCGAGTACTTTCCCGACCTGCGCCTAGTCGGTGTGGACACCGTCGGTTCGACGATCTTCGGCCAGCCCGCCCGGCCACGGCTGATGCGAGGCCTGGGATCGAGCATCCACCCGCGCAACGTCGACTACGCCGCATTCGACGAGGTCCATTGGGTCAACGCCTGCGAGTCGGTCTGGGCGTGCCGGAGGCTCGCCACCCACCACCACGCCACCGGCGGATGGAGCGTCGGCGCGGTCGCGGTCGTCTCCAGCTGGCTCGCGCGCACGAACGATCCTGACGTCCGCATCGCGGCCGTGTTCCCGGACGGACCGCAGCGCTACTTCGACACCATCTACAACGACACGTACTGCGCGGCCAACGAACTGACGGTGCGACCCCCGGCCATGGAGCCCGAGGAGATCGTTCTCGCGAGCGACCGCGAGGTCACCGGATGGACGAGGTGCCGCACCGTCACCGACCCGGCGGGAGGCAGGGCGTGACGAACACCCTGCGGCAGTTCCGGTCGTTCGATCGGCCGGTCCGCCTGTTGTTGATCAACCAGTTCAGCATCAACGTCGGCTTCTACATGCTCATGCCCTATCTCGCGATGCACCTGTCCGGGGCTCTCGCCCTGACGGCCTGGGCCGTGGGACTGGTGCTCGGCGTGCGGAACTTCTCGCAGCAGGGCATGTTCCTGATCGGCGGCACGCTCGCCGATCGACTCGGGTACAAGCCTCTGATCGTCGCTGGATGCGCTCTGCGCACGGTGGGATTCGCGGTGCTCGGGTTCGCGGACGGCCTGCCGGCGCTGATCGTGGCCTCGGCCGCGACCGGCTTCGCGGGGGCACTGTTCAACCCTGCGGTGAGGGCGTACGTGGCGCACGACGCAGGACCACGGCGAGTGGAGGCGTTCGCACTCTTCAACGTCTTCTACCAGACCGGCATCCTGGTCGGACCGATCATCGGCCTCGTGCTGACCGGGGTCACGTTCAGGCTGACCTGCCTGGTCGCCGCCGGCGTGTTCGCAGTGCTGACCTTGTTGCAGATCAAGGCCTTGCCGGCCCGCGAACCGGATCGCGAGGCCAGGGGAACATCCGTGCTGCGAGACTGGCGGGAGGTGCTCGGCAACCGCCGTTTCATCCTGTTCGCGCTCGTCATGGCGGGCTCGTACGTGCTGTCGTTCCAGGTCTACCTGGCCCTGCCGCTGGAGGCACGCCGTCTGGCGGGTTCCGACGCCGAGGGCACCGCGCTGGTCGCCGGGCTCTTCGCCGTCTCCGGCATCCTGACCATCGCGAGCCAGTTGCGCATCACCTCGTGGTGCCGGGAGAGGTGGGGCCGGGACAGGTCGCTCGCGGTGGGCCTGGTCCTGATGAGCGCCGCCTTCGTCCCTCCCGTGCTCACCGCGGCGTCGCCAAGCGGCCTGGGCGCGCTCGCGTACGTGCCGCTCGTGCTGTCGGCGTCGCTGCTCGCGCTGGCAACGGCCGTGGTGTTCCCCTTCGAGATGGACATCATCGTCTCGCTGTCCGGAGAGAAGCTCGTCGCGACGCACTACGGCCTGTACAACACCATCGTCGGCGTCGGCATCCTGGTAGGCAATCTGTCCACCGGCGTGGCCCTCGACCTGAGCAGGTCGGTGAACGCGCCATCGACGCCGTGGTGGGGACTCGCCGCCCTGGGTGTGTTCTGTGCCTGGTGTCTGCACCTGCTCAGCCGACCCGTGCCTGCCACACGAGCGAAAGCGCAGGGCGAAGAGTCCGCCCGGAGCTACTATAGGACTTAGTAGAAGCACTGCCTGCCCCACCGGCGTGCACCGAGAAGCCGAGCACGCTAGTATTCATGCACAGATTGCTATGTATGCATGGATGACCTGAGGGGATCTTCGAAGTGGGAACTGGACACGGGCACGGGCATGTGACCGCCGGAGGTCAGCACCGCGGGCGCCTCATCGGCGTGCTCGCGATCACGGCGAGCATCATGGTCGTGCAGGTCATCGGCGCCTTGTTGTCCGGCAGCATCGCGCTCCTCGCGGACGCCGGCCACATGCTCACCGACTCGGCCGGCGTCGCGCTGGCGCTGGTCGCCATCACGCTGGCCGCGCGGCCGCCCACGGCGAAGCGCACGTTCGGACTGGCCAGGGCGGAGATCCTGGCTGCCGCTGTCAACGCGGCCGTGCTGCTCGGTCTCGGCGCGTACATCATGTACGAGTCGATCTCCCGGTTGACCGAACCTCCGGCGCTACAGAGCGGCTCGATGCTCGTGTTCGGCATCATCGGCCTTGTCGGCAACGTCGCGTCGATGCTGCTGTTGTTCAAGGCGCAGAACGCGAGCCTGAACATGCGCGGTGCGTTCCTCGAGGTCGTGACCGACACCCTGGCGTCGGTCGGCGTCATCGCCGCCGCACTCATCGCGATGTTCACCGGCTTCACCCGCGCCGACGCGATCGTCGCGGTCCTGATCGGACTGCTGATCCTCCCCCGCGCGTTCAGCCTGCTGCGCGCAGCGGTCGACGTGCTGCTCGAGGCCGCACCGAAGGACGTGGACCTCGACGACGTCCGGAATCACATCCTGGAGGTGCCGCACGTTCGCGATGTGCACGACCTGCACGCGTGGACGGTGACGTCCGGCATGCCCGTGCTGTCGGCTCACATCGTGGTTGAGGACGAGTGCTTCCACGACGGGCATGCGCCTCAGGTGCTCGACCAGCTCCAGACCTGCCTCGCGGGCCATTTCGACGTCGCGCACTCCACGTTCCAACTGGAGCCCGAGAGCCATGCCGCCCATGAACAGCCTGTTCATCCATGATCGGACAGCGCGAAACTCACTTGGCGCCGAGAGGCTGAGCATTGCGCGCCAAGAGCATGTCCTTGAGCATGCGCACCTCGGTCTTCTGGCTGGCGGCGATGGAGCCGGCGAGGCCGCGCACGACAGGAACGACCGCATTGTCCGCGCCGTAGCGCGCCATCAAGATCCCACCTTCATGGTGGCGCGTCATCAACTGCAGGAACAGCACGTCGAACTCCGCACCGTTCAGACCGCGCAGACGGGCGAGCTCCTGCGACGTCGCCATGCCCGGCATGCTGCCGATCCCCGCACCGGACGTGCCACTCATGCCGGGCATCCCGTCGTGCTCACCGGCCATCCACGTCATGAACGTGCCCGCAGGCGCCTGCTCGAGCTCGCCCCACATGCCCAGCCAGCCCTTCATCCTGCCCACCTGCTCGAGCTGACCCGACGAGATGTCGAATGCGAGCTGACGTACGGCGGCGTCCTCGCTGCGACTCTCGGCCAGGTTGGCCATCTGCACGGCCTGCAGGTGGTGCACCGACATGTCCTGGGCGAACCCGATGTCGACAGCGGTCGGCGCGGCCGGAGGCGAACTCGTCCGGGCGATGGCGATGCCGCCGGCCGCACCGAGCAGCACCAGCGCGACTCCGACCGCGATCGCGATCGTCCGCCGCGGCCAGTTCGAGGCCGACCCTTCACTCATCACTACCTCCATCAGAGACCACCTATCTACTAGCCACTTTAGTAGATAAGCTCGGATAACATTCCGACAACGGCACCTGCTCGACCTGAGCCATCTACTACCGCCCTTCGTAGGTCTCGGCATGGGTGACAGCACGGGCAAGCCGAGGATTCGATGGCTCGCAGCCGTCGTGATCAGCCTCGTGATTCCGTTGGGCGCACCGGCCGGCGCGGAGGCTCAGCACGACAAGACCGGTGCTCCCGCACCAGCGCCCGCACTGACCGGAAGTCTTCCCGCCGCCCCTCTCGGCAGCGGCGGAAAGGGCGACGAGGTGGTGGAGACCAAGTGGGGCCCGCTCGGCGCCGGTGATCGCGACTTCATCTCGAAGGTCCGGCTGGCCGGGCTCTGGGAACTGCCCGCGGGACAGCAGGCGATGCAGAAGTCGCAGAACCCCAAGATCCTGGAGGCGGGCCAGCACCTCATCGACGGTCACACCGCGCTCGACCAGATGATCCGCAACGGCGGGCAGGCTCTGGGCGTCGAGCTGCCCAACCAGCCGAACTCCGACCAGTCGGGCTGGCTGACCGAGCTCACCAACTCCCAGGGCGACGATTACGAGCGCACCTTCGTCAACCGGTTGCGAGCCGCACACGGCAAGGTCTACGGGTTCGCCGCGCAGATTCGCGCCGGAACGAAGAACGAGCTCGTACGCGCGATGGCAGCACAGACCATGAACACGGTCTTCGACCACATCACCGTGCTGGAGAAGACCGGACTGGTCGACTTCGCCGCCCTGCCCTCGGCCACGGTGCTCGGCAAGTCGCCCCCCCGCACCGGACACCGCCTCCACGAGCACAGAACCGTTGCAACGCTCCTCACCGCCGGTCACCCGCACCACGGGATCCAGTTCGACCGGCACGACGACCCTACTCCTCGTGCTCGGCGCGATCGGCGGTCTCGCCGGGCTCTGGCTCTGGGCCAAACGCAGGAAGGTCACGCCCCGATCCTGACCGGGTGTCCGGGTTGTCCCCGATGCCGCAGGCCTCGCGATCGTGCTTCCCTGGACAGGGCAGCGACCGATGGATGAACTGGGGCGAACCATGGCGCGGACCGGCAGTCGGACGACCCGCTGGGAGCAGTACTGGGATCGCAAGTCCACGAGCTACGACAAGGAGATCGGCGTTCTGGATCGCCGGGTCTTCGGTGACTCACGTCAGTGGGCGTGTTCCCACGCCACCGGCGACGTTCTCGAGGTCGCCGTCGGCATCGGGCTGAACCTGCCGCTCTACGCCGACGACGTCGTGATCACCGGACTCGACATCAGCGAGCAGATGCTCGATCTGGCGCGGTCGCGGGCACAGCACGTCGGCCGTGAAGTGACGTTGCGGCAAGGGACTGCTCACGCTTTGCCGTTCGACGACGGCTCGTTCGACACGGTCGTGTGCACCTTGGGGTTATGCGCCATTCCCGATCACGAGACGGCCGTCGACGAGATGGTGCGGGTGCTGCGTCCCGGTGGGCGGTTGATCCTCGTCGATCACGTCGCCAGTTCGTCACGCCTTGCGCGAGGCGTGCAGTGGCTGGTGGAGCGGATCACGATTCCGATGGCGGGAGAGCACTTTCGGCGTCGGCCGCTGCACCTCGTTCAGGGGCGCGGGCTGGAAGTCGAACTGCGGCAACGGTTCAAGCTCGGCGTGGTGGAGCGCCTGGTCGCCCGCAAACCGGGCGATCAGTGATCTACGGGCCGAGCAGCTTCACCGATCGAGGTTTGTCAGATCGGTCCTCGGTGTGGTGCCAGGTCACCACAACATGGTCGGCCTGACCGCCATCAAACGTGACGGCCAGGAAAAGCCTGTGCTCGCTGTCAGCCTGGAACTCGTCGAAGTCGACAACCTCGTCCTGGTCACCCATTCCGCCCGTGTCGATGTGCACGCCGTAGGCACTGTCAGTTCCAACGTTCTGGAGCAGATACACGTCGCCGTCATGGTGTTCCAGCACGAAACGCACACGCTTGCGCTCGGATTCCGCCACTTCCTCCGCGCGTCGGGCAGCGTCGACCTCGGCGAGAGCCACCGCGGCGTCAGCCGAACGTTTAGCCTCCTCCGCTGACCTCTCCGCCGCGCGCTTCTGGCCGCGGCCGTACCAAGCGGCCACGCACGCGACGAGCAGGCCGAAGCACGAGATCACGAACGCGGCGACCGTCATCGCAGTATCAAAGCACCTCGCGGCGTTCCGTTGCCGCAAGAAACTCCTCCATCAGCGCGATGAGTTGGCGCGGCTGGTCTTCGGTCACGAACGGGCCGGAGTCCTCGATGATCCGCAGCGTGGCGTTGGGCAGCTTGCCGGCGAGGCGTTCGCCGTGAGCGACAGGAAAGAAGTTCTGCCGCGCCCACGGCAGCAGCGTGGGACGGTCAAACTTGCTCAACCCCTCGGCGGCGTCCAATGTGTAGCGCGTCGAGATCGCACGAACAAGCTGAGCGAAGTCACTGCGCACCAAGCGATCCTCTCGCAGCGGCGCCGTGTAACTGGCCATGATGTCGGCAGGGATCGGGCGGCGAGTGAGCAGGCCGAACGAGATCGGCATGCGCTGGATGAGACGGAACCTCAGTGACTCAGCGAGAAGTTTCAGCCCGGCCGAAGTGCGGCCGGTCAACTGCAGGTGCTTGATCGGCAACGGCAGGAAGTTTTTGAAGGCGTCGCACGGTGTCAGCACCAGGCGGGCAAGGCGATCGGGGTGCCGGGCCGCCACCGCCTGGCACACGGCTCCGCCGGTGTCGTTGCCCACCAACGTGACCTCGTTCAGGTCCAAGGCTTTCAGCGTGCGGTCGACGAGGTCTGCCAAGCCGTAGAGGGAGAAGTCGGTGCCTTCGCGCATCGGGACGCGGTGGCCTCCCAGCGGCCAGTCCGGGGCGATGCAGCGGTAGCGGTCGGCGAAGGCCGGGACGATGTGCCGCCACACGTCGGCGTTGGCGATGATGCCGTGCACGAACACGATCGGCGGTCCTTCGCCGCGTGAGTGGTACCGGATTCGTCCCTCCGGCAGTTCGACCTCTTGGACCGGACCGAGTTCTTGCACGCTGGTGGCCATGGATCTCCTCCGTTCAAGGGTGTTCGGGCAGCACTCCAGGCATCAACAGGTCCAGCAGCGCCTCGGCGGTGCGGTCCGGGAGCCACTGGTGGGCGTCGCGCAGATGGATGTAGGTGCGGGGCACGATGTTGAACAGCAACAGCGCGGTCGTCGCCGGGTCGAGGGTGGCGCGCAGCGAACCGTCGGCGATTCCGTCGTGCAGGAGTCGTTCGAACGGTGCGACGTAGACGTTGCGGGTATCGCCGCCGTCGAGGTGGAAGACCGGGTCTGGCGCGTTGCTCAGTCCAGCCAGCAGGGACAGGTGTTGTTCCACGACCTCGCACGACGCGCGCAACGCGGCTCGCAGGCGTTCCGCGGCGTTGCCCGGTCCGGTCAGCGCCAGCCAGAGCCCGGCCTGCCACGCCTGCGCAGCACCGACCACCAGGGCCTCGACGAGCAGCTCGCGCGTGGCTCCCTTGCGGTACAGGGTGACGCGCGAGATCCCGGCGGCCTGAGCGACCCGCTCCAGGGTGAACTCATGCCAGCCGTGCTCCGCGATCACCTTGGCGGCCGCGGCGAGCACAGCGTCATCGAGTAGCTGTGATCGTTCATTCATGTAGCGGTCGCGCCTCCCATTTGAAACACCTATGTTGCAACTATGAGACGCGAGCGTACATCGGGCAACCGGGGGTTCGTAGCGGCGCTGTCGGGTCTGGCGGCGGCGGAGACGGTCGCCGCCCTGCTGAGATCGCGGTCTCCACTTGACGCCATCAGCCAGTTCGTCGTCGATCACAGTCCTCGTCCGCTGGTCGAACCCATCGTGCGGCTGCTGAAGGAATCCGACAAACCGGTGATCCGGGGGACGGTGGTGGCAGCGGTCGTGGCGCTGGGCGGTGCCCTCGGGCGCCTGCCTCGTGATGCGAAGCGCGACCTCGCGGTCGTGAGTGCGGTGGCGGCCACGGGCTGGTACCTGACCCGGCGACGAGCAACACCGGAGCAGCGAGCGTCAGTGGCCACGGCGGCGGTTGGTTTGGGCGCTGTGAGCACGTTGGCCACGCTCAGGACGCGAACCAGAGCCGCTCTTCCGGTCAGCGCCATGGTGATCGCGGGAACGTTGGCCGCTCAATGGCACCTGCGCGAAGAGGTCGCGTGCGTCGGCAAGCCGTTGTTCGCCATCAATCCCTTGCCACCGGCCGTTGACGGCGCTGAAGACTGGCCTGGGGTGGCGCCGCTCATCACTCCGGTCGACGAGTTCTACGTGACCGACGCCAACATGCGGCCACCGATCATCGACGTGGACGGCTGGCGACTCTCCGTCACCGGCGAGGTGGAGAACGAGCTGTCACTCCGCCACGACGATCTGATCGAGGCCGGGCTGGTCGAGTTCGACGCCGCGATGGTCTGCGTGCACAACAGGTTGGGCTGGGACCGGCTGGGCAACGGCCGTTGGCTCGGTGTCCCGTTCGCCAGAATCCTCGACGAGGCCGCGCCGACGACGCGCGACGGACACCTCGTCACGCAGGCGGTGGACGGCTGGGACTGCAGCATCCCGTTGGACGAAGTGCGCCACGGCTATGTCGTGCTAGGACTGAACGGCCGGACGCTGACCGCCGAGCACGGCTTTCCGGCGCGAGTTTTCGTTCCCGGCCTCTACGGGCAGTACACCGGCGCGAAGTGGGTGACCAGCCTGCGAATCCAGACCGCACCCAACCCGGACTACTGGCACGCACGCGGATGGACGCGCGGGCCGTTGCACATCCGGCCGCTGTCCCGCATCGACCATCCGCAGCGCCGCACCAAGGCGGGCTCCGTTCAGGTGACTGGTGTCGCCTGGGCTCCGCCCGACGGAGTGAAAGCAGTGGAGGTCGCCGTGGACGGCCAGGACTGGCAGCCCGCGGAACTCGCCGCCGAGCTCGCGCCCGCGTCATGGCGGCGATGGCGGGTTCACCTCGACCTCTCCCCCGGCGTCCACCGCATCAGGGCGCGCTGCACCGCTGCGAACGGAAGCGTGCAGGACTCGGTGCCCAGTCCGCCTTTCCCGGTAGGCGCAAGTGGCCATCACACGGTGACGATCACCGCACATTGACCTCCTCGTACCGTTCGAGCACGCGGTCGACGAGCGGACCGGAGGCCCCCAGATAGGCCGACGAGTCGCAGAGGTCAGCCACATCGGGAACCTCGTGACCGCGCGACACCAACAGCTTCGTGAGGATCTCTGGCAGCTCGGCCGGACAGTCGGCCGAGGCAAAGGCGGCCTCCGTCAGCAACGCCTTCGCCTCGCTCCTGCCGAGCAACGGCGTCAGCACCGCGCTGAGCCGCTCGGACACGACCGCTCCACCGGTCAGGGCGAGGTTCGCGAGCATCCGTTCTGGGAAGACGCACAGGCCGTTCGTCAGGTCGGCCGCGTTCCGGGCGGCGCCGGCGGACAGGCGCAGACATTCGCGCAGCGGCTGCCACTCGGCGTGCCAACCACCCGCGGACCGTTCGTCCGGAACCACCATGCTCTGGTGCAGCACCGAGACCAGCTGAGGCACCTGACGTGCGGCAGTGAGAATCGCCGTCACGTAAACAGGATTGCGCTTCTGCGGCATCGCCGACGATGCGCCACGACCTGGCGCCTGCGGTTCGGCCAGCTCGCCGATCTCCGTGCGGGTCAGCACCTCCACGTCGGCCGCGATCTTGCCGAGCACACCGGTCACGGCCGCGAGCGTCGTACCGATGTCGACGATCGGGAGACGGGCGCTGTGCCACGGCACGAGCGGAGCGGTGAGCCCCAGCTCGTCGGCGAACGGTTCGACCAGGTCGAGGCAGTCACCATCGGTGAACTCCTGGTAGGCCGCCAGTGTCCCCGCCGCACCTCCCAGCGAGACCGGAAGTGCGAGCCGGTCCAGCCGGTCGAGCACGTCCATCACCGGATTGAGCCAACCCGCTGCCTTGAGCCCGAGCGTGACGGGCACCGCGTGCTGTGTGAGGGTGCGGCCGGCCATGACGGTGTCGCGGTACGTCCCGGCGAGCCCGGCCAGAGTACTCGCCACGCGAGACAGGTCGGTGTGCACGCGGTCGAGCACGCGACGCGTGACCAGCATCGTGGCCGTGTCCAGGATGTCCTGGCTGGTGCTACCGCGATGGACGTGGTCAGCGGCACGCGGATCGGTCGCAGCCACGATCTTCGTCAGCTGGGACACGAACACGACGGCCGGGTTTCCGGTGGCGCGCACACCGGAAACCAGTCCCTCCCAGTCGAACTGGGTCATGTCCACGGCGGCCGCGATCGCACCGGGCACGTCGGGCGGCACCATCCCGACCTTCGCCTGGGCCCGTGCCAGCGCCAGTTCAACCTCGACCATGGCGGCGAGCCACGCCCGGTCGTCGAGCAGGTGTTCCGCGCCGGTGTCAGCCCAGCCGGGCGAGAGAAAGCCCGTGTCCGCGAACAACGTCACTCCTCGGGTGGTCATGCCGTCACCGGCTCGGTGATCATCTGCTCGGCCAGGGAAAGGCTCTGCCGCGCGAGTGCGTCGGCGTCCCCGAGGATGACCGAGTTGACGCCGGGCCGCACGCCGGCCGCCGTCGCCCAGTGCACCGTTTCGGTCGGCACGCCGAACGCGAACCGCCGCGGGTGTGGCCGGCGCGCACCGTCGAGCAGCGCGTACGGCCGACTGGCCACCGCGATTCCGCCGGTCTCGTAGTGGCCGCCATCGCGGTTCGGAATCCTGTTGAGGGAACAGGCTTTCCGCATGAACAGCCGGGAAAGCAACGGATCGGTCGTGCGCCGCGCGTCGATCTCGGGCAGCCTCGCCTCCACCAACGCCCGCGCCCGGTACACCGCATCTGGCACCCGCGGGCTGTACGTGCGGAACCCAAGACCGTCGTCACCGCACTCGACGACCATGTCCCGGCCGAGCACCGTGAGCACGCCCGCCTCGATCAGCGCGATCGCCTCCTCGATGCGGTGCACCGGCGGGCCGATCGAGAGGAACGCGTTGAGCGGCGTGTACCAGCCGTCCAGCTGGTCCCGGTACGAGTCGCCGGTGAGACCACCGTGGTCGACCAGCAGCCGGACCTCGTTGCGAAGGTCCCGCAGCACGTCCAGCGCGGCCTTCAAGGGCCCGCTCACATTGCCGCGTCTGGCTTCCCTCACGTCTTGCCGGAGGTAGGACAGCATCCAGGCGCGATGATCGTCCGGGCCGGTGAACTCAATGCCTCGGTCCGGAAACGCGATCGCGCCCCAGTCCCATCGCGAGTCCTCGTCGAAGCCGTACCGGTGCAGCAGTCCTTCTTCGTCCTCAGTGGACACGAATTCCTGAACGAACTTCGCGGCATCGTCACCGCGTTCCGTAACCAAAGCCGCGTAGTAGACCGACCGCACCTCCCGGTCGACCCAAGGCCAGATGTCCGTGAGGAAGTCGAGCTGCCCGGACGCACGCATGCTGGCAATGCGCTCGTCCGTCAGGAACAACGGCATGTGCCTGCCGAACGGGCCCTTCTGGTTCTCGCCGCGAGCGTGATACGGAATGCCGCGACGAGAGCCGGCGATCAACACCGGCTCCAAACCGGAAGGCTCGTAGCGCAGACCGTGGTCCTCGCGCACGAACACGCCGCCTCGCCCCGCGGTGAGCATGGCGAGGTGGTCGAAGAAGTTGAGGCCCATGCCGCGGAGGATGACCGGCTCCCCCGCGGCGATCGCGTCGAGATCGGCATCGGCCGGATTGCCCGGCTCGACGTAGTGCAGCCCCTCTCGCCGGGCATAGCCGGCGAGACTCTTCTCCGCGGACGTCGACACGACGCCCAGGTGCCCGAGCGCGAGGATCACCGCGTGCAGTCCGGCCAGGTGATCACCGGACTCCAGCATCACCGTCTGCAGCCCGCCCTTGTCGTCCACCAGATCGACGGCCTGATCGGTGTGGCAGACGACGGAGACGTTGGCGGGCGCCGACTTGATCACGTGGTCGAGCACCCAGCGCAGGTAGTGCCCGTAGAACGCCCTGGTGGGATAGGTGTCCGGGCCGAGCCCCAGAGCCTCCTCGCGCACCCACACGGGCAGCCCCGGCAGGAAGAGCGCGACGACGCGCGCCCACTGGTGCAGGCTCGGGCCCGCCACCACGGGACCAGCGCAGTCGACGCTCTCGTCGACGAACATCGTCACCTGGGAGGCGACGGTGTTCATCAACAGGTGCCGCGACTGGTCCGCCCGCCAGACCCTCCCGCCGGAGCCGAGGTGAGGGTCGACGAGGTGGATCTTCACGGAGCGGTCAGGTGTCTGGCCGGCGTTGGCACACAGGCGTTCCAGCACCGAGAGACCGCGCGGTCCGACTCCGACCAGGCCGATCTCGACGGTTTCCCGCACGCCCAGCGGCGCCACGGTGAGTTGAGTGAGATGGATGCTCATCGCGATGGTGTCCCCGTTGCTTCGCGGACGTTTACGTCCAGCGGCCGATGCCGAGCGCGGAAGCACCGTCGAGCAGCTGCTCGCGCAGCTGGACGCGGCGGATCTTCCAGGTCGCCGTGCGGGGGAACTCCTCCCACTTGATCTGGATCGGCTCGGCGAGCGTCGGCAGGTCCGCGGTTGCCCGCTCCCAGTCCGACTTCACGAGCGGCTCGTCGTTCTGCGTGCTCAGCACCGGAACCGGCAGCTGGCCGCCGGACGGGAGGATCACGACCTCGGTGGTCAGCGGCAGCCGGTCGAGCAGCACGTCCTCGAGCTCGATCGCGCTGGCGCCGGGGATGCGGTCGATCTCGCGGTCGACCAGGCGCACCGCGCCGAGCCTGCTCACGACGCCGAGGTCGCCGGTGTTCCACCAGAAGCCGTTGGTCTTGAGCTCGTGGCGGTCCTGCTCACCGACGTAGGCAAGGCAGCGGCCCGGCTGCTTGATCTCGATCAGGCCGACCTGGCCCGCGGGCACCTTCTTGCCGGTCTCCGGGTCGACGGCGCGCGCCTTGCACAGACCGGGGATCGGCCAGCCGAGGACCTGGGTGGGCGGCGGACGGTGACCGCGCTTGGCCACGGACTTCCTGCTGTACGGACGGATCACCATCGCGCCCGCCTCGCTCTGGCTCCACGACTGCACCCAGATCGGGCGCTTGTGGTCGGTGGCGTTCAGGAACGTGCGGATGGTGCGGGTGTGGATCGCGTCGAACGAGTTGACGTAGAGCCGCACGTTGCGCAGCGGCCGCGACGCCTCCTGGGCGAACTGCTCCCAGTACAGGTAGATGTTCGGCAGCGTCTCGACGACGGTCGGGCGGTTGTCGCGGATGAGCTTGAGCGCCTGCTCGGACTGCGGGTCCGACAGCATCAGCATCGTCGGGGTGATCGTGGCCATGGCGAGCATGCCGGTGCTGAGGCGCTGGTGGCAGAACGGATCCGCGAGCGCCATCGTGTCCTCGGCCTCCAGCGCCGCGCCCGGCCACTTCTCAGCCTCGACCAGCGACAGCGCGTGCGCGGTGGTGGCCGAGTGCATGACGAGCTTCGGCACGCCGGTGGTGCCGGAGGTGTGCGTGATGACCATCGGCTCGTCCAGGCCGCGCAGCTTCGGCTTGGCCTTGGCGGCACCGCGCAGGTCGTCGAGGGCGACGACGTCCGTGCGGTCACTGCCGTCGACGACGATCGTCCGCCTCACCAGCGTCGCCAGGGCGTGCTCGTCGAGTCCACACTGGACCAGACGCACCTGGTCGGTGATCAGGAACGGCTGCTGAAGCCTGGCGAGCATCGGCAGCGCGAACTCCGGCGGGTGCGTCCAGGCCAGTTGGGCCGGCACCGCGCCGATCCGCGCGGCAGCGCAGGCCAGCAGTGCGACGTCGAGGTGGTTCGACTTCATGATCGCCACGCGGTCCCACTCGCGGACGCCAGCCTCGTACAGCCAGGCAGCCGCGTCGTCGACCAGCTCGGCCCACCCGGCGTAGGTGCGCTGCAGCGGCCCGCTCGGGTCGATGTCGGCCGGACGGTCCACGGTGACCGTGCGCGAGCCGCCACGAGCGGCGGCCGTCTGCCACACGTCGCCGAGACGCGCGGTGGCGGGAACTCGGGAGAACGGGGTGAGCCTGCGCCGCCCCCAGGTCGGGGCGTAATTGGTGAGGAAGTCGGGCTTGTTCGTCATCGTTCCACCTGTCAACTGGAGGGGTCCTCGGGCGCGAGCCCGCGAAAAGTCCTTCTGTGCCAAAGAAGTGGCTCGCCGTCGCCACCGCCGACCTCTCGCACCAGGCCGGTCAGGATCGTGTGGTCGCCGCTGAGGTGCGCCTCGGCCACTTCGCACACGAACCAGCCAAGCGCGTCGTCGAGCACTGGCACGCCGTCCTGGATCCGGTGCGGCACGCCGTGGTACTTGGTCGTACCGTCCACACGGGACGCGAACCGGGAGGCGATCTCGTCCTGTCCGGCGTGCAGCGCGTTGACGGCGAACGAACCGCTCTCGCGGACCGCAGCGAGCGTGGACGAGCGGTTGTCCAGGCACACCAGCACGATCAGCGGGTCGAGCGACACGGAGCACATCGACGACACCGTGGCGCCGTACAGGCCCTGCGACCCGGTTCCGGTGACGACGCAGACCGCCGCAGGCAGCGCTGCGCAGACGTCCCGGAACCGGCTGCCGTGTTCGACGGGCGCGGTTGAGCGCATCGGCGTCGCCTAACCGACCCTGGCCGGTTCGGACTCGTCGTCCGCGAGGAAGACGACGTGCTCGCCGAGCAGGCCGCGGATGATCGCCTCGATGTTGTCGCGCAACGCGTGCGCGGCGATCGGGTCGATGATCGGTGCGAGGCTGGGCATGCCGAGGTCGAACTCGGCGTCGAAGCGCAGCGTCACGTCCACACCCACCTGCTCGACGCGCCAGCTGCCGCTGAAGCCGACGAAGTCGCCCTTGAGCTGGTCGAACTCCACGGTCCGTTCGATCGGGTCGATGCGGTCGGTCTCCTGCCACCGCATGACGCCGTTGCGGAAGTTGACCGACCAGTCCGACACGACAACACCGTCGGCGATCTGTTCGACCCGGATCTCACGGACCGCGTGGGTGTGGTCGGCGTACCGGGGGAAGTCGCTGATCCGTGCGAACACGAAGTCGGCGTCGGCGGCGGGAACGAGTGTCTCCACACGTACGGCTGGCATGGTCAGGAGGTCCTTTCAAGAGCGGCGGCGGTACCCCGGTGGCGTGCGCCGACCGCCTTGAGGGCGACGACGAACGCGGTGAACAGCCAGTCGAGATCGGCTTCGGTCAGCACGGCCGGCGGGGTCAGCCGGAGCACCGTGCTGGCGTTGAGCGAGTGGTTGACCAGGACGCGCTGCGACAGCAGCTCGAGAGCGAGGTCTCCAGCGATGTGGGCGGTCGGCGCCTCGACACCGATCAGCAGACCCGCTCCCCTGATCTCCAGGCCGAGGTGCGGCACCTCGCGGTCGACGATCGACCGCAGGTTCAGGAGGAGTTGATCGCCGAGCTTGCGAGCCCTGTCGACCAGGCCTTCCTCTGTGATCACCGCGATGGTCGCGGCAGCGGCGGCCATGGCCACCGGCGACGCGGCGAACGTCGAGGTGTGCAGCAACGGGTCCTTGTCGAACGGCGCGTAGATCTCGTCGGTGGTCACCGCGGCGGCCACCGGAATCACGCCACCGCTGAGGTTCTTGCCCACCAGCAGCACGTCCGGCACGACGTCTTCGCGGTCGGCACCCCACCAGGTGCCGAGCCTGCCGAGGCCGGTCTGCACCTCGTCCAGCACGAACAGCGCGCCGTGCTCGGCGCACAGCTGCGCCACCTCACGCAGGTAGCCGGGCGGTGGCAGTACGACGCCGCCCTCCCCCTGGATCGGCTCCAGCACCACGCACGCCCGATTCCCGTGTTCCGCGAGCACGTCCGCGATGGCTGCCGCGTCTCCGTACGGCACATGCAGCACGTCGGGAAGCAGCGGGCGGAACGGGTCCTGGTAGACCGCGCGTGCAGTCAAGCTCAGCGCGCCTGTGGTCTTGCCGTGGTAGCCGTTGGTCGCGGATACGAGCGTCGTTCTGCCTTGTGCGCGAGCGAACTTGATGGCCGCCTCGACGGCTTCAGCGCCGGAGTTGACGAAGTGGACGCGGTCCAGTCCCTCTGGCGTGACAGCGGCGAGTGCCTGCGCGGCGACGGCACCGGTGGGTTCGAGCAGCAGGCGCGTGGCCATCGGGTTGCGCCCGATCTGCTCGATCACCGCGCTCGTGACGACCGGGTGCCGGTGGCCGAGGAGGAACACCCCGTAGCCGCCGCAGTCGAGGTACTCGTGGCCGCTCGCGTGCACTCGGGCGCCTGCGGAGTCCGTCTCCAGGTGGCCGCCGGTGAACTGGGCCAGCCCGGCGCGGCCGCTGCTGAGATGCCGGCGGTAGAGCTCGGGGACGTCCAGCTCGGTCATGCCGCTTCCGTTCCCGGACGCGCGAGGCCCTTTTCCACCGCGAGGTAGCGAACGGACCTGCGGAAGGCTTCGCTCAGCCGCTCCTCGTCGAGCGGCTCCAAGCCTGGGATCTCGCTGCACGGGAAGAAGTCCGCGCCCGCGAACAGAGCGGTCATCGCGAGCATGTCGTCGAACCGGCGGCGCACGCCCTTGGGCAACGGGTCGATGAACACAGGCCGCACCAGCCGGTCCACCATGTCCGGTTCCACCAGCCGCGGCGCAACGAGCGACAACCCGATCCGCTCGGCCTCGTCGGTGACGATGTCGATCATCGCCTGGGTGAACAGCGCGGCCTCGCCTGCCGTGACCCAGTACTCCCCTGCCCGCGTCTCGGTGTCGACCAGCGCGGCGAGTGCGTTCGCCAGGTGGTCCTGGGGCACGAAGTCGATGAGTGCACGCTGGTCGAGCGGCAGCAGCGGCAAGGCGCCCTTGAGCACCGCGAGTGCCAGCGAGTGCAGGCCCTGGAACTTCGAGATGGCGCCGGTAGCGCTGTCTCCGATCACGACCGACGGCCGGACGATCGTCGCCGCTACGCCGCTGTCCCGGACGAGCTGCTCGGCCGCGAGCTTGGAGGCGAGGTAGTCAGCCGGATCGGCGCCACCCTCGTGGGTACGACCGCGAGTCATTCCGTTGCGGGCCACGAACGCCGTGCTCAGGTAGTGCACCGTCGCGTCGGCCCTACGTGCGAGCTCCAGCACGTTCGTCGTGCCCGCCACGTTGAGGCCATCGGTCGCCGCGGCGCCGGCGCCGAAGTCGGTGACGGCCGCGCAATGGACGATGACGTCGACCTCGGTCGCGAGCCGGCGTGCGACCGCCGGGTCGAGACCCAGATCCGGTGCTCCGAGATCACCCCGAATGTGCTCGGAGCCGGGCGGAAGCTGCTTGTGCACCAAGGAGATGACCCGGTGCCCAGCCAGCTTCGGCAGCAGTGCGGTGCCCACGACTCCGGAGGCGCCGGTGAGAAGGATGGTCTGTTGCGATTTCACGAATTCACTCACCTGATGTCTGTCGGGCTACGGGATGCGCAGCGGTTCACCGCGGAGCCGGTCGAGCAACGCGCCGGACATGCGGGCACGGGCGGGCGGGTGGAAGGCCAGGGCACGGCACGCGGAGTTGAGGTAGGCGACGTCCCCCGAGCCGATGAAGGCCATGCCGCCCAACGCCTCCACGCAGCGGCCGGCGACCTGGTCGATCGCGTCCTGGGCGGCGTATCGGACCGCGAGTGCGTCAGCGAGGGAGTCGTGGTCGGGCTCCTGGCTCGCGACGCGTTCCACGGCCAGCATCGCCGCCTGCAACGCGCTCGCCACGTCGGCCCGCACCCGGGCGTCGACCTTCTCGACCTGGAGCACGCGCTCCACCAGCGCCGATGCCGCCCCCAGATAGCTCGCGGTCATCAGCAGCTCGAACCACACGAACCCCACGGTCTGCAGGTGGTCGAGCTGCCCGTCGGACGTCACGCCGGTGCGGACGACCAGTTCCTCAGGCACCTCGACGTCGGTGAGGATCACCTCGTCGCTCTCGGCGCCCGCGAGGATCGGGCTGGTCCAGAAGGGCTTGACCGAGACGCCGGGCGCGTCCGCCGGAACCAGGGCAACGGCGAGCTGCGACGTACCGTCCGGTCCCGGGAGCGACACCGACGCGGTGATGAGGTTCATCGACCGGGCGAGGCTGCACGGCTTCTTGCTGCCGTTCAGGAACACCTTGCCGCCGTCGACACGTGCCACGATCGACGGCGAGAGGATGTGCTGTCCCGTGCGCCCCTCGGCGAACGCCGACGCCAGCAGAAGATTGTCCTTGGCGATCGCCGACAGCAGAAGCCATTCCATCCCGCTGCTCGTGCGGGCGGTCTCGGCCAGCGATGCCACCGAGAAGTGGTGCATCGTGGTGGCGACCGCGACGGACGGAGACCGTGCGCCGAGTGCACGTTGCACGCGCACCATCGTCAGAAGATCGGCGCCGTGGCCGCCGTGCTCAGTGGGCACGAGCAGTGCGGCGCCGCCGTGTTCACGGAACAGGCCGATGCCAGGACCGCCCTGCTGCTCCAGCTCGGCGAGCGGTACGGCCGCCAGAGCGTCGTCCAGTCCCGGGAGCAGGCGCTCCAGCTGGTCTCGTTCGCGTCGCAAGTACTGCATGCCAACAACGTTAGAAACCAGCGGTGCAACGTCTACCCAGGACAGCAACAGTCTTTTGTAAGGGATTGCTTAAACTTCTCTGTCATCCACAATGGACTGAGCTGTGCGCAGAACCAGGACCGCGTCCGTTCCACCACCTGGCGCTGGATTCAGCGCGAGCCAACCATCGCTGGCTCGCGCCAGGCCGGCGGCGATCGACAACCCGAGCCCGGCTCCGTTGGTGTCTCGTCTTTGCGTGCCACGCCAATAACGTTCGCACGCGCGGGCCGCGTCGGCCGGGTTCATACCAGGCCCCTCATCACGGCAGAACAACCGGACCTGATGCAAGGACGACTCCGCGAACAGCACGATCGTCGACCCCACTGGAGAAACCCGCAAAGCGTTGTCGATGAACACATCGAGGATCTGGTCGACGGCAGCGGGCAGAGCAGTGGCCCACAGACCTGTGCACGGCTTGATGAGGAGGTCAACGCCCGCAACGGCTGCTATCGGCCGCCACGAGGCCATCCGATCTTCCAGCACGGCGGCGATGTCCACCGGCTGCCGCGCGTCGACGCGACCTTCTCCCCTGGCCATCGTCATCAGGGCGTTGAGGATCAGGCTCATCCTGTTGGCCTCGCGCAGCGCGCTCTCCATCTTGCCGTGCCCCTCCGGCACGACGTGCGGTTCCAGGTTCTCCAGCCGCAACTGCAACGCCACCAGTGGATTGCGCAGCTGGTGAGAGGCATCGGCTACGAACGACCGCTGGAAGTCGTGCAACTCGACCAGGCGATCGCCCAGTCCGTTGACCGTGATGGCGAGCAAGCCTGATCGCGGGAGCCGCGTCGAGTAGTTGCCTGCGGCGAACTCCGTCAAGGCACCGCGTACCTGACGAAGTTGCCACGCCAGTAAGACCGTTCCCGCGAGGAGTCCGACCAGAACGACCACCAGAACGGTGTGGCTCATCAGGATCCTGTCGACATCGCAGCGGGTACGGCGAGGCGGAAACCCACGCCTCGCACGGAAGTGATCCAGTCGCGGTGACCGAGCTTGGTGCGCAGGGAGCTGACGTGGACGTCGAGCGTGCGGGTCGATCCGTGCCAGTGCGGATCCCAGGCCTCGTTGATCAGGTCTTCCCGGTGCCGCACAGCACCGGGGTCGGCCAGCAACGCCAGCAGGAGGTCGAACTCCCGGCGGGTCAGCGCTATCGATCGGCCGTCCACACTGGCCTTGCGGGTTCTCGGCTCAACCGACAGCGGGCCGAGCTGGATCGGGCTGTCCGGCTGTCCCGGCTCGCTCACGGCGGTCCTCAGGGTCCTTCTGCTGACGGCGTCAATTCTCGCCACCAGCTCACGGGTGCTGAACGGCTTCACCAGGTAGTCGTCCGCGCCGGCCTGCAGCAGCAGTACCCGGTCGATCTCTTCGGTGCGTGCGCTCAGCACCATGATCGGCACCTGCGAGGACTCGCGCAGCCGGTGACAGACCTCCTGGCCGTCCAGGTCCGGCAGGCCCAGGTCGAGCAGGACGAAGTCGGCCTGCTCAGCGGCGTCGACCGCCTGGGAGCCCTGAGTGATGTGGTCGGTGGTGTGCCCGAAACGGACCAGTGCCTCACGCAACGCGTCCGCGACGTGGTCGTCGTCCTCGATGAGCAAGATCCGCACTACGTGGCCCCTTTGCTGGCTGGTGCGGCGCAGATGGGCCGCACCAGCCAGTATCGAAGCGCTGGAGGGGGATTTGTCAGCGCTCGTGAACAAGCGGGTCCGGGACCGGCTCTCCTAGGGGGTCCTTGGGGGAAGGAGAGAGCCGGCCCCGGTTCCGCTACCGCGCTTCCGACAAGCCGAACTTGTTGTGGAAGGCGCGGAGCCATCCCGGCAACCACCAGTTGCCGTCGCCGCACATGCGCATCAGCGCGGGCATGAGCGCACCTCTGATCAGTGTTGCGTCCACGATCACCGCGATCGCGAGCCCGACACCGAGCAGCTTGACCGGAGTCAGCCCCGAGGTCGCGAAGGCGAACAGCACCACCGCGACGATCACCGCGGCCGCCGTCACGAGTCTGCCGACCCGCTCGAGGCCCCACGCGACCGAGGCCACGTTGTCACCGGTGAGCTCGTGGTGCTCCTTGATGCGGGACAACATGAACACCTGGTAGTCCATCGACACACCGAACGCCACGCAGAACATCAGGATCGGCATTCGGATGTTGACGTTGTCCGTGACGATGAAGTCGCCCACCAACCAGCGCAGGTGGCCCTCCTGGAAAATGAAGACCATCGCTCCGAACGTGGCGGTGAGGCTGAGCAGGTTCATGAAGATGGCCTGCAACGGGATCAGCAGGCTGCCGGTGAACAGGAACAGCAGGATGAACGTGGTCACCGCGATGAACAGCAACACCCACGGCAACGCACCGCCGACGTTGACCCGCGCGTCCACCAGTTGCGCGGCCTGACCGCCGACCAACCGGTCCGTGGACGGCGACGGCAGGTCCCGCACCTTCGCCACCAGGTCGCCACCCTGCGGCGAGTACGGCTCGGGCTCCGAGATGATCGACACCCAGGTGCCCACCTGCGCGTCGAACCTCGCCGAACTCGGGTCCGGCGGTGCGACCTGCTCGCCCTTGATGTACGAGCCGGTAGCGGCGTCGACCCTGGTGACGCCGCTGATCTGGGAGAGCTTGGTGGCGTAGTCGCCGATCTTCGTGGAATCGGCCTGCGCGGGCACGCCCGGCAGCACCACGGTGAGCGGCGAGTCCTCCTTGCTCGCGTAGTTGTCGCGGATGTATTGCGCGGCAACGTGTGCAGGTGCGTCGGGCGGCAGCACGCGGTCATCCGACTCGCCGAACTTCGCGCCCAGGAACGGCGATCCCACGACGAGCAGCAGCGCCGTCACGATCAGGAAGAACGGCAGCGGCCGCTTCATCACGATCAACGACCAGCGATGCCAGAAGCCACCACTGCCGTCGGTCTGCGCCGCCTTCTTCCGTGACCTGAACAGACCCTGCAGGCTCAGCGCGTCGACCTTGCGTCCCAGCACCGACAGCAGGGCGGGCAGTACGACCACCGCGCCCAGCGCCGCCAGCGCCACGACGGAGATTCCGGCGTAGGCGAACGAGCGCAGGAAGTTCATGGGGAACAACAACAGCGACGACATCGACACCGCGACGGTCAACGCGGAGAAGACGACTGTGCGGCCGGCGGTGCGCACCGTTGTGCCGATCGCTTCCTTCACATCGGATCCGCTCGCCAGCTCCTCTCGGAATCTCGTGAGGATGAAGAGGCTGTAGTCGATGGCGAGGCCGAGCCCGAGCGCGATGGTGATGTTCACGGCGAACACCGACACCGGCACCATCATGTTGAACACCTTCAACATGACGAGCGCGCCGACCACCGCCAGACCACCCACCGCGAGCGGCGTCAGCGCGGCGATGACACCGCGGAACACCAGCAGCAGGATCAGCAACGTGAGGGGCGCGGCGATGAGCTCTGCCCGCACCAGGTCCTCGTCGCTCTGGGTGTTGACCTCGGCCCGGACCTGCGCGACACCGGTCGCCTCGACGGTGAACCCGTCGCGCTTGCCGACGATGTTCGGCACGATGCGCGTGGTCGCCTTGCTGACCTCGTTCTCGTCGCCGGCGAGCCGGACGAGCACCATCGCGGACTTGCTGTCCTCACCGCGAAGTGGCGGCGCGCCGTTCAGGCTCCAGAACGACTCCGCCTGCACCACACCGGGTTCTTTGGCGAGCCGGTCCGTGAGCTCCGTGCCGAACTTGACCGCGGCGGGGTCCTCGACGGAGCCCGGCGTCTTCACCAGGAACACCAGATGTGGTGCTCCTGCCTTGAAGTCCTTGTTCAGGATGTTGTCGGCGCGGGTCGCTTCCGCGTTGGTCGCGGTGATCCCGCCTTCGGACAGGCGTTCCGTGACGTCCGAGCCGAACGGCAGCGCGAGTCCGATCGCGACGACCACGGCGACCAGCACCAGGATCCGGCGCCGGAAGACGCCGTGTCCGATGCGTTCCAGCAGTGAGCGCTTAGCCCCCTTGCTGATGCCGGGCGGCGCCTCCCGCTCCTTCTGGTCCGCTGTCATGTGTTGCTCACTCCTCGGTGAAACTCCTGCGAGCGGGCGAACCTCACCCGATGACAGAAGTCTGCGGGCGCGGCCCGTCCCGAGACTTGTAAGAAACGGCTATACCCACCTGGGGTACGCGCACTATCGAGTACGACTGTGCCGTTCGGGGACGTCCATGCATCCCACGGTCACCTTCTCGCAGTCCTCGCTCGGAGGGTGCGGCGACACCGCCCTGGCGAGCAGGGACGGTGCGAGGCCGAAGGTGCGGCGGGTGACGTTGGTGAGGTGTGCGGAGTCGGTGAAACCCGCGGTGTGCGCGGCCTCGGTCAGCGTGGAGCCGCCGAGCACCGACTCGACGGCGCGCTGCAGCCGCAGCCACAGCACGTACCGGCGGAACGAAAGGCCGATCTCGGACGCGAACAGGTGCCGCAGGCGGCTGTCAGAGATGCCCACGGCGGCGCTCACCTCGGCCAGCGACACCGGACCGCTGATGATCGTCGGCAGGTACTGGATCGCGTCCTCCAGCACCGGATGGCCGACGACACCGGTCACGACCCGGCAGTCCACGCCGAGCGCACCGAAGATCCGGCACACCAGCGCTTCCGGCTCCTGGTCGTCACGGCTGAGCAATGCGGGCGTCAACGTACGAGCGGCATCAGCCCACTCCGCCACCGACGACGAGACGCCGTTGGCGACGAGTTCCCGGCCGGTGGTGCTCTCCGGTTCGAGGTAGAGCATCACCGTGCGCGGGTTGCCCTCGACGATGGCGTGCGGTTCGTTCGCGGGGATCACGGCGGACTGGCAGCGCTGCCGCCGGCCCTCACCGTCCTGGAGCTCGATCTGGCCGTCGGCGACGACGATCTGGATCGCGTGGTGGGCGTGCTCGGCCGCATGACCGACCGCGCCGAGGTAGAGCTGCCACCCCGGCCGGATGACGCCGAACCCACCGCTCCAGGTGCCGTCCGCCATCAGCCTCCCCTGTCCACCCCGGTCGCCGCACGTGGGCACCATTGTGACAGGGGCACACATCAGACGGTCGATTCGTCCGATTCAGCGACGTGTGCGAACGCGCGCACCTGCGCGGTCAACGCCACCTTGCCCGTGTTCTCGACCTCGACGCTGATGCCGAAGACGATCTCGGTGAAGCCGCGGATTCGTGGCGTGACCGACACCAGTTCGGCGGTCGTGCGGATCCGCGTGCCCGCCGTGACCGGCGCCGAGAACCGCAGGCGGTCCATGCCCTTGTTGAGCAGCATGTCCGTGCCGCCGACCTCGACGATCTCGGCGAGCTGGGACACTGCCAGCGAGATGGTCAGCATGCCGTGCGCGACCGTGGCTCCGAACGGTCCTTCCTTCGCCCGCAACTCGTCGACGTGCACCCACTGCGGGTCGACGGTGAGGTCGGCGAAGGTGTTGATCATCTGCTGGTCGACCAGCCACCAGGTGCTGGTTCCCAGCGTCGTGCCGACCTCGGCGATCATCTCGGCGGGTGAGCTGTAGCGCTTCATTCGGTGTTCTCCGTCTTCCGGTTCAGCCAGGTGCCGGACACGCTGGTGGCGATGGCGTGCGCGCCTCCGTCGACGTGGATGAGCTCGCCGGTGACCGACGGCATCCAGTCCGAGAGCAGTGAGCAGACGACCCGGCCGACCGGCTCGGCGTCGCGCACGTCCCAGCCCAGCGGAGCCCGGTCGCCCCAGAGCTCCTCGAGCAGCTTCTGACCTGGCACCGAGCGGGCGGCCACGGTGTGCAACGGGCCGGCCGCGACCAGGTTGACCCTGGTGCCGTCGCGGCCGAGGTCGTAGGCGAGGTAGCGGTTGCAGCTCTCCAGCCCCGCCTTGGCCACGCCCATCCAGTCGTAGCCGGGCCACACTTGGCGGGCGTCGAAGTCGATGCCCACCAGTGACCCGCTGCCGGACTTGGCGAGCAACGGGCCGAATGCGCCGCCAAGCGTGGCGAAGGAGTAGGTGGAGATCTGCAACGCCGTGGCGACGTCCTCCCACGACGCGGTGAGGAAGCCGCCGCCGAGCGCGGTGGCGGGCGCGAACCCGATGGCGTGCACGACGCCGTCCACCGCGCCCCACCGCTGTTCCAGGTCGGCGACGACGGCGTCGACCTGGTCCCGCTCGGTCACGTCCATCTCCAGGACGTCGCACGGCTGCGGCAGCCGGTCCGCGGTGAGCTTCGTGAGCCGCAGCGCCTTGCCGTGCCCGGTGAGCACGACCTCCGCACCAGCCTGCTGAGCCATCCGCGCGACCGCGTACCCGATGGAGTCCTCGGTGAGGACGCCGGTCACGAGGATCCGTTTGTCCTTGAGCAGCATGGTGTTCCCCTACTTGGTGAACACGACGACGGCGTTGGCGCCGCCGAAGCCGAACGAGTTGTTGATGGCGACGTTCACCGGCATCCGGCGCGGTTCGCCGGTGACGACGTCCAGTTCGATCTGCGGGTCCTGGTTCACCAGGTTCGCCGTGGCGGGCACGAGGCCCTGTTCGACCGACAGCACCGCGCACACGGACTCGATCGCGCCGGCGCCGCCCAGGGAGTGGCCGACGCTGCCCTTGACTGACGTGACGACGGGCCGGTCGCCGAAGATCCGGCGCACGACCTTCGCCTCGTTGAGGTCGTTGAGCGGAGTCGAGGTGCCGTGGGCGTTGACGTGGTCGACCTCTTCCGGACTCAGTCCCGCGTCGGCCAGTGCGTTGCGGATGGCGGCTTCGGCGCCGGAGCCGTCCGGTCGCGGTGCGCTGACGTGGAACGCGTCCGAGGTCGAGCCGTAGCCGCTGAGCTTGGCGCGCACGTGAGCGCCACGGGCCAGCGCGTCGTCCAGCCGCTCCAGCACGAGCACGCCCGCACCCTCGGAGGCGACGAAACCGTCGCGGTCGACGTCGAACGGCCGGGAGGCGGCCGCAGGGTCGTCGCACCGGGTCGACATCGCACCCATGCGGGCGAAGCCGGCGGTGATGAGCGGGCTGAGCGCCGACTCCGAACCGCCCGCGATCACCACGTCGCAGATGCCCTTCTGCAACAGGTCGCGAGCCGTGCCCAACGCCGTGACGCCGGAAGCGCAGGCCGAGGACACGCTCCAGCTCGGGCCGCGTGCGCCGCAGTCCATCGAGACGAACCCGGTGGAGCCGCCCTGCCCGATCATCGGGATGAGCATGGGCGTCACAGCGGACACCCCATCCTTGCGCAACGCCGTGAGCTGGGCCTCGTACGTCGGCGTTCCGCCGAGCGCGTTGCCCATGATCACGCTGACCCTGGCGCCGTCCCACGTGGCCGGGTCCAGCTTCGCGTCGGCGACGGCTTCCCGTGCCGCATAGAGCGCCAGGTGGGTGAAGCGCTCCTGGCGCCACGCGCTGCGGCGGTCCAGCAGTTCGGCCGCGTTGAAGTCCGGCACCCGGCAGCTGAAGTCCACCGGCAGCCCGATCCCGGACAGGCCGGGATCGGTCGTCGCGGTGGACTCGCCGCGCAGGATGCGTTCCCAGGAGGCCTGGACGCCGATTCCCGCCGAGGTGACCAGGCCGACCCCGGTCACCGCGACGTCGAAGGTCCCGCTCATCCGGCCACCCCGACCTTGTCCTCGATCAGGTTGACGACCTTGGCGATGGTGTCACTGGGCGAGACGTCCTCTTCGCTGATCTTGATGCCGAACTCCTTCTCGGTGACCATGCCCAGCTCGATCAGGGCCAGCGAGTCGAGGTCGAGGTCGGTCAGCTTCGAGTCGGTGCTGACCTCGCCCTCGGTGATGCCGAAGCGCGAGACGAGCACGGCGGTGAGGCGTTCGATGGTCGTTGACATGGTGGTCACCCTCGTTCTGGTGGTTACTCGGACTTGGCGAGGCTCAGCGCCTCGGGATCGGTGGCCCTGGCCAGCACGACGCCGTCGAACAGGCCGTCCAGGATGTCGCCGACCACGCGCAGCAGCAGGCGTTCGGCGATCGGGTCCATGGCGCCGGCGAGGCTCTCGATCCCGAAGTCGTAGGTGACCTCGAAGACGATCTCGCTGCCGTCGCCGGAAGTGGAGACCTGCCAGGTGCCGCGGAAGTCGGCGAAGTCACCGTCGATCTGCGTGAACTCGACGCGCAGGCCCTCGTGGTCGAAGGTCTCACGTTCGGTCCAGCTCAGCAGGCCCTGGCGGAACTCCACGGACCAGTCGGTGTGCCGGGGCTCGCCGAGACCGGCCGGATGCTGCTCGATCGACCGGATCTCCTTGCACAGCTCGGGAAACCGGCTGAAGTCACTGAGCCGATCGAAGGCGTCGGCCGGCGCGCACGCGGGCACCACCGCCCTGAGCTCGATCGACCTCATTTTGGGCTCCTCATTCAGAACTCCTCATCAGTCGGCCCAGCTCGCGACCTTGGTGGCGGCCCGTTCCACCGCGTCCAGCAGGAACGCGACGTCCGAGCCGGTCAGCACGGCGGGCGGGGTGAAGCGCAGGACGTGTCCCTCGTTGAGGGAGTGGTTCGCGACCACTCCCTCAACGACCAGGTCGACCATCAGCAGCGTCGGCACGTCGGGTGTTGCGAACTCCAACCCGATCAGCAGGCCTTCGCCGCGTACGTCCCGCACGTGGTCACCGAGCACGCGGGTGACGACGTTGCGCAGCTCAGGCAGGAGCTCGGCGCCGAGGTGGCGTGCGCGGTCGACCAGGCCGTCGTCCTGCACCGCCGCGATGGCGCCGATGACCGCCGCCATTCCCAGCGGGCTGCCGGAGAACGTCGAGGTGTGCAGGAACGGGTCGCGGTCGAACTCGCTGTAGGCGTCCTCGGTGGCCACCGCCGCCGACACGGGCAGCAGGCCGCCGCCGAGCGCCTTGCCCGTGAGCAGGATGTCCGGCGTGATCGACTCCGCGTCGGCACCCCACCAGTTCCCGAGCCTGCCCATGCCGGTCTGGATCTCGTCGAGCACGAAGAGGGCCCCGAACTCCTGGCACAGAGCCGAAACCTCTTTGAGGTAGCCGGACGGCGGAATGATGACACCGGCCTCGCCCTGGACGGGCTCCAGCACGACGCAGCACTCCCCCGGCGATGCCGCGAGCTCGGCACGGACAGCATCCGCGTCGCCGTAGGGCACGTGCGTGACGTCCGGCAGCAGGGGCTGGAACGGACGCTGGAACGTGTCCTTCGCAGTGAGGCTCAACGCTCCGAGCGTCTTGCCGTGATAGCCGCCGTGCGCCGAGATCAGCTTCCGCTTTCCCTTGCTGCGCGCCATCTTCACGGCGGCCTCGACGGCTTCCGTGCCGGAGTTCGCGAAATGCACCTTCGTGAGTCCGTCCGGGACGATCGAGGTCAGCGCCTCAGCCGCGCGGCCCATCGACGGTTCGAAGAACAACCGCGTCGCCACCGGGTGCGTGGCGAGCTGAGCCGTCACCTCCTCGACCACCCGCGGGTGCCGCGAGCCCATGATCAGCACGCCGTACCCCCCGCAGTTCAACAGCTTCCGGCCGGACCCGGTGTGCACCCAGGCACCGGACGAGGCGACCTCCTCCTCGCCACCGAGCAGCTCGGCGAGCGCCGCACGGCCTTTGCCCAGGTGCGCCCGGTACCGGCGCTGCGTCTCGGTCGTCATCAGCCGGCCGTGAAGTAGTCGACGATCGACGACGCCGCACTGCTGCGCGACGGCGGGTGGAACGAGATGCCGTGCGACGCGGCCGCCAGGTACGCGACGTCCGAAGAGGACACATACGCCATGCCGCCGAGCAGCTCCACCGCGCGGTTGACGACCTCGCCGATCGTCTGCTGCGCCGCGAACCGCGCGACCTGGGCCGCCGCGAGCGTGGTGTGGATCGGGTCGCCGGCGATCAGCTGACGTGCCACGGCTTCGGTGGCCAGCGCCGCCGACTCGATGCGCACCGCGAGATCCGCGCGGTCGGTGACCGAACCACGACCGCGCTCCAACACCCGCTGCACCAGCGCGCTCGCAATACCCGTGTAGGCCGCGCTGACGGAGAGCTGGAAATGCACCAGCCCGGTCATCTGCAGCATGATCGCCTGCTCGATCGGCGGCGCGACCATCTGCTCGGCGGGCACGAACACGTCGGTGAGCCGGACCTCGTCGCTCTCCGCGCCGGCCAGCACGAAGCTCGACCAGAATGGGTGCACCGAAAGGCCCTCGGCGTCGGCAGGGATCACCGCGATGCCCAGGCCGGTGATGCTGTGTTCCGATGGAAGCGCGACGCTGGCCGTCATCAGGTTCATCGACCGCGAGAGGCTGCACGGCTTCTTGGTGCCACTGACCAGGAACCCGCCCTCGACCGGCGTCGCCGTCATCGTCGGCTGCAGGATGTCCTGATCGGTGCGGCCTTCCGCGAAGGCGGACGACAGCAGCAGTTGGTTCTGCGTGATGCTGTCCAGCAGCGCCGGGTTCACTCCGCTCTCGGCGCCGAACGACACTGCGGCCACCATCGTGCTCACCGAGAACTGGTGCATCATCGTGGCGACGGCCGTGGACGGGGCGACGGCGGCGAGCGCCCGCATGACCCGTACGGCGTCGAGAGCATCAGCGCCGAGGCCACCGTGTTCCTTCGGCACCAACAGGTTCGTGCCACCGAGAGTGCGGAAGATCTCTATGCCGGGGTTCTTCTCCGACTCGAGCTCGGTCAGCGACACCTCGGCGAGCCGCTCGCGCAGTCCCGGCAGGAGGCGGTCGAGCGTGGTCCGGTCGATCTCCATGAACTGCACTGCTACTCCTTGTTCTGCATGAGCTTCTGGGCGGGAACGCCGGCGACGAGGCGGTACGAGTCGAAGACCGCGTCGAGAGGCCGGACGCCCTCGGCGATCGACACGCCCTGCAGGTGCGAGGTCCGCAGAGCCGGGTAGTTGGCCTCGCCGAAGGCGCCACCGGTGAGGCCGGTGCCACCGTGGGTCGGGAGGTAGGGCGCGAAGCCGATGTGCGAGTCGTTGACCTTGAGCAGGCCACCGTTGCGGACCCGCCGGACGAACTCGTCGATCACGGCGGGATCCTTGCTCCACAAGGAGTTGCGCAGGCCGTAGCGGTTGCTCTCGACGAACGCGATCACGTCGTCGAGCAGGCTGTGGTCCTCCGCCTCCTGCGGGACGACGATCGGGAGGAGGGGGAAGAAGGTCTCCTCGCGGACCATTTCGATGTCTCGGCAGTCCACAAGGCCATCCACGCGCAGCACCGTGGGTTCCAGGAACATCCCGGTGTCGGAGGGTGTGCCGTCGACTTCCAGCCGCCTTCCGCCGCGCACGAGCTTGGCACCGTGCTCCAGCGCGTCGCGTACATAGCCGAAGAACCTTTCCGTGCGCATGACCGGGGACAGCAGCACACCGTCCTCGTCGGGGTAGCCGGGCTTCACCTTCTGCAGCGCGGCATCCAGTGCGACGAGCAGTTCGTCGGCGATACGCGGATGCGCCACGACCTGGTTGGGAACCATGCAGATCTGGCCGGATCCGTAGAACGCCTCGGTGAGCGCCTGTGCGGCCAGCTCAACGTCCGCGTCGTGCCAGACGACCACGCAGTCGTTGCCGCTGAGCTCCAGGATCGGCTTCTTGCCGGCCTCGATGCACCTGCGTTCGACCTCGAGGCCGCGCTCGACGCTGCCGGTGTAGAAGATGTCGTTCACCAGCGGGCTTTCCAGCCACGTGTCGATGGTGCGGCCCGGTCGTGCGCAGAACACGTTGAGCGTGCCGGGAGGTGCGCCGAGCTCCTCCAGCACCGGCGCGACGAACTCGCGCAACAGGTACATCACGCCGAGCGGCGCACTGCGCGGCGCCCGGACGACGATCGCATTGCCTGCGAGCAAGGACATGCAGCCGAGCAACGCGCTCGACGCGGGAGCGTTCTGGGGCGGGTTCACACACACCACACCGTCGGCGACCCGGCGCACGAACAACCGGCGCGGCCCGACCGAGAACTCCTGACACAGCTGCGTTTCGAACCAGATCAGCATGTCGTCGCTCGCCGCGGTCAGCATGCCGGACACCTGCCACTGCGCGAGCAGCCTAGGGTTTCCCTCGGCGATCAGCGTGTCGACGATCTCGTCGTGACGGGCGCGGACGCGCTCCCGGATCATCGCCATGCCCTCAAGCCGCGTACGCAGCGGAGTCGACGCCCAGATCGGCGCGGCCGCTGCGGCTGCCCGCAACGCGGCCTCGTTGACGTCGTCACCTGCGGCCGCACACCGTCCGACGATCCGGTCGGCGAACTCGGCCGGGTCGGCCTGGCCTGCGTCCAGCTTCCGCTTGAGCGTCAGTGCGGAGAACACGTCCTCCAGCACCGAACGCGCACTCACGGTGTAGAGATGGCGGTCGGAGGCGAGGTCCTGCCCGCCGACGAACGACGCATAGGTCGGCACCGTCTTCATCTGCTGCCTCTCGCTCACAGGCTGATGCCGCCGTCGACGTGGACGATCTGGCCGGTGATGAACTCGGCGCGCGGTGACACGAGGAACGACACGAGATCGGCCACCATGTCCGGGGTGCCGAACCGCCGCTGCGGAGTCATCGCCAGCGCGGCCTCACGCACCTTGTCGTCCAGTTCGGCGGTCATGTCGGTCTCGATGAACCCCGGCGCGACGGCGTTGACCCGCACGCCGTGTGCCGCGACCTCCTTGGCCAGCGACCGGGTCAGCCCGTTCACGCCGGCCTTCGCGGCGGCGTAGTTGACCTGCAGGGCACTCGCGCGTTCGCCGACGATCGACGAGACGTTGACAATGGCGCCCGCCTTGCGCCGCATCATGCCGAAGGTCACGGCACGGCAGAGGTTGAACGTGCCGGTGAGGTTGGTGCCGAGCACGGTGTCCCAGTCCTCGCCGGACATCCGGAAGAACGCGCCGTCGCGAACGACGCCGGCCGAGTTGACCAGCACGGCGATCGGACCGAGCTGGTCCTCGACCTGCGTGACGAACGCACGTGCCGCGGCGAGATCGGTGACGTCACAGATCTCGTGCACCGCGTCCGCGCCTTCGGCCCTGATCAGCTCCAGGGTCTCCTTGACGTGGTCGTCGACCGACCGCGAGCAGAACGCGATGTCATGACCGTCCGCGGCCAGTCGCACGGCGACGGCACGGCCGATCCCACGCGAACCTCCGGTGACGATCGCGCACGGACGCTCCGACATCGGTTCCTCCCAGCTGGTGTGGTGACGGGGCGATCGCCCTTCACGGCCACAGACCCGGCCGGGTGTGGCGGAGATACCGCCGAAGCAAATTCCTCGCCGGAGTATCCAAACGGGTGCGGCACCCCACTGTGGGAATGCGACGTGAAGGAGCCGCACCCATGACCCGACCATCCACATCGGACGAACCACGTGTGCTGACCGAGCTTCAGCACAGCATGTTGCTGCACAGCCTGAGCGCACCCGAGGAGGGCAGCTACGTCGTCCAGTGCACGCTCGCGCTGTCCGAACCCGTAGACGTAGAGGCGTTCGGTGCCGCACTGCGCGCTCTGGTCGCGGCACACCCGGTCCTGCGCACCGTGCTGGACCCCGGCGGTCGCAGCCAGTTCGTGCGCGCACATGCCGAGTTCACGATGCATGTCGTCGACTGGCGTGACGGTGACCCGGACCAGCGGCTGCGCGACCACCTGCTCGCCGACAAGCACCTGCCGTTCGACTTCACGGCGCCGCCGGTGCGCTTCCTACTGGCACGCACCCGGTCCGAGCAGCACCAGTTCCTTCTCACGGTGCATCACGCGCTGGTGGACGGCCGCTCGCTGGCCGCCCTCGTGCACGAACTGGTGGTCCGCTACGACGCGTTCCGCACGGGCGGCAATCCTGTTCTCCAGCAGCGGGTTCCGTTCAGCACACACCTGGACTGGTTGGCGCAGCAGGACTTCAGCACGAGCGAACCGTTTTGGCGCGCTCATCTCGCCGGGTTTGCCGCGGCGCCGGTGCTGGGTGGCTCCACCGGTGACAGCGGCTACGGCTCGGCTTCCGTTTCCCTGCCCGAACAAGCCACGGCCGCCATCGAGCAGCTCGCCCGCGAGAACCGCATCCCGGTCAGCGTGTTCGTGCACGCCGCCTGGGCGATGGTGCTCGCGCAGTACCAGGGCCGGGACGACGTGGTGTTCGGCGCGACCCGGTCCTGCCGGTCCGGCGTCCCCGGTAGCGGGTCGATGCTCGGTCTGCTGATCAACACGTTGCCGCACCGCGCGCAGATCGACCCAGGCCACACGGTGATCGACTTCGTGCGCGAGCTGCGCGACCGCCACCAGCCGCTTCAGCAGTACGAGCACACGCCGCTCGGGCTCATCAGGCAATGGGCCGACGTGCCCGCGTCGATGCCGTTGTTCGAGAGCATTCTGGTGTTCGAGGACTTCGCCGTGGACACGCTGTTCCGCAGACAGGGCGGGCGCTGGGAGAACACCCGCACGGCCTCTCGCGACCAGGTGGGCGTACCGCTCACCTTGAACGCCTATCGCGACCGCGAGCTCACCTTCTCGCTCGGCCACGACCGCTCGCGGTTCGACGACGCCGCCGCGGCGAGCCTCCTGGCCCACTTCGTCGAACTGCTGAGCGCGATGGCGGCCGACCCCACCCGCTTGCTCGGCACGCTGCCGGGGCCGTCCGACCCGCTCGCCGCCGCGCGCGCCGCCGATGAGTTCTGGGTGCGTCGCCTCAACGGGTTGCAGGCTCTCCGCCTGCCGCACGAGCAGCCGTCCTCCGCGCCTGCGGGCGAGTACGTCTCCGTCGAGATCGCGGTGCCGGCAGGAGACGTGGAGGCACGCGTCCTCGCGTTCCTGGCCAGGATCAGCGGCCAGACCGACGGCTTCGAGGTGGGACTCGACCACGGGATTCTGCGGGTGCCACCGATCACGGAGGCGTTCCGCGCCTCGGTCAGGACCGAGCTGGAACTGGCCCGCTCACAGCCGGCCTGCCGGGCCGACATCTGGACGCGGCCGGAGCTCGACGGTCCGACCGCCGATCTGGCGCGGGACGGACTCCCGGTCAGCGTCGTGTCCGGCCTCGACACCTCCCCGAGGCCGGGCACGACGCTCTCGATCGGCATCGCGGTGAACGGCACGACGCTGTGGCGGTTCTCGGCCAGGCACCTCGCCCCGGAAGTCATCAAAGGCATCACCCAGCGCTTCGGCCAGTTCACGGCATCCGACTTCACCACAGTGTCCCTGCTCACGACGGCCGACCGCACCCAGATGACGGCGGAGTGGGCGAGCACGCGTCGCGACTACCCGCGCGCCAAGTGCGTGCACCAGCTGATCACCGAACAGGCACGACGCACTCCGGACGCCCCCGCCGTGATCTTCGGCGACACCACGCTCACCTACGGGGAACTGGACCGCCGCTCCGCCGACCTGGCCGCGTTCCTGATCCGGCGTGGCGTCGCCTCGGGCTCGCTGGCGGGCGTCTACCTGCGGCGCTCCGCCGACCTGGTGGTCACGCTGCTCGGGGTGCTGCGGGCTGGTGCCGCGTACGTACCGCTCGACCCCACGTACCCGCCGGCCCGCATCCGGGCGATGGCTGAAGACGCTGGCCTCGCCGTGCTGCTAACCGAGTCGGCTTTGCTGGACGACGTCGGCGACTTTCCCACGCACGTGGTCGACCTGAGCCGCGCGGAGTCGCGCGGGCTGGGCGAGAAGTTCCGGGAACGCGCGAACGCGGGCGACCTCGCCTATGTCATCTACACCTCGGGATCGACGGGCAAACCCAAGGGCGTCCGCATCGGGCACCGCGCGCTGACGAACTTCCTCTGCGCCATGGCGAACCAGCCCGGATGCACGGCTGGGGACCATCTGCTCGCGGTCACCACGGTCTGCTTCGACATCGCCGGGCTGGAGCTGTACCTGCCCCTGATCTCCGGTGGACGCGTCGAGGTCTGCACCGAGGAGACGGCCGCGGACGGGTTCGCGTTGCTGGAGCAGCTCGGCCGCAGCCGTCCGACGATGATGCAGGCGACGCCGGCGACGTGGCAGATGCTCCGCACCGCGGGGTGGCGCGGCGACCCGGACCTGCGGGTGCTTTGCGGTGGCGAGGCGCTGCCGCAGGACCTGGCCGACTTCCTTGCCGGGTCGTGCGAGCAGGTGTGGAACCTATACGGCCCCACCGAGACCACGATCTGGTCCACAGTGGACGAGGTCGTCGCAGGGCGACCGGTGACCATCGGCAGGCCGATCGCGAACACCCGCCTGCACGTGCTCGACGAGACCGGTGCGCCGGTGCCGCCCGGTACGCCGGGCGAGCTGTTCATCGGCGGCGACGGTGTCGCTCAGGGCTACCTGAAGCGGCCTGAGCTCACCGCGTCACGGTTCGTGCAGAGTCCGGCCGGACTGCCGCCCGGCACGCTGTACCGCACCGGTGACCTGGTGCGGCAGCGACCCGACGGGCGGCTGGTCTACCTCAACCGCATGGACAACCAGGTGAAGGTGCACGGGCATCGCATCGAGCTGGGCGAGATCGAGTCCAGGTTGCGCGGGCACGACGCGGTGTCCGATGCCGTCGCCATCGTGCGTGAGGACTCACCCGGCGACCGCCGCATCGTCGCCTATCTCGTCGCGCGGCAGAAGCGGGCGAACGACGCTGACCTGCGCGGGTGGACAGCCTCTGAATTGCCGGGCTACATGGTGCCGTCGGCTTTCGTGTGGCTCACCGCCATTCCTCAGACCGACAACGGCAAGGTGGACCGCAAGGCCCTGCCCGCGCCCGTGGCTCCCGTCGCGCTGTTCGTCGTACCGCGGTCCGAAACCGAACGCGCAGTGGCAGGCGTCTGGCAGGAAGTGCTCGGGCGAGGCGACGTCGGGCTGGACTCCGGGTTCTTCGACCTCGGTGGCAACTCAATGCTGCTGATGCAGTTGGTGAAGAGGCTCCGCGACGAGTTCGGCGTCCCTGTGACACGTGTGGACATGTTCAGCCATCCGACCGTGCGCGCGATGGCCGGTCACCTCACCGCGAGGACGCCAGCGCGGGCGAAGGCGGACACCGGGAGGCGCGCAGCAGGACTCGCTGATCTGCGCGCGTTGCGTTCGGTCAGGACAACAGGAGACGGGGAGCCCCGAAAGTGACCTCATGCAAGGTGTGTTCGCTGGGGGAACAACACCCCGGTGTGACGCTGGACGACGACGGTACGTGCAATCTATGCAAGCTGACCATGGCGACCGAGCTGGTCGAGAACTTCCGCTACACCAGCGAGATGTACCGGGAGTTCGTCACCGCGGGCCCGAACGCCGCCAGCGAGTTCGACTGCCTCTTCATGTACAGCGGCGGCAAGGACAGCACGTTCATGCTCGACCGGTTCGTGAACGGCCTGGGCAAGCGCGTGCTGGCCTACACCTTCGACATCCCGTTCGAGAGCAAGCATTCCGTCCAGAACGTGCGCGGCATGCGGGACAAGATCGATGCCGAGTTCCTGCTGGACTCGGACGACGACGGCATCACGAAGGTGATGACGGAGATCTTCTCCCGCTCGCCGGAGAAGCCCGGCAAGTACCTGGACGAGAAGCTGCCCTGCTACTCGTGCCGGTCGTTCTTCCTGATCCGCGCGATCCTCGTCGCGTTCGAACGGAAGATCCCCTGCATCGCGCTGTGCGCCGATCCTCAGCAGATCCTGACCATGGAGTCGGACGTCCGGAAGGTCGTGCAGGGCTTTTACCGCACGTTCGGCGCAAAGCTCACCGACGAGGTGTTCAAGGGCAGGATCGAGGAGATCCTCTTCGCTCCCGCCGAGGAACTGCCCCGGATCGTCTTCCCGTACATCGGGTCGCGCTACGACTACGACCCGGACCAGATGGTCGCCGAAATGAAGGACAAGGGGCTCTACAGCGCCTCACCCCTGGAGACGCACTGCCGGCTGTTCGGGTTGCTGAACCTGTACTCGTACACGCACTGGGGCAGCATGTACTACAAGATCAACGCCTCCAGTCATCTCCGTGCGGCGCATCGCAATCCCGACCAGCAGCGCACCTCGTTCAGCCTGAAGTTCCCCAAGGCGCTCAACGTGATCGAGCTCGAGGAACGGCTGCGCACCACCCTCTTCGCCATCTCCGCGAACGAGGGCGATCCCGCCGAACACGAACGGGAGCTGATCGAACTCTTCTCGATGCTGGGCGCCACCGAGGACGCCGCCGCCCACGTCGCCCGCACCTGCCTCGACCTGAAAGAGACCGCGGCCGAGTTCGGCATCCCACTGCCCCGCCGCTGACCTGACCAACCTGGAGCATCATGGCACTCGACATCGCGATCGTCGGCATGGCTTGCCGGTTCCCCGGCGCGGCGGACGTGGACGCGTACTGGCGCAACCTGTGCGCGGGCCACGAATCGGCCCGCCACTTCACCGACGACGAACTGCTCGCGGCAGGCGTTCCGCCGCACGTGCTTGCCAATCCGGCGTATGTCCGGGTTGGACAGACGCTCACGGACGCGGACATGTTCGACGCCGATCACTTCGGCATCACCGCCGACGACGCCGAGATCCTCGACCCTCAGCACCGGCAGTTCCTCGAATGCGCGCACGAGGCGCTTGAGCGCGCCAGCTACGACCCGAACTCGTTCGACGGCTCGATCGGTGTGTTCGCCGGCGCCGGCATGAACACCCACCTGCTGCACGGCCTGTACGAGCGCTACCTCACCGCGTCCGGCCCTGAGCGGTACCGGCTGATGATCGCCAACGACAAGGACTTCCTGGCCACCCGGCTGTCGTACAAGCTCGGCCTGCGCGGGCCCAGCATGAGCGTGAACACCGCCTGCTCGACATCGCTCGTGGCGGTGCACCAGGCCGTGATGAGCCTGGTCGGCGGCGAATGCGAGATCGCGCTGGCCGGTGGCGTGCACGTCCGCACTCCTCAGGTCGACGGCTACGTGCACCAGGAGGGCATGATCCTCTCGCCCGACGGCCACTGCAGGCCGTTCGACGCGCAGGCTCAGGGCACGGTGCTCGGCAGCGGCGTCGGCATCGTCGTCCTCAAACGGCTCGCCGACGCGGTGCGGGACGGCGACCACATCCATGCCGTGATCAAGGGCAGTGCGGTCAACAACGACGGCGCCGCCAAGTCCGGGTACACCGCTCCCAGCGTCGAGGGGCAGGCCGCCGTGATCGCCGAGGCGCAGGCGGTGGCCGGGATCTCGCCCGACACCATCAGCTACGTCGAAGCGCACGGCACGGGCACGCCGCTGGGCGACCCGATCGAGCTGACCGCGCTCACCGAGGCATTCGGCCCCGGTCTGCCCGCGGGTGGCTGCGCCATCGGGTCGGTGAAGAGCAACATCGGTCACCTCGACGCCGCGTCAGGCGTGGCCGGGCTGATCAAGACCGCGCTGATGCTCGACCACGCGAAGCTGGTGCCGAGCCTGCACTTCACCTCGTTGAACTCCGAGGTCGACGAGGCCACCCTGCCGTTCCGGGTGAGCACAGAGACCGCCGACTGGCAGGCGCCTGTACGGCGAGCCGGAGTGAGCTCGTTCGGCATCGGTGGCACCAACGCCCACGTCGTGCTGGAACAGGCACCCGCTTCGGTCGTCGCGGAGCGTCCCGAACAGGACCAGCTGCTCGTGCTGTCCGCGCGCACTCCGGCCGCGTTGGAGACCGCGACCGAGAGGCTCTCTCGGCACCTGCGTGCGCATCCCGAGCTGGAACTCGCCGACGTGGCGCACACGCTCGCGGTGGGGCGGCGGGCGTACCGGTACAGGCGGGCCGTTCGCTGCAGTGGCGATGTCCGCAGCGCCGCGCTCACCCTCGCCATCGGCGATGAGAACAACGTCGTCACCGCGACCGCTGAAGCCGCACCGAGGTTCGGCTTCAGCTTCTCTACAACGTGTCCTGGTGCGATCGACCTCTACGACGAGCTGCCCGCGTTCGCTCTGCTGGTCGACTCCGTCGCGGCCCGCGCGAATGCGGGGAATGCCCGCGATCTGCTGAGTACCTCCTCGCCGGCGGCCGCGTTCGTCGCGCAGCTCGCGCTGACCGAGTTGCTGCTCTCCTGGGGAATCTCGTCCGCCGCCGTCCGCGGTGGTCTGGGCGAACTCGCCATCGCGTGCCTGTCCGGCACGTCGGACCTGCGCGAGGCCCTGGCCAAGGCCGAGGGCCACGCGGCCGTCGAATTCGCCGCCGGTGATCCGGTAGCGCTGTGGGTCGCTCTCGGCGACGTGGCCACGGGCCGCGGGCCTCTGCTGAGCGCGCTGGCACAGATGTGGACTGCCGGTGCCGGTGTCGACTGGCAGAAGATCTACGCGGACGAGCGAGCGCGCCGGGTTCCGCTGCCGACCTACCCGTTCGAGCGGAAGCGGTACGCGGTGGGCACGCAGACCACCACGGTCGAGCAGCCGCGGCAGCTGCTCACCGACGAGGCGTCGATTGTCGGGTACGTGCAGGAGGAGGTCATGCGGATCTTCGGGGCGCAGGACGGGCCGCCGGATCCCGACCAGGACGTGTTCGAGCTCGGCCTGGACTCGCTCGTGCTCATCGACATCTCCGCCAAGCTCGGCGCTGAGCTGGGCAGGCAGGTGCCGGCGTCGGCGTTCGCGGAGCACCCGACGATCCGCGGATTCGTCGCCGCCCTGCTGTCCGACGGCACCCGCGAGCCCGTGGCGGCGCACTGACCACGATCGGGCGGGAGGCTGCAGAGGCCTCCCGCCCTGCTGTTCAGACGCGATGGACGAAGACCGGGTTCGAGTAGAACCACAGGTCGTCCCACGGGCTTTCCTTGCCGTCGGCCAGCGGTTCGTCCTCGTTGGTGCCGGTACCGCGAACCCGCGCGTAAAGGTTCGTCTGCACGTCCCGCAGCGTGTGCCGGACGTAGTACTCGTCGCCGTCGCGGCGCCACTGGTCCGGCCCGAACCTGGCCACCACCTTGGTGGTCGGGTTGGTGTCGGCATCGCGGTTGGCGTTCGGCCCGGTAATCTCACCGACGATCAGGTCGACGCGGCGGATCTCCGGCCTGACCCCGTTTCCGTTCTTCCCCTTCGACGGGCGGAAACAGATCTCGATCTCGACGTCGTTGCGGTCGCGGCGGCGCACGGTCAGGTTCTCGCCGACCGCGGCCTTCTTGCCCCGGTTGCTCGCGGTGACGTCCAGGCCGGTGACCAGATCGCCGGTCGTGACGAAGATCCGGCCGTTGCGCAGGCCGTCCATGATGTCGGCGTAGTCCTGACGCGCGTGCACGTAGGTCTTCGAGTACTCACCTGGCCAGAAGTCCGTGCCGCCACGGGTCCAGTGCACGTGCGAGTCCGACGTCGCGGTGATCCACCAGCGCCGTCCCTCCCCGAGCAGCGAGTCCCACAGGCCGCCGACCCGGGCCGTCATCTGGTCGAACCCGCCGTACGTCGGGTGGCTGCCGTAGCCGCCGCGCGCACCGCCGACGAGCGGGCCCGCCTGGTGGCCGGGCGAGCCTTCGAAGCCGACGTAGACGTCCGGCGCGGCGTCGTTGCCGTTGCGGAACTCGCGGGGCGTGTCCTGGCCGTACACGCCGAGGCCGGTGGCGGACCGGGCCGCGTGGTGCGCGATCACCAACGGCTTCTGCCGCATGTCCTTGGCCGCCTTGAGGAACTCCACCATCTTGGCCTCGGTGTCACGGCCGGGATCGTTGGGGAAAGCGTCGCGTTTCGCGAAGCGGCTCTCCAGTTCGAAGAGCATCTTCGCCTCGTCGTCGTGCCGAGGGATCATCAGCGTGTGGTGGTCAAGCGCGGGCGCATCGAACTCCATGCCCCAGAACTGGAGCACCTCTGGCACGAGCTTGCGGGACAGCAACAGGTCCGGGTACGCCTGCTCCAGGTTGACCCGCGAGTGCGTCGGTCCGCCGTGGTCGGTGCACATCGCCCAGGTGAGGCCGAAGTTTTTGGCCATGATCGCGTTGGTGACGATCGGGTAGACCGCGTCGGCTCCCTTGTGGAACCGCGGCGGGGTGACCGAGGTGTCGAACTCCCCGCTGTACTCGGAGTGCACGTGGTGGTCACCGGCCCGCCAGGACCGGTTGCGCGAGCCGCGTTCCTGCGCGCTGTCCGCCTGTGCCGGCGCGGCGACGGAGCCGGCCGCGACGAACGTCGCGCCCACTCCTGCGAACTTGACCAGCTGTCGCCGTGAGACCTGCGGTTGCCCGGAACTCGAATCTGTCATCGAACGATCTCTCCTCGCCAGGGTGCCGATGCGGCCGGGCGAGTATCAGCCGCCACCTTGAACGTGAGATGAACGTCGGCTGGCTCGTCCGCGAACTCCCTGCCCGCCAAGAGAATCCTCCAGGGCATCACGACTGTGAACAAAACGGCTTGAGCGGCGCTTAAGTTCGCTGGCAACGGCTTTTGTTCACACAGCAGGGGGATCGTGTCGTGCCGCCATCGGACATCAGTACGGTCGTCGCCCGTTGCCGGCAGTCAGACCAGCGCGCTTGGGCCGAGCTCATCGACTCGTTCCGGCCGCTGGTGTGGGTCACGGTCCGTTCGTTCGGTTTGGACGCCGACGACGCCGAGGACACCTGCCAGGCGACCTGGACGCGGGTGTTCCAGCGGATCGACGTGATCCGCGAACCCGACAAGATCCGCGCGTGGATCGTCACCGTCGCCAAGCGCGAGGCGTTGCGTCACGTCGGACGGCCGAAGCGGGACCTCCCGGTCGGTGACGGGCTGGAGTTGCTCGAGCTGCCCGCGACCGAGGCGACCGCCGAGGAGTTGCTCGACCTCGCCGCAGTGCACTCCCGGCTGGACGAAGCCAAGTCCGTGCTCAGCACACCGCAACGCGAGCTGCTCGATCTGCTGTTCAGCGAGGACGAGCTGAGCTACGCGGAGATCAGCAGGCGGCTGCGCATTCCGCACGGATCCATCGGCCCGACGCGCCGACGCATCCTCAACCTGCTGCGCGAGGAACTGGGTGTTCCTCGCCATCTCGCGGTTGCCGACACCGCCGACGCTGTATCCGCGGACGGCTCCGGCCGTTCTGTGCAGCTGAGCGCGACAGCTTGACCTGGAGGACGTGAATTCATGATGCTCTCAACGGAATCCGCGCGGGAGTGGCTCGTCGACGCCGTCGCGCGGCGCAAGGGGTTCGACCCCAGCCAGATCGCCGCAGACTGGCACTTCAACGAGCTCGGCCTGGACTCGACGGACGTGCTGGTGCTGTCGGACGAGCTCGCGAAGTGGGCCGGCGTGGAGATCGACTCCGCCACGCTCTGGTACTTCCCGACGATCTCGCGGCTCGCCGAGCACGTCGCCAGTGAGGCGGCTGCTCCCGCATGAGCGACATCGCGATCGTCGGGCTGGGCGGACTGTTCGCCGGTTCCCGCGACATCGGCGCGTTCTGGCGCAACGTCCTGGCGGGCAACGACTGCCTGACCGAGGTGCCGGAAAGCCATTGGCGCGTCGAGGACTTCCTCGACCGCGATCCGGCCACGCCGGACAAGACCTACAGCGTGCGCGGTGGCTTCGTGCCCGAGGTGCGGTTCGACCCCACCGAGTTCGGCATGCCGCCGAACCTCATGGAGGTCACCGACATCGTCCAGCTGCTCTCGCTCACCGTCGCCAGGGACACGCTCTCCGACGCGGGCGCTCCGGGTTCGTCCTGGTACACGCCCGAACGCACCGGCGCCGTGTTCGGGATGACGGGCACCGGCACCCTGCAGCACTCGCTGTCGGCGCGGCTGCAGACTCCGGTCCTGCGCCAGGTGCTGCACCACAGCGGCTTGTCCGCTCAGGACGCCGACGAGGTCGTCGACCGGTTCAACCGCGCGTTCGCGCCGTGGGAGGAGAACGCCTTCCCCGGCCTGCTGAGCAACGTGGTCGCGGGCAGGGTCGCCAACCGGTTCGACCTCGGTGCTTTGAACTGCACGGTCGACGCCGCGTGCGGCAGTTCGCTCGCCGCGGTCAACGTCGCCGTGTCAGAGCTGCAGTCCGGCCGGGCCGATCTGATGCTCACCGGCGGATGCGACATCGAGAACACCATCTTCATGTACATGTGCTTCGCCAAGACGACCGTTCTGTCGCGCGGCGACCACATTCGTCCGTTCGACGCCGCCTCCGACGGAACGTTGATCGGCGAGGGCGTCGGCATGCTCGCCCTCAAACGCCTGGCCGACGCCGAACGTGATGGCGACCGCGTCTACGCAGTCCTGAGGGGCATCGGTTCCTCCAGCGACGGCCGTTCCAAGAGCATCTACTCGCCCAACGCGGAAGGACAGATTCGCGCGCTGCGCCGGGCACACGCCGACGCGGGCGTCGGGCCCGAGACGATCGGCCTGATCGAGTGCCACGGCACAGGAACACCGACCGGCGACCGCACTGAACTCGAAGCGCTCAGCCACGTTCTCGGCGGTGCCGCCCGCAGAAGCGTCGCGGTCGGCAGTGTGAAGTCGCAGATCGGGCACACCAAGGGTGCCGCGGGTGCCGCCGGGCTGATCAAGACAGCACTGGCGCTGCACCAGAAGGTGTTGCCACCCACCATCAACGTGGACACCCCGGCCGCGGTGTTCGCCGATTCCCCGCTCTACGTCAACAGCACGACCAGACCGTGGATCGTCGAGCCGCATCGACCCCGTCGCCGTGCCGGGGTGTCGGCGTTCGGTTTCGGCGGCACGAACTTCCATTGCGTGGTCGAGGAAGCCGGCGCACCGCAGACCGAGGTGCTGCATCCCACGACCGAGGTGCGGATCTGGCACGCGCCCGGCACCGAGGCCCTGACCCAGCTGCTGGCCACCGAGCCCGCGACGGGAACACCGATTCCCGCCGAGCACGCCCGTGTCGCGCTGCTGGCCAAGACCGAGGACGAGTTCGACACGCTGCGCACCGAGGTGATCCAGCGGCTGAGCTCTGACCCGGAATCCTTCGAGGTCGACGGCTCCGCGTACTACCGCAGGCGTGCCATCACTGGCCGGATCGCCGCGGTCTTCGCCGGGCAGGGCAGCCAGTACCTCGGCATGGGTTCGGCGGCCGCGCTGTCCGTGCCTGCTGTGCGCGAGGCGTTCGACGCTGCGGCACTGGCGTTCCCCGGCACTCCGCCTCTGGGCCAGGTGGTCTTCCCTCCCCCGGTCTTCAGCGACGAGGAGCGGACGGCGCAGGAGAACCTGTTGCGCCGAACCGACTTCGCGCAACCCGCCATCACCGCACTCGCCGCCGGCCAGTTCTCGTACCTGCGCGGCCTCGGCTTCATGCCGGACGGCGCGGTCGGCCACAGCCTGGGTGAGCTCGGCGCGCTGTGGGCGGCGGGAAGCCTCTCCACCGACGAACTCTTCCGGCTCACCGCGGCCAGGGGCGCGGCCATGGCCGGCGACGGGGCGGAGCCGAGCGCAATGGCGGCGGTGTACGCGTCGGAACGCGACGTGGAAGGGCTGATCGCGAACGAGCCGGATCTGTGGATCTGCAACGTGAACGGACCGCAGCAGGTCGTGGTCGGTGGTGGCGAGAAGAGCATCACTCGGCTCGTGAAGGCGCTGCAGATGACCGGTCCGCGCATCTCGCGGCTGCCGGTCGCCGCCGCCTTCCACACCAAGTACGTCGAGCACGCGCTGGTGCCGTTCCGCGAGGCCGTCGACCAGATCGTCGTGAAGGCTCCGGCAGTCCCCGTCTACGCCAACACCCGCGGCGCCGAGTACGGCACCGACACCGCCACCAACGCCCATGTGCTCGCACGGCAACTGAGGGAGCCCGTGCACTTCGCTCCCCAGATCGAGCAGATGCACGACGACGGCTTCCGCGTGTTCGTGGAACTCGGCCCCAGGCAGGTCCTCAGCGGTCTGATCCGCCGGATCCTGGCCAAGCGCCCGGACGTCGTGGTGCTGTCCGCCGACGACGGCCCTCACGGCGACGGTGACTACAGCCTGAAGCGGACGGCGGCACGACTGGCCGTTCTCGGGGCCGGGCTCACCGGCTTCGGCCGCCACCTCACGCGCTCACCCCAACCCCAGCACACCGAGAGGATGGCGATCCTGGTGACCGGCGCCAACCACGTCGCCGACGAGCGACGCGCCTACCTGGACGAACTGGCCGCTCCCCCGGCGCCGGCCCTTGCCCCGACATCGGCTCCGGCGGCGACGCCTGCCGCGGGCTCTCTACTGGCAGAACATCTCGCGAGCCACGGCGAGTACCTGCGCGGACAGTTGCGCGTCTCTGAGCAACTCACAGGGCTCCTGCGCGACCAGGCTCAACGCGGCCCGATCGACCCGGCGCTGACCGAAGGCGTCAAAGCACTCGTCCAGCACAGCCTCGAACTGGGCCGCACCCACGTGCAGGCCGCCGACACCGTGCTGCGCCTCGCCCATCTCGCGGGGTCCTACGAGGGCACCCTGCCTGCCGCGACTCCAGTACCGCTCGTCCAGGCGCCAGCCCTGATTCCTTCACCTGCACCACTTCCCGCGCCGATCGTCGCACCTAAACCCGTCGCTCCCGCGCCAGTCGCAGTCGCTCCCGTGGTCGTTGCGGCCCCGGCCGCCGAACCGACGATCGGCATCGTGCTGGAGATCGTCTCGGCGCAGACCGGCTACCCGGTGGCGGTGCTGGACACCGGCATGGACCTCGAGTCCGACCTGGGCGTCGACTCGATCAAGCGGGTCGAGATCATGAGCGCCGTGCGGGAACGCTTCCCCACCACGCCGGAGCTCGAACCCGAGCAGCTGGCGGAGTTGCGCACGCTCACCGACATCAACGACCTCCTGACCGGCGTCCCGCAGGAGGTGGTCGGCCCAAAAGCAGGTGAGGACGCACCCGGCGTCACGCCGGTGCGTCCACGCCCGCTGCCCGCACCGGACGTTACGCACGACGCGTACGTCGTCAAGCGGGCGCTCGTCAGGGGCGAGTGCGGTCTGGCGAAGCGGCTGGCAGACGCCCTGCGGGGCGGAGGCTGGGAAGTCACGTCCACAGTGGACGGATGGCTCGACCTCGTCGTCCACATCTCCGGCGAACCGGCAACGGTGACCGAGGCGGCGACCACGCTGGCAGAGGCGCTGGCCACCGCCAAGCAAACAGCCCAGGTGCTCTCCGAGACACCGGGCCGGTCGGCCTTCGTGACGGTCAGCCGGATCGACGGCCGGTTCGGTGAGGTGTCGATCAACCCGGCACACTCCGCGCTGGCCGGCCTGCCAGGTCTGGTCAAGACGCTCGCACACGAACACCCGAACCTGTTCTGCCGCGCGGTCGACCTCCACCCGGCTATCGACGACGAGACCTCCGCCGACCTGCTCCTCGCCGAGATCCACGACGCCGACATCACGCTGCACCAGGCCGGTCACGACGGACGCAGGTGGACCATCGCCCCGGACCGTCACGCCGAAGTCGAGACGACCACTGACGCACCGAACGCCGATGACGTTCTTCTCGTCATCGGCGGTGGCCAGGGCGTCACGGCTGCATGCGCACGCGAGTTGCACGCGCGATACCGCTGCCAGGTCGTGCTGGCAGGCCGAACCGAACTGACCGACGAGCACTCCTGGAGCGACAGCGTCCTGGAGCAGGAGCTGACGGCGGCTGTGACCGAACGGTTGTCGGCGAACGGACGTCCGACACCGCGGGCAGTGGCGAAACTCGTCAAGCAGATCCAAGCCCAGCGGGAGATCCGGGCAACGCTCGCGGCGATCGAGGGCGCCGAGTACGTGACGATGGACGTCGCCGATGCAGCTGACGTCCGTGCCGCGCTGGCTCCACACGCCGAACGCATCACCGGAGTGGTGCACGGCGCGGGCGTGCTGGCCGACCGGCGGGTCGTCGAAGTCGATCTCGACCTCGCCCGTCACGTGCTGGCAGTGAAGGTCGACGGGCTCGGCCACGTGCTCGACGCGCTCGACACCGAACGGCTCCGCCACGTCGTGTTGTTCTCCTCGGTCGCCGGTCTCTTCGGCAACCCCGGACAGGCGGCCTACGCGATGGCGAACCAGGCGCTCGACGGCATGGCTCGCGCATTGCGCACAGCTCTGCCGAACGCGTCGGTCACCTCGGTGGCGTGGGGCGCCTGGGCGGGCGGCATGGTCACGCCGGAGCTGGCTCACCGGTTCGCCGAACGCGGCGTCGAGCTGATCGACGTCGGTGCGGGCGCTCGGCTGTTCACGGAGCTGTGCACCGCGACCGACGCGGTCGTCCAGGCCGGGCCCGGACTCACGACCGGCCGGACGCTGCGGACAGCGGCACTCGAGACCGATCCGGTGCTCGCCGACCATTCGATCGGCGGCGTGCCCGTGCTCCCGCTGACCGGTGCGATCGGCGCGATGCTCGCCTCCGTCGAACACCGGCAGCCTCGCGGACTGAGCCGGGTCGCCGTGCACCGCGGTCTCGTCCTGGATGAGAACCGCCCGTCGGAGCTCGTCGTCAGCTCAGCCGGTGACGACGTGCGCGTGCACGACGACGCCGGAAAGCCGAGGTACAGCGCGGCGGTCCACTTCGAACTGAGTGAGCCCGAGAAGCTGGAGCTCCCTGTGGAGTGGATTCCGATCACTCCGTACCTGGACGGCACGTTGTTCCACGGCCCTGCGTTCCAGGGGATCACCGAGGCCTGCGACAACGCCTTCCGGTGCACGCTGCTCGCCCGCACGCTGGCAGGCGGTCTGTGCGCCACCAACGACTACGACCCGGTTCGCGCGGATCTCCTGCCACAGGCCGCCGCCTTGGTGGTGTCGCGGGATCTGGGCCGGTCCGCGTTGCCCACTCGGGTGGAATGGGTCGAGGTGCACGCACCGCTGGATGAAGAGTTCGTGGTCGTCGTGGAGAACCTCGTCGACCAGGCCCCGAAAGCCGTCTGCACTGTGACGGCGTGCGCACCCGACGGACGGGTGTTGCTGCGCTTCACCGGCCTCGAACTCGTCACCACCTCGAATCTCGCCGCGAAGTTCGGCCGCTGAGGAAGGCACATGCGCACATCGATCATCGGCATTGGCGACACGGCGGAGGCCGCCCTGCGAGACGCCGCGGTCGACACCGCCCACGTGGTGAGGGTCGACTCGCTGGAACAGTTGCTCCTGGTGGCCCAGGAGGACGAGTCGCCAGTGGTGCTGCTCGACGACACCACCGCGATCGTGCTGGCCGCCGCCGGCCCCCAACGGACCTACGCGGCACTCGATCTCACCGGCGGACCGTGCGAACCCGACCACGTCGAGCTCGCCGGCGAGGTGTCGGTGGCACGGCTCACCTCGGTAGCGGCCTCCTACCCCAGCTCGGCGCCCGGTAAGTCGATCAACGCCAGTCCCGGACTTCTTGCAGCGGTCGCTCATGTCGCACGACACATCGCTGCCCGCAGGCTGCCCAAGTCGGCTCTCGAAGTGCCCGAGGTGTGCAAGCCTGCGCTGACCGCCGCCGGCTTCACCGCTCCTGCCGTGACCCGCCCGTGGCTGCGCAGGCGCAAGGAAAGTCCTGTGACCGCGGTGGTCGATGCGGACGCCGAACGCCTTGTTCTCCTCGGCGCCACGCCCCCGGCCGCCGCCGCGCTCCCGTTTCTGCTCGTACTGCCAGGAAACAGCGTCGAGGAGATCGTGGTGGCCGCACAGGCATGCCTCGACGAACTCGCCGCGGGTCGCCCGGCACACGCGCTCGTCGAAGAGCACGCCGGACGACGCGGACAATGGCGCGCTGCGCTGGTGGGAACCGACGAGGAACAACTGCGGCACGAGCTGTCGGCCGCAGTGCGCGGGCTGCCGGAAATCCCGCCTGGCGGCGAGTGGGCCACACCCGCGGGCAGCTACTGCACCACCGCTCCCATCGGCGCCGCCTACCGCGTCGCGTTCGTGTACCCCGGCGGCTTCACCGCCTACCCGGACGTCGCCGAGGACCTGTTCGATCTCTTCCCCGCGCTGCGCGACCAGTTCGAGCGGGAGACCGCCGAACCAGCTCAGCGCTACCGCCTCGACACGATCCACGGCCTCGGCCTCACACCTGGTCCTGCTGCGGCGATGCGACACGAGCGCGCATTGCGCGACGACCTGGCTGGCATGGTCAACATCGGCCTCAACGTCGCCGTGCTGCACACGCGGATGCTGCGCGACCAGCTCGGACTGCGCCCCGACGGCGCGTTGGCCTACAGCTTCGGTGAGGCCAGCATGCTCTTCGCGCTGTCGGCTCTCGACTTCGCGGACTGGGAACCGTCCTCATTGGACGAGAGCCCGCTGGTCCAGAACGGCATCAGCGGGCGCAAGGACGTCGTGCGGCAGGCGTGGGCGAACCCCGACGGCGAGGTGTGGGCCTCGCACGTCGTGCTTGCGGGCCCTGAACACGTGCTAGCTGCTATCGGCGACGAGGACCGCGTCTTCCTCACCCACATCAACACGCCGGAGGAGACGGTGATCGCCGGCGATCCGGCGAGGTGTGCCGAAGTGCTGGCGAGGCTGGATCGTTCGTCGGCGAAGTCACCCACGACCCACGTGCTGCACAGCAAGTTGCTCGACGGTTCGCGACAACAGCTGGTCGACCTCCACGCGCACGAAGTGTGCCGAGTCCCTGACGCTGAACTGCTGTCGATGTACGAGTTCGGACCGGCCTCGTTGCCGGTCGGATCGACTCCAGGACAACGGATCGCGCACACGCTGGCCCGCCCGGTCGACTTTCCGAGGCTGGTCGACGCCGCCTATCAGCGTGGCTACCGGTACTTCATCGAGGTCGGTCCGGCCGCGAGCTGCACCAGGTGGATCCGCGACACGCTCGGCGACCGCCCGCACGTCGCGGTGTCCGTCGACCAGCGGGGCGTGCCCACCGGTCTTGCCGTCGCCAGGGCCCTCGCCCGGCTCGTGTGTCACCGCGTTCCCGGCCCTGAGCCGGTGCTCGCCCTTCAGGTGGTCCTGGCACACCGCCACGTCCTGCGCGCACACAACGCGGTGCAGCAGCACGCCGTTGCCGCGCTCACCCGTTCCCTCCCCGATTCCGTGGAGCCACAACGATGACAACGATCGAGCAGTCCCCGCTGGCCGACCTCGACGCGGCCGTTCACCTGCTGCGCGGCGGCATTTTGACCACCGAGCGCCCGGCCGACGACAGCGAAGTCGTCGCGAGTGTCGGTCCGCTGCCCGCGAGCCGGCTCGGCTCCGCCGCGTTCCGCGAGCGCCACGGAGTTCGCTACGCCTACCAAAGCGGTGCGATGGCCGGCGGAATCGCCTCCGCCGACCTGGTCGTCGCCATGGCCCGAGCGGGTTTCCTGGCGTCCTTCGGCGCTGCGGGGCTCACTCCTGACGTGATCGAACAGGCCCTGCTGCGGTTCGCGCGCGAGATTCCCGGACTGCCGTTCGCCTGCAACCTGATCAGCAGCCCCAGCGAGCCGGCACTGGAACAGGGCGCCGTCGAGATGTTCCTGCGGCACGAGGTCCGCTGCGTGGAGGCCTCGGCGTTCGTGATGCTCAGCCCGAACATCGTGCGGTACCGGGTCGCGGGCCTGTCCCGTGGTCCGGACGGCGAGGTCATGGCTGCGAACCGCGTGATCGCCAAGGTGTCACGGCCCGAGGTCGCCGCGCGCTTCCTCGCCCCACCACCGGAGTCGATCGTCGCCGAACTGGTCAGGGCGGGGCTCGTGACCGCTGAACAGGCAGAGCTCGCCCAGTTCGTTCCTGTGGCGGACGACATCACGGCGGAGGCCGACTCCGGCGGTCACACCGACCGCAGGCCGCTGCCCGTCCTGCTGCCGATAATCATCCGACAGCGCGATGCCGCGGCGGGCCAGTACGAGATCCGAGTCGGAGTCGGTGCGGCGGGCGGGATCGGCACGCCTGAGTCAGTGGCAGGTGCCTTCGCGATGGGCGCCGACTACGTTGTCACCGGCTCGATCAACCAGGCCTGTGTGGAAGCCGGTACGTCGCCCGCCGTCCGTCTGGCGCTGGCCGCCGCCGGTCTGGCGGACTTCCAGATGGCACCCGCGGCGGACATGTTCGAGCTCGGCGCCGAGATCCAGGTGCTCCGCCGGAACACGATGTTCCCCATGCGCGCCAAGCGGCTGTACGAACTGTACCGGCGCTACGACGGCGTGGAAGCGATCCCAGACGACGAGCGGATCAAGCTCGAAGGAGAAATCTTCCGGCAGCCGCTCGAAAACGTGTGGCGTGAGGTGACCGAGTACTTCTCCCGGCGGGATCCCAGCCAGCTGGAGCGTGCCGCGAAGGATCCGAAACGCCGCATGGCCCTGCTGTTCCGCTGGTACCTCGGGATGGCGTCGCGCTGGGCCAGCACTGGCGACGAAAACCGCCGTCTCGACTACCAGGTCTGGTGCGGGCCAGCGGTCGCGGGGTTCAACGAATGGGCGGGATCGACTTTCCTCAAGGATCCTGGCCGACGAAAGGTCGCCGAGGTCGCGCTGCACCTCATGAAAGGCGCGGCCTTCAACGTCAGGGCGACGCAGCTGCGTTTAGCTGGAGGTTCCATTCGCGATGAGTTCGAATGGACCTACTGCCCCACCGACTCGGACAGGCAGTAGGCCATCAAACACACTGGTTCAGGCACCGAGCCGCAGGCACTCCGGCTCGGTTGATTCAAATTCAACCAGTTCAGCCTCGGTCACCCGAAGAACCGCGGCGAGCGCGACGATGTCCCGGTGGCGGTTGAGCCGCCGAGTCCCGTTCTCGAGCATCGACAGAAAGCCAGGTGACATCCCAGCCAGCTCAGCGGCGGCTCGCACGGTCAGCCCTCGACCACGGCGTCGCGCGCGTAGCCAGGGCCCGAGCGGCAACCGCACAGGTCCGGGCACGATTGCGCGCGGCCCGCCAGCAACAGAACTCCGCATTACCACGTCCCCCTCCATCCTGCTGTCGATCACGCAGGATCACCCGAACGCACCAGTCGGTTCGACGAATGGCACGGATCAGCGAAATAAATCGTGTGAAGGGCGAGTGAAGAAGACCCCTGCCGTCTCTCAGCCCCACAACCGGGACCGTACCGAGCGCACACCGATTCGGCATGACACGCGAACAGGGAACAGGGAACGCGTAACACTCAACTACCGGTGGATATCCGAGTAGTCACTCAGTGACCCTACGCATGGGTAGATAACAGCGCTACCTCCTAGAGGCCGCAGAAAAATACACCGATCGGCCCATATTCGCCACCAGACCTTCCTGCGTGGACAAAACCCCAGCACAAGCCGTGTCCACTCGGACATACTTGATGGCAAGGGGGGCAACGTGGAGACGGGGACTCTGGACAGCGCGCGCGAGAAGCAGCGCGTGAGCTTGACCCAGCAGCGTTTGCGAATCGGTTTCACAAGAATCGCCGTTGCGGTCAGGCTCGTCACCACTGCGGGAACGGTCGTTGTGGCGAGCGCCGCTCACGGCGTGTCCGGAGCCCAGCTCGGTCTGGTCGTCTCGGCGATGGTCCTCTGGTCGGTGATCTCCGCCGTCGCGGTACTGGACAACGCGAACTCTCTCGCCGCGGCGGCCGACGTCGCGATCGTGGGCATGATCTGCGCGATCGACGACTGGCTCCTCCCGTCCCCCTCGGACCACGTGGACTGGACGATCCTGCTCGCGATCGGATCGTTGCTCGCCGGCCAGATGCTCTTCTCCGCCTCCGGCGGCCTGATCGTGTGCGCAGTGCTGGCGTCCGCCCAGCACGTCGGTGGCGCGTCGGCGTACATCGTGGCGATGCTGGTGGCGCAGGGAACGGTCACAGCGGTACTGATCCACCTCCTGAACAACGCCGTCCGCCAGGTCGACGAGGCGGTCACTCACGCCGCGTCGGCCTACGTGCACGCCGTCATAGCCGCGGCCGTGCGTGCCGACGAGGACGACTACCAGCGCAGGCTCCACGACACCGGCCTCGCGACCTTGACTATGGTGGCGTCCGGCGCCGTTCAGGACGGCAGCACGATGCTGCGCCAGCGCGCTGCGGCGGACCTCAGCACGCTGCAGAGCGCGGGTGACCGCACGGCACCCACAAAGGACCTCTCCGACAGCAGCCTCGACCTCGCCCTGCAGACTCTCGAATCGACCTGGGTTCCCGGCCTTCCCCAGCTGCGCATCGACTTCGACCTCGTCCCCGTTCGCCTGCCGAAACACGTCGTCATGGCGTTCACCGAGGCGACGGCCGAAGCCCTCACCAACGTGGCTCGACATTCAGGGAGCCAAATCGCCTCGGTGAGCGTCAGAGAGTGCGGTGACGGAATCGAGGTGACAGTGCGCGACGACGGCCGGGGCTTCGACACCCGGCAGGTTCCGCACCACCGTCGTGGGCTGCGGGGGTCGATCGTCGACCGCATGAGTGCGGTAGGAGGCACCGCCGACGTCCAGAGCGGGCGCTGCAAGGGCACGAGCGTGACGATGCGGTGGTGGCGTGTTCGCGGCGACAGCTGACCGGGCCGGAAAGAGCAACAACCGCACCATGACCGCCGTTGTCGTCGTGATGGCTGCCGCGTGGAACGTGTGGCACGCACTGGCCGCGGACAAGCCGGCCCCGTTCGTTCACCCGGCGGCGATGGTCTCGATCGCGCTCACCGCGCTCACCGTCGTCATCGCGGTGATCATGGCGCGACTGCAGGTCGGCACCTATGCGATTCGCGTACTTGCCTTGTGCGCCACCGGCATCAGCATCGCCACCGTCGCCGCCTACATCCCGGGCAACGCCGTCGAGGAGATCGGCTGCTGGATGTCGGGGACGATCGGGTGGATCGGTGTTCTGCTCATCCTGCACTGGCAGCTGAACATCGTCGGCGGGGTCCTGATCGGACTTCCCTCGCTCAGCTTCGCCACCCTGGTGTTGATGCAGCAGCCGGAACATCCGGTGGTGCTGAGGCTTTTCAGCGGACTGTTCATCACCGTGGGCGTGCAGATCTGCGCGGTGCTGGTCGACAGAGTGATCATTCACTCGGTGCGCACCGCCATCTCCGCCACCCACTCAGGTGTGTTGATCGCCGCGAAGGACAACGCCGCGCGAGCCGTCCAGACCGGGCGCCTGCGCCGCTTCGCCGAGATGGACCGAGAGTTCACCAGACTGCTCACCGACTTCGCGCACGGCGGAATCGAACCGTCTGATCCCGCGGTACGAAGACGTTGTGAACTCGCGGTGGGCAGGATGCGCAGACTCCTCGCCGAGAGCGACACGGTCGAAACCCCGCTGCTGCACGAACTCCAAGCCAGCGCCGACGCAGCCGAGCGACGCGGAGTGGTCGTCGAACTCATCGTGATCGGCGACGTACCCCAGATCGCAACGACAGAAAGACGTGCGATCACCGAGGCAGCACTGGTGACGCTTGTCGCCACGCAAACTCACGCCAGGATCACCGTGCTCGCGGAGAGCGACGCCGTGACCGTCAGCGTCTTCGCCGACGGCAGCGGCACACCGCTCGAGCAGTTTCGCGAGCCACCAACCGAAGAAGTCTCGATCGACGTTCAGGAGGAGGAAGGACGCCTGTGGCTGGAAGCGCATTGGACAGCCCCATCCGGGTCGCGATCATCGATGACCATCCCGTCGTGATCGAGGGGGTCGCGAGCTGGCTCACCGGAGACTCACGAATCGAGGTCGTCCACACCGGCGACAACGTCGACAAGCTGGCCGCCGACGACCAACTGCAACCCGACGTCGTGTTGCTGGACCTCAGCCTGCACGGACGGATGGACCTCGACAACGTCGCCAAGCTGGCTGACACGGGCCAGCGCGTCGTCGTCTACTCGCAGTTCACCGGCCATGGCTTGATCCTGCGCACGCTGGAGTCCGGCGCGCGCGAGTTCGTCGCGAAACACGAAGGACGCGAGCATCTCGTCAAGGCGGTGGTCGCCGTCGCAGCCGACCAGCCGTACGTCGGCCCGGTGATGGCGGGAGCGTTGATCAGCGACGGCGGCGCCGACCGGCCGAAGCTGTCCGAACAGGAACGCATCGCACTGCTGCTCTGGTTCCAGTCGTCGTCGAAGGCCTCCGTGGCACGGAAAATGCAGGTCTCGCCGCACACCGTCGACATGTACATCCGCCGGGCACGCCAGAAGTACGAGAAGGCAGGCCGCTCCGCGTATTCCAAGTCGGAGCTACTCGCCCGCGCGATCGAGGACAACCTGGTGGCGCCGGAGGAACTCAACGGCGACACGCCCTGATCCACAGGCCTTTCAGCGCCGGGCTTTCTCTCCGTTCGGAGCAACGGCGAACCACACGCCACCGAGGCCGTCACCGGTCGCGTCGCCGGCCTTCTCGTCATGGGCGTAGCGGTACAGCGGGTGTTCGTTCAGCGTCACCTGTCTGGTGCCGTTGGATCGCTCGACCACGCCGAGGAGTGCGGCGTCGATGCCGGTGGTCGTCTTCATCTCGGCCGTCAGCAAAGGTATCCACTTCAGCGTGCAGTCAGGCTCGACGCAGTTCGACTTCGGTGGATTCGTTGTGTCCTCGTCGTACCGGTACAAGGTGTACTGCTCGTGGTCCGCGAGGACCTCGCCGAGGTTCGGAGACCGCAGAACCTGCAGTTCCATCTTGTCGTCGGGTGACGTCTCGCTGTCGGTAGCGAACCCAGCGGGCCGGGGTGAGATCTCGGGATTCGTCGCGCAGGCGCCCACCAGAAGAACCAGTGCCAGCGTGACCGCGCGTTTCCTCGACACCGGCGTCCTCCCGTGGCAGACGGTCTTTTCCTTCCCTGCGAATGGCGCGGCGACGTGGTTCAAACCCGAACCGAGAGCTAGGTTGCGCGGAGTTGGATAACGGTTTGATAACGTCGAGGTCTCGAACTGAGGCGCGTCCCCATTCCTGGCCGTATCCCCGTTCGTGCGACTCCCCATGGACTTGGCAACGCCGATGCGACTCATCGTCGCGCTGGCGGGCTGCGTGCTGGCCGTGCTGGTCAACACCGGGAGCGCGATCGGCCAGCCCGCCAACCCCTCGACCCCCATCTCGACCCCGCCGCCCGGTAGTGGCGGGACGGGCGACGAGGTCGTGCAGACCCAGTGGGGTCCGCTCGGGCCCGCGGACCGGGACTTCATGAACCGGGTCAAGCAGGCCGGGTTGTGGGAGAAGCCCGCCGGCGAGAAGGGCAGGGCCAAGCGGGCAGACCAGCCGAAGATCCAGGAGGCCAGCAAGCACCTCATCGAGGGGCACACCCTGCTGGACAACGTTGTGAACCGGGCGGGCGTGCTGCTCGGAGTCACGTTGCCGCAGGAGGCCACCGACGAGCAGAAGGGCTGGCTCGCCGAGATGGACGCGGCCAACGGTGACGAGTTCGACTCCGTCTTCGCCAACCGGCTCCGCGTGGCTCACGGCAAGGTCTACGCCTATGCCGCGCAGATCCGGGCGGGCACCAAGAACGAGCTCATCCGCATCCTCTCCACGCAGGCCATGATCACCGTCTTCGAGCACATCAAGGCAATGGAGGACACCGGACGCGTCGACTTCGGCGCGATCGAGTCACCGCAACCGCTCGCTCCTCCCACGAACAGCATCGGGGCACCGGATGCCAGTGGAGATCAGCAGGGAGCGGACGCCTCGGCCAACCCGACCGACGGCGTGATCCCGACTGTGCCGGAGGGCACCAGGTTCACCCGTACCGCCGAACAAGGCGTATTCGGTGAGAACAACGGCGTCTTCTTCGGCGCGATAGCGGTGCTCGCGCTCGCACTGGTCGGAATGCGAATGATATCCAGGTCCAAGAAGAATACGAGACGTAAATCTCGGTCGCACTAACCGCACACCGAAGTTCAACCCGAATGACACGGCTAACCGCCGTCAGCTTCGCCATGCCGTTTTATCGGAATACACGAGGTGGCAAATGGCTTTTCACCGGAGGAAATCCACGATCTGGCTGACCGCCGCAGCAGCGGCGATGGCCTTGGTCGCTGGCGGTGCCGCGGTGGTGGCTGTAGGTTCGGCCGACGGCACGGCGCTTGCCGACGGCGCTCTGGACGAAGGCTTGTTCGTCGACATCACCAAGGTGAAGCCGAACGTCAAGAAACCAAAACCGGAGAACGACGCCACCACAGGCACGTTCACCGTCGACTGCGGCCGGAACGAGAACGGGCACTTCAACCCGGACAACTTCATCGCGCAGCCTGGCGTTCGCAATGGTGCGCAGCACCTGCACGACTACGTCGGCAACCTCTCGACCAACGCGGACTCCAACAACAAGTCGCTGCAGAAGGCCGGCACGACCTGCAAGAACGGTGACAAGTCCGCCTACTTCTGGCCCGTCATCCGCATCAACAAGGCCGAGGACGACGAGGAGAAAGCACCGCCGAAGAAGGACGACAAGGCGCAGCAGGACAAAGACAAGGCAGACAAGGCCGCGCCTACCGTCGAATGCCCGGACGTCGCCTCCGCGTTGCCCGAGGACGTCCCCGACAAGGCGCAGGCCGAGATCAGCCGCGAGCTCGAGAACATCGAGAAGCAGATCGACGAGGCCGACAAGCGCATTGCCTCGTCACAGGGCCAGGGCGGCCCGAACTTCGTGCAGAACGCCATTCTCGGCCCGCTGAAGGACAAGCGAGTCGCGGCGCTGGACCGCATGGAGATCGCCTTCCGCAGGCTGAACCAGCAGGCGCCCGAGCTGAAGCAGCTCGCGCCCTGCAAGCTGAAGGACCAGAACAACAAGGGCCTCGAGAACGGCAGCGAGAACAGCGACAACGCCCAGGCCGAAGGCACCGAGAACAAGAAGAACCAGAACAACGTCGAGGAGAACGCGAACAACGAGCTGCCGGGCAACGAGGGTGAGATTCAGCGCCCGGAAGTCGTCGATCTCCAGTTCCGCGGTTCGCCGACCGGCAAGGTCGTTGCGATGCCGAAGTTCCTCCGCGTTCTCTACGGTGACGCCAAGGCCGGCCAGAACGGCCCGAAGAACGCCAAGGCATCGTGGACCTGCAGCGGCTTCGAGGACAAGGTGCTGATCGACAAGTACCCGATCTGCCCGCAGGGCTCGAAGGTCAAGCGCGTCCACGACTTCCCGAGTTGCTGGGACGGCAAGAACATCGACTCCGCGAACCACCGCGACCACATCGTCTTCCCGGACCAGAACGGCAAGTGCAAGAAGGGCTTCAAGGCCGTTCCGCAGCTGCGCATCTCCCTGACCTACAACATCCCCAGGAACGTCCAGCAGGCGCGCCTGTACTCGGTCGACTCGTTCCCGGAAGAGGAACACAACCCGCTCACCGACCACGACGACTTCGCCAACGTGATGTCGCAGAAGATCATGAACCGCCTCGTCAACTGCGTCAACACTGGCAAGAAGTGCCGCGAGTGACGTTGTTCGGGTAAGTGGAATCCCCGATGCCGCCTCCTGCGGCACCGGGGATTTTCGTTGCGGTAGGTGAGGATGTCACCGGGCTCGGTTGGAACCGACTTCGATCCGGAGCGCGTACACGACGGTGTTGACCGTGCTGGACAACCTGCACCGCAAAGTGCTGGGTGAATCGCGAACTCGAGGGCAAGGCCTACCGGTACGAGCCTGCGGTGAGCCGCGCCGAGGCGGCAGCCAGGGCACTGCGCCACGTGATCGCGTCCTCCGGAGATCCGGAGGCGGTGCTGCTGCGGTTCGCCCAGTCGACCACCGACCGCGAGTCCGTCCTGCTCCGGGAAGCACTCGCCAACAGAGAGCTCAGGGCATGAGTGGTCAGCCGATGCCGCCGACGAGGTGGTCGAGCTTCAGATCTGGCCACAAGCGTTGCAGCACAGCGAGTTCGACCTGCCCTGCGAACACGGCGAGCTCCATGCCGTCGTCCCGCACCAGCACCTCGCTACGTCGACCGGTGTCGACGAGTGAGCGCTGACTTGGATCACTCAGCCGCCGCACGACCGTGTACGGCAGGTGTTCCAGCGTCATGGGCGCGCCGAACTCCCACTCCATCCGGTGCAGGGCAACGTCGAACTGCATCGGTCCAACCGCGGCGAGCACCGGAGCGGTTCCCTGACCACGACGCTGGGATCGCATGACCTGCACAACTCCTTCGGTCCGCAACTGCGCAATGGCACGGCTGAACTGCTTGCCGCGGCCGATGTCCGTGGGCCGCGCCACGGCGAAGTGAGCCGGGGCGAAGCTCGGCAGCCGGGGGAAGCGCACCGGCGGACCGGAACCGAACAGCGTGTCGCCCACTCTTAGTGCCGTCGCGTTCACCAGTCCGATGACGTCACCGGGATACGCGACGTCCAGCGTCGTCCGTTGCCGGCCGAATGCCTGTTGCGCGTATTTCGTTGCGAACGGCCTACTGGTGGTGCCGTTCGTGACGACCATGCCCCGCTCGAACTCACCGGAGCACACCCTCGCGAACGCGATCTGGTCGCGGTGCGCCGGGTTCATGCCCGTCTGCACCTTGAACACGAAGGCAGAAAAAGGAGCGTCGAGGTACCTCGGGCGCCTGGTGGCATCCATCCTCGGCCGTGGAGCCGGCGCGAAGTCGACCAGGAAGTCGAGGAGAGGCCGGACACCGTGGTTGAGCAGAGCAGCACCGAACAGCACGGGTGATGCTTCGGCGGCGAGAAACCGCTCGTGGTCGAACCCGCCGCCGGAAGCGGCGAGCAGGTCGGCCTCCTCGCAGGCTCGCCACCACGCGACGCCCTGCTGGGCCGCGGCCTCGGCCGACTCCAGACGTTTCTCCGGCGCCGCGATGGCCCCGCCGGCGATGCGTTGGTAGCGCACCATCGTCCGGTCGCGGCAGTCCAAGACCCCGTGGAACTCCCCCGCCTGCCCGATCGGCCAGGTGAGCGGCATCGGCTGCAACCCGGCGCGGGCCGCCAGTTCGTCGCACAGGTCCAGCGCATCACGGCCAGGCCGGTCCCATTTGTTCACGAACGTGATGACTGGGAGGCCGTGCGATCTGCAGACGTCGAAAAGCTTCAACGTCTGCGCCTCGAGCCCCTTCGCCGCATCGAGCAACATCACCACGCTGTCCACGGCGGACACGACTCGATACGTGTCCTCGGAGAAGTCAGCGTGTCCTGGTGTGTCCACCAGATTGATCAAGGTGCCGCGGTACGAGAACCGAAGCACCGCGGAGGTGATCGAGATCCCCCGCGCCTGCTCCATTCGCATCCAGTCGGACACGACAGCGCGGCGGCCTGCCTTGCCGTGCACGGCCCCCGCCTCGGTGATCGCCTTGGCGTGCAGGGCGATCGCTTCGGTCAACGTCGACTTGCCGGCGTCCGGGTGACTGATCACCGCGAAGGCACGCCGTCGCGCGGCCTCGTATGGCACATCGGTCACACGCGAGTTCATGGTCCCCTTCCATCCGGTCAGCTGATCCGCCATTCGAACAAAGCGTCGACCGGCTCGACAGGTCCATGTGGCCGCACTGTTGCGCCAGCCGACCAGGCCGCCTAGCATTCATGCGTAGATTGCAATATATGCATAGGATGAGGTCATGATGTCGTCCACGATCGCGGGCGCCACCGCCCTCGGCCTGTACGTCGCGTACGTCGCATGGGCCTTTGGAGTGCGGACGGCTGTGCAGTACCGCCGAACTGGCTCGAACGGGGCCGGGTTCGAGAGGAACTGCGTATTCTCGCAGGACGCGCCGACTTCGGGGTAGGTGTTCGGGTTGCGCAGCAGCGAGGAGATGAACTGGTCGAGGCGCTCGTCATCGGCGCTGTCGAGCTTGAGCTGGTGGCTCCAGGTCTGCAGCGAGATCGGCTTGTCGAGACCGGGGTAGGGCGACAGCATCGTGTACGGGACGCCCTCGGCCTTGCCCTTGAGCTTGTCGAACGCCGGGCCGGTGACTTGGTCGGGGTTGTAGGCGATCCACAGTCCTCCGTGTTCCATCGAGTGGACCATGTTCTCGCTGCGCACGGGCTTGTCGTAGACGACGCCGGTGCAGTCGGCCCACTGGGAGTCGTGTGCGCCTCCGATGGGCGGGTTGTGTTCGTAGGCGACGCGTTCGGCCGGCTGCACGTGCTTGGCGGCGGGGAACTCCTTCTTCACGACGCCCGTGATCTTGTCGGACGGATCCTTGTTCGTGTCCGACGGCTTCCACTGAGCTAACGCGGCCTCGCGATCGTTGTCCGCGGAGATCCTGACGAACGCGTAGCCGAACACGCCGCCGGCCAGTCCGAGCACCGCGACGATGGCGATGATCGTGCCCCATGGTGTCGCCTTGGTGCTGACGATCGGCTTCTTGGCACGCCGCTGCTTCGTTTTGCGGCCACTCGTCATCCCCAGCTCCCACCGGTCGGCAACTACTATTGAGACTAGTACTAAGCTCGCGCCGGAAACTATGCCACCTAGTAGATGGAGGCAAGGTGCCGGCACAGCGGCGACTCCTGCCGATTGCTCTGACCAGCGCACTTGTGACGGTTGCGGTCGTACCCGCGTCCGCACAGCCCGCTCAGGACCCGTTAGCGCGCTACAACGAGTTGGGTGCGCAGGCGGCGAAGACCAACGAGGACCTGCTCAAGGCGCGTGAGGACCTCACCGCCAAGCGCGCTGACCTGGCCAAGGCCGACGAAGCGGAGAAGTGCGCCAGGACCGAGGAGGACAAGTTCCGCGGTCAGGTGGACGCGCTGACCACGGCCTCGTTCGAGGGCGCACGGCTGACCAAGCTGTCTGCGATGCTGGTCGCCGACTCGCAGCAGGACTTCCTCGAGCGGATGTCCGCGATGGACCTCATCGCCGCTGACAACGCCGAGGCGCTCACTCGACTGGCCACCGCGGTCACCACGGCTGAGACCGCGCGTCAGCAGGCGAAGGAGGCCACTCAGGCGGCCGAGAAGCTGGTCGGCGAGGTCGAAGGGAAACAGAAGGAACTCGACGGCAAGATCAAGGAAGTGAAGGCGGCGCTCGGCGCGCTGACTCCAGCGGTGCGCAACGGGCTCAGTCAGGTCAAGGACAACGGCAGCTACCTCGGCCCGCCCGGCGCGGCCAACACCGCGCTGCAGGCGGCGCTGTCCAAGCGCGGGTCGCTCTACCTGTGGGGCGGCACCGGGCCGGACAGGTTCGACTGCTCCGGCCTGATGTTGTGGGCGTACAAGCAGGCCGGCATCACGTTGCCGAGGGTCGCCGCCGCCCAGTTCAACGCGGGCAGGGCGGTTCCGCTCGACGCGTTGGTGGCGGGTGATCTTCTCTTCTACGACGACGGCACCGGCAATCCCGCGACCATCCACCACGTCGCCATGTACGTGGGCGACGGCAAGATGGTCGACTCGCCGACCGACGGCCAGGTCGTCGACATCCGGTCGAGCCGTGGCGACGGGCACCTCATGGGAGCGCGTCGGATCGCCGGGTGACCGTATCCTTCCCGCACGGAGGTGCCATGCAAGGGCTGGGTGAGCTCGAGTCGGCGGTCATGGACGTGCTGTGGCGCGGTGACGGCGACCGGACGGTCCGTGACGTGCTCGACGAGCTGTCACAGGAGCGGGAACTGGCGTACACGACGGTCATGACGGTGCTGGACAACCTGCACCGCAAGGGCTGGGTCGAACGCGTCAAGGTCAGCCGGGCGTTCCACTACCGGGCCGTGATGACCCGTGCGGAGGCGGAGGCCAGAGCTTTGCGCGCGGTTCTGGAGTCGACCGACGATCCCGAGAGCGTGCTGCTGCACTTCGCGCAGTCGGCGACCGAGGAAGAGGCCAGCGTGCTGCGCAAGGCTCTGCGGAAGCGTCGATGACTGTCGCCGTCGCGCTCCTGCTGGGCGCGTTGACCGTCGCGTGGGCGGGTCCGCGGATGCTGGACAGGCTGCTGGCCATGCGCGCGCCCGCCGGGGTCCTGCTGACCGGCTGGCTGATGATGGTCGCGGGCTGCCTGACCACGGTGACGGCGGCGGTGGTGATCGCGGTGCTGCCCGGTCACGGCCCGGCGCCCCTACTGGTCGGCCTCGTGCACCAGTGCTGGCAGACGTTGCAGCACGGAGGTTCTCCCCGGATCGAGGAGATCGCTGGACTGCTGTTCGCCGCGATCCTGCTCGGTGTCGCGCTGAAGCTCATGACCTCGCTGGTGCGGCACCATCGCTCCCAGGGACGTATGCAGCGCAAGCAACGGGACGCGCTGAACTTCGTGGCACAACGTCAGCCCGGTGCGATTCCGACGTGGTGGATCCCTCACGATCGGCCGCTCGCCTACAGCCTGGCCGGGCGCCCAGGATTGATCGTGGCGACGGACGGCCTCAACCAGCACCTGAGCGAGGCCTCGGTCGCCGCGGTGATCGAGCACGAACGAGCGCATCTTCTCGGCCGCCACCACCTGCTGGTGGGGCTGGCCAAGGCGCTTGCCTCCGCGGTGCCGTTCACGCCGCTGACCCGCCGGTCGCCCGAGTTGGTCGCGGCGCTGGTCGAACTGGCCGCCGATGCCACCGCGGCTCGCGCGCACGGAGCCGAAGCTGTGCGGTCCGCGCTGCTGACCATGACCGGTGGTGGCACGCCTCCGACTGCTCTCGCGATGGCCGGTGTCGATCCAGATCTCCCACGATCCCACGCAAGGGTGGGTGCTGGTGTTCTCCGCGCTGATCACCCTCGGCCTGGGAATGTCGTTGACCATCAAGCGACGCCGCGTGTGGGTGCGGGTGACACCGAACGGAGACGGGCGCGCTCTGGTGGAGCTCGGCGGCCTCGCGCGGACCGACCAGGCCGGGTACGGCGAGGAGTTCACCGCGGTGTCCCGCGAACTGCTCCTATCCGAACCAGTCGGCACAACCCCTGCGGCGCAGAAGTCCTAGCGTCGCAACCGCCGACCCTCACCAGTCACAGGGGCGTGCTGAAGCCGGAGATGGGCCCGCGCAACCAGATGACCGCCTCGCCCCACAGGCCGGTCACCAGCAGGACTCCGACGGCGAGCAACTGCTCACGAGTGCTCTCGCCGGCGGGCAGAACGTCGACCACGCGCGGCGCGTTGCGGGTCAGCGTGCCGGTCTTGTCCAGCGCGACGGTGCCGATGCGGCCGAGCTCCTCGAGTGCGGCACCACCCTTGACCAGCGCACCCTGCCTGCTCGCCGCCCCCACGGCAGCGACCACGGTCAGCGGAATGGAGATCGCCAGCGCACACGGCGAAGCGGCCACCAGCACGACCAGCGCACGTTCCAGCCACACCATCGGGTCGCCCAGCAACGCACCGAGCCCGGCGATGAGCGCGGCCAGGATCATGATCGCCGGAACGAGCGGCCGGGCAATGCGGTCGGCCAGCCGTTGGCCAACCCCCTTGCGGTCCTGGGCCTCTTCGACGATGTGCACGATGCGCGCCAGCGAGGAATCCGAAGCCCGCGCGGTGACTTCGACCTCAATCGCGCCACCGCCGTTGATCGCGCCGGCATGCACCGCGTCGCCAGGTCCGGCCTCGACCGGCACCGACTCGCCGGTGATCGCGGACAGGTCGAGGTTGGTGTGTCCGGTGCGGATGATCCCGTCGGTCGCGGCGCGTTCGCCGGGCCGCAGCACCATCCGGTCGCCGACCACGAGCTCGTCCGGTGCGACCTGCAGCTAAGCCCCGTCCCGCAGCACCGAGGCGGTCGGCGGGACCAGCCCCAGCAGTGCCCGCAAGCCTCGGCGGGTGCGGGCGATCGCGTAGTGCTCCAAGCCTTCGGCGATCGAGACCAGCACACCGAGCATGGCAGCCTCGGTGATCTGCCCCAACGCCACCGCGCCGATCGCGGCAATGGTCATCAAGGTGGCCACGCCGATCCGGCGGCGCAGCAGGCTGCGTAACGCACCCGGCACGAACGAGGCCGCACCGACTACCGCCGAAGCCAGCGTCAGCCCGTTGCCCACGAGCTCAGCGCCCGTGGAACCAACCCACCAGCCGACCGCCAGCAGCACGGCCGCGACAACGGCCAGTTGCAGCTCACGAACCTGCCACCAACTCCCCGGCCCCTGGTCGCCGTGGTCGTCGGCCTGCTGATCTTCTTGCGTCGTGGTCGTCTTCGGGCGTGGTTCCTGCAGCACTCGTCAGCCACTACTACCCCTCCAGCATTCTGCTGTCCGCCAACACAGGCGCGGACTCGTCCAAGACCGCGGCGACCAACGCCCGCCCACGACCGGTCAGCGCGTACATCACCAGCCGGCCGTCCCGCCGCGACGACACCAACCCGCCGATCTTGAGTTGGCGCAGGTGGTGCGAGGTCAGGTTCTGCGCCGCGCCGACGACCCACGAGGCGTCGCACACGCACAGCTCCCCGCCGGTCAGCAACGCCGCCGCGATCCGCAACCGGGTCGGATCACCCAACGCCCGCGCCGCCGCTGCTGCCACCTCGATCGCGGCAGCTCGGGCAGACCCGTCCGGATCTCCTCGGCATGCGGCAGGTCCAGGCACAACAGGTCACAGGTGTCCCTGCGCTCGTCAGTCACAGAGACATCCTAATACTCGTTGATACGTTGGAGCAGACTTCGATGAGCGTCATCTCAACACTCATTGATGTGTTGGTCCCATGTGACACTCTCAGCCCCGTGCGCATCGAAGTACCCCAGCCGACGGCGAACCTCGTGGTGACGTCGTGACCGGCTCCGCCGTCGCGGACGTGGCGATCGCCATCGCCGCAGGCCTGCTGCTCACCTGGCTGGCGCTGGTGATCGTCCTGCTCATCGCCAGACCCCGAGGCGGCCTGCTGCGCGAGGCACTCCGAGTACTTCCCGACGTGCTGCGGCTGGTACGCCGCCTGGCCGCGGACAAGACGCTGCCCCGCGGTGTCCGCGTCCGGCTCTGGCTGCTGCTGTTCTACCTCGCCGTACCGATCGACCTGATCCCCGACTTCATCCCCGCCATCGGATACGCCGACGACGCGATCATCGTCATCGCCGTGCTGCGCGGCGTCGTGCGCCGTGCCGGACTCGACGCGGTCCGCGTGCACTGGCCGGGCACTGACGACGGTTTCGCCGCCCTGACATGGCTAACAGGACTCGCCAGCCGGTCCGAGCCGCGCGTCGAACTGTTGCTCGCGCCGGACTGCCCGAACGCGGCGGCAGCCAAGGCCGTGGTGGCTGAGGCGCTGTGCGAACTCGATCTCACCGTCCCCGTGATGGAAAGGATCGGCGATTTCCCGTCGCCCACGGTCCTGGTCGACGGGATCGACGTGATGAACGACCACAAGGGCGCACCGGACATGCGCGCGTGCCGGCTGGACGTACCAACAGCCCAGAAGGTGATCGACGCTGTGCGTCGCAGCCACGCTCGATGAGCCGACGTCAGCCCCTGGGCGCGTACATGATCACGGCAACGCCGATCAGGCAGATGCCCGCACCCATGTAGTCCCATCGATCCGGCCGGAACCCGTCCAGCACCATGCCCCAGGCCAGTGATCCGGCGACGAACACTCCGCCGTACGCGGCGAGGATCCGTCCGAAATTCGGGTCGGGCTGGAACGTCGCGACGAAGCCGTACGCCCCGAGCGCCAGCACACCACCGGCGATCCACAACAGACCCCGGTCTTCCCGCAGTCCTTGCCACACCAGCCAGGCGCCGCCGATCTCCGCCACCGCGGCGAGCACGAACAGCACGACCGAACGCAGAACCGTCATGATCCGGAAGTCTGGCATCCACATGCGTCGCCGGCGCAGCTGTGCCGTCGCTGACGCCGTACCAGCAACCACGCGCCAACGCCCACCACGGCACCGATCCCAAGACCAATAAGCACGTCCCGGAAGCCGACCGCAGAGAAGAAGCCCGCCACCCCGGCGACTCCCAACACCGGCATGAGACAACACAGCAGGCACGCGGCTCCGACAAGCCACGCGAACCGACGGACCTTGTCAGCAGCAGGAGCCGGCATCGGCAGCCTTCCCCTCGGCGAGGCCGGCGAACGGCAGCGGGCAGGACGGGATGTGCGAGCACGCGATGAGGTCGTCGCATCCTGCCGCTACCGCGGTCTTCAACGTGTCCCGGATGATCTCCAGATCCGCGATCTTGGTCTCGACTTCGGCCAGCTTGGCGGTGGCGCGCGCCTGCAGTCCAGGTTTGCCGTGCCGGTGACTGCCGAGGTCCAGCAGATCGGCCACCTCGCCGAGGGTGAAGCCGAGTCGCTGGGCGGCCTTGATGACCCGGATGACGGTCACCGTCTCCGCCGGGTACATCCGGTGCCCGCCCAGCGTCCGGTCCGGTTCTCTGAGGAGGCCGACCCGCTCGTAGTACCGCAGCGTCTGCCGGTTCACGCCTGCGGCATCGGCGACCTCCCCCGCCCGCAGCCCGCTCATGTCGACATCCCTTCCGCCCGTGCTGCAAGCGCCTCGAGCACATCGGCGTGCTTCGCTGGAACCTTGATCTCCAGGCGGAGGCTGTCGCCGGTCGCGACCAAGCTGAAAGTGAAGAACGAACAGCAGCCTGTCTCCCGCACCACGAGGTCGGCCACCCGCGCGGCCACCTCCAACTGCGGCTGGAGGTCCAGAGACACAGAAGTGGAGTCGACGCGCCGAACGTTCTGCACCGCCTCGGCGAACAACGCGTCGAACTCGGCGACGCGCAAGGGCCGCTCCCCGGTGGGCAACGTACAGGCTTGCGGGGCCCAAAGTTCAGCTTCTGCGCTCATGCCTCGACGGTAAGCCCGTACCCAGGTATCAGATGCAAGTCACTGACAGCCGCATCCAGCAGCGGATTTGGCTTCGATCACTGTCACGCCCGGCTCGACTGCCTGCTCGGTCGGCGTGCAACACGCACTGACGCCACAGCACGACGCTTCACCTTGTGCTACAACCGGGATGTCCATCGAATCGGCCGGCTTGGTCGCGCGCACGATCGCTCCGTGCATCCCGTCCGCTGCCTCGAAGGTCGGCGTCACCTCAATGTCCACGAAATCGGTGGCCTGCAGGCCCTCCCCGTACTCGGCGAAGGTGAGAACTCCGGCGAACGCAGTCTCTCGTCGGCGACCCTGCGAGGCGTCGGCCGCGACGCACCCACGCGATGCACCGCATGCTCAAGCGCACGGAGGTCAGCTGAGCGAGAGCTGGTCCCGGTGGAAGTCGAAGTGCTGCACCGGGAAGCGGTACAGGTCCGCCACGGTCATGAACTCGCGGAAGAACGGATCCCAGCGAGTCGGGTAGGGCATGCCCTTCGCGAGGCTGTTCTCGTTCTCCCGGTCGAGGCGCCGATGCAGCGCCGCGATGGTGCGGTCGCACAGGACGACCATCGCCCGGCGAGGCATGACGCTGCCGCCAAGCCATGAGCCGGCGAAGTTGACGACGTCGAACGGCTTCGTGCCCGCGTTGAGCAGTCTCGCCCAGGCAGAACCGGCCCACCGCGGCAGACGCGCCATGATCCGGGCCAATGCCAGCAACGCGCGCATGATCAGCAAGCCGAGCAGCATGTGGAACAGCCTGGCTCTCGGCGCGGTCTACGTTCCCTGCGCGGGCCCGGTTCTGGCCGCCATCACCGTCGCCGGGTCAACCGGCCGGATCGGCACCGAGACCGTCGTCCTCACGCTCACGTTCGCCGTCGGCGCGGCCATCCCGCTGCTGATCTTCGCGCCCGCCGGCCGCCGGGCCGCCGAGCGTGTGCAGTCCTTCCGCAAGCGTCAGCGCGGCATCCGCATCACCGCCGGTGTGGTGATGATCGCCCTCGCGTTCGGCCTGGTCTTCAACCTGCCGCAGCTGCTGCAGCGCGTGATCCCGGACTACACGAGCTCGTTGCAGGACAAGGTGAACAACTCCGAGCAGGTCAAGCGGGCGCTCAACCTCGGCGGTCTGGTCAACGACCAGAACAAGGACCTCGACAAGCGCTCCGACGGCGCCGCCGAGCTGGAGAGCTGCGGCACCGCGCCGGACATCACCGGCATCCAGCAGTGGATCAACTCCCAGCCGCTGGAGCTGAAAGCGTTGCAGGGCAAGGTCGTCATGCTCGACTTCTGGGCCTACTCCTGCATCAACTGCCAGCGCTCCATCCCGCACGTCACCGCGTGGGACAAGGCCTACCGCGACGCCGGCTTTCAGGTCATCGGCGTCCACTCCCCTGAGTACGCCTCGCGCAGTTCGTGATCTCTGGCCAGCTTGCCCAGGGTCGGTCTTGCCCGGCGTTGCTGGGCAAGCTGCTGAGCCCGGTGGGGGTGATACCTGCCGGTCAGCGGGTCGCGGTTGCGGTGGATCTCCCGGCTGACAGTCGAAGGGCTGCGGCTCAGTTCCGCAGCAATGGCGCGGATGCCGAGCCCTGCGGCGCGGCGATCCGCGATCGTGATCCGCTCGTCCTCGGACAGGAAACGCTCGGAGATCTGGGCGGTCGGCGTGATTGGTGCGTAGGTGCGTTTCGTGCCGTTGTGACCGACGACGGTGCGGCCGAACCGCCATCGGATACCGGTTCCGCGCGAGACGCCGACGGTCCGGCACGCCTCCGAGTTGTTCATGCCCTGCGCCATCAGACGAAGGTAGTGATCACGCTGCTCGGTCAGCGGACCCGACGACCCGGGAGGGCCAGGTGGAACCACAACGACTCCCTAAAGGGCAGGTGTTGCGACCACCTTTAGAACTCACCCTACCAGAGGTGTTGCCAGCCGAGCTCGGTGTCCGTGCGGTCGGAGGCCGACCCGCCAGCGATCAGAGGTAGAGCCTGATGGGCGCGGCACGGGCGACAGTGTTTCAGCCGCCCGTGCCGCGCGACCAGACAGCGCGGAGGCTGGCTGCTTAACGCACCGCGTCAAGACTGGCCAGACCACATGCGCGGCCTCCACCAAGTCTGGCGAACCAGCCTCGGCATCCAGTCTGTACCCGGCGCGGCGATGTCTACACCGGCAACATCATCAGAGCTGCTGGCCCGGCTTGCGTTCCTCCTGGATCGACTTCACGGCCTCGTCCACCGACTGAGCCACCGGTAGCACCTGGGTCAGGGCGCTGGCCATCAGGGGACGCGCGGCTGCCACGGCCGTGGCCACGATGGCGAACCCCACTTCCGCGCGCTGTGCCCGCCCGTGCAGCTCCAGCAGCATCGACAACGCGGACGAGCCCATGAATTCCACGGCCAGCTCCACCACCAAGCCGTCCGGCTGCTTGGCCAGGTGATCGAACAGGGCTGTCCCGACTCCGTCCACGCTGATCATGTCGAGTTCGCCGCTGATGACAGCGACAAGCACGCCGTCATGGTCGCTGGTCTGCATGCTGGCCACCGCCGCCGTCTCGCCTGAAGTCACTGAACACCTCACTCAAAATTCCCCGGCCGTTGTCCTGGCACAGATGCTACGAACCGCGCCGCCAGGCGGCATGATCACCGCGATTCCTCGACGTTTCGGCGCGCGCACGTTCTCTCCCTACAGCAAGGCGGGTGAGATTGTGACCAGTCCCGTTGCGCTTCTCGCCACCGCCGAAGACGTGCAGGCACGGACCGAGCAGCAGTTCACGCCAGCCCAGGCGCCCATGTCCCGGCCGCGCAACTAGAGGTCCAGCGCCGATGCTCCGGCCGAGCATCGATGTCCGACCGGAGCACGGGCGTACGTCGCGCACTACCGCGTTGAGCAACAAGTGTTACGAACAGGCCGCCGGGTGTTCGGCCACGTCCGGCCACGCCTGGATGCGGTCGAGTGGCACGTTGTAGATGACCGGGTGCCTGTGTGCCAGGCAGAGATAGGTTCCGCCATCCGCGATGGGGGAAATCTTGCCTTCACCGTTGATGAACCACGATCCACGGCCTAACCAGTCCGGCATCTTCACGATGACGTTGTCAGGAACGTTGCCTCCGTGCCGCACACCGACGTGGTTCCAGGCCGGACCTGACGGATCACACGTCAAGTTTCGATCGACGACCGGCGCGGTGCCTCCACCGGGAAGGACGAGCACCATCTGTCCATCGCTGTTCTGCGACCACTGGATGTCGTCGAACACGAACCGACTCTGCACGAGGCAGTTGAAATCGCCGTTGGTCGCGATGTGGACCGCCCGGTACGAGGCGCTTCCTGCGGAGATCGGCTCGACGACATAGGCACGACCATCGTCGTCCCGGGCGACGAAGCTGCCATCGCCGGACGGACCGCCGAACTGCCCACCAACGGGTGGCGCGGGCGGAGGTGCCAGCGTTCGCATCTTGACGGTGCGGTTCTGGCTCTCCCAAATGCTTCCCGCCGAGACGAAGAGATCGACGACGATGAACGCGCGGCCGAAGAACTTGCCGATCAGTTTTGCACTGCTGGCCAGTCTGGCCTTGAGACCATCCCCTGTCGCGTACCGTGCCGCCGCCAACTCGACCAGTTCCGCGATGGGACCGGACAAACACTCGAACAGTGACCCCACCGTGTCCGGACCGGTGATCAGCCCGACCGTGCCCACACAGCTGATGTAAGCCTGATGGGCCTTCAGAACCTCGTCGACGGGGAGCAGGTCGAGCGCTTCGTCGGCAAGGGAGATGAACTGCTGCGCCCCGATCCACACCGCGGAATGACCAGGTGCCGCCGCAGTGCTCAGGGTGGTGTCACCGCTACCGACGTTCTTGCGGATCGTGAGAGTCGTCTTCGGCGGCAGGTGTCCTCCCTCGATCATGGTCCCGGCCAACCAACCGCTCAGAACACCCATGTCGTCGCGGGTGATCTTGCGCTCGAAGGTGCCCTCGCTCGGTACGGCCGGGAACACCACACCGGAGAAGAGACCGCTGTCGTTCGCGAAGGTCCACACACCGGACTCGGCGTCCATGTCGGCGGTACAGCCCAGGCCGCCGGTTGTGAAGCCGATGGTGCGGGCACGCACGTTGCGGACATCGCAGTTGGTCGCCGACCGCGCCTGACGTGCTGCGGTCGCCGTCGCCCATTGCACGGACAACGCCTGAGCGGTGGTGTCCCTGCGGGCGGTGTCGGAGCACGCGAACAGGCCCGTCCGCCGGACCGGATCGTCGCAACCGCTGGAGACATAGGTCGTGAAAGTGCTCAGCGAGGACGCGGCCGCGGTGACCACGCGCCCGTACGGGGTCGCCGACTCGATCGCGCCCTGGTCGAACGACGCGGACATCTCACCGTCACCGCGATCGTGGGCGACGATCACGTCCTCGGCATCGTCGGAGTGCGGCGGAGCGGGGACTCGAACCGCGACCTCGGGCCTCCACTGACCGTGGATGTGGAAATCGGCACTCGGCAGCACGCCGAGTTCGCCTGGCAGTGCCTTCACCGTCGCCCAGGCACCGGTTTCCCCGGCGATCTTCCCCGGCGGCACGTACAGGACGTACCTCGGGTCGCTTCCCACAGTCACCGCACCGTGCGCGCCTGTTGCCCAACGCCAGCTTGTGCCAGCGAATCGGAACGGCGCGGGGGTGACGCAGACCGCGCGCGTGTCCACGAGCCTTTTCACGGCCGGTAGCGACAGTCCCGGCACTCGCGGTGGCACGACCTGCTCCAAGTTCTGTGGAAGTGGCCGCGCGGAAACCAGTCGCTCGACGGCCGGCCGCCCCAGACCCGTGCGGGCCTCGATCCGTTCGACTGTCGCTGATTGCAGGTCCACGGCGTCGCTGCCAGCAACGCAGGCCAGCGGCGCCCGAGGCGGTAGTTCGGTCGGTGTCGCGCAGACGGCTTCTGCCAGCAACGCCGACTTGGACGGGCCAATGCCGGGGACAGAGATCAGGTCGGCGGACCGGTGCCAGGGGCGCCCGCTCACGACGGACGCCGCTACGGGATCTGCCAGGCGTAGCGTCCGAGCGATCTCGTTGACGGCGGCGGTGTTGATGTCGATCTGCCCAGCCGCGCAATCACGCTCCAGCGGCCGCATGGACGCAACCGGATCGGTGATCCCTTGGTCTGGGCTGCGCAGGTCGATGAGCGACGCTGCGCTCGGACTTGAGGCAGAGCCTGGCTCCGAGTGCGCAGCCGACGGGACCAGCACACTGCCGCCAGCCATCACCACAACAACAAGAGCCAATCGCGATAACGATCTAACCGGTCGATCTTCACGACTCATCGCCACTCCATCCAAATGGATCGGAACCGTCGACGCGAGAGCACATCTACGACACTGCAACAGATTTGCAGCGAACGCTCTAGCATCTTCATCGGACGTCACCGGCCAATAGCATCAGATTGCCTAGGCACGATTTAGCCAGTGATCCAGAAAACACCAGGCGTGTCTAGCCAGGTGATCGAAACGCGCTCGCTAATAGTTACCGCAACCCAATTCATTCACCCAGACGGCGCAACACCAAGCCCGAGGCCATGGCCTACCAACATCCTGTACAGGCATGTCAGGACCCCGGCAACCAGACCAATGACCACTCCAATGTCCAATCCACGAAGGCAGTAATTGATCAGTTCAGAATGAGTTTGCGCAGACAGACAATTGAGCAATCCGGACTCAGGAGGGCTGATGGACGTCGGCTCGCCGCTCGGCGCGGACACGGAGTTGGCGGAAACCTTCCCACCAGGCGAAGGTGCGCTCGACCGGCCAGCGGACCATGCCCACACCGGAGCCGACGTTCGACGTCGCGGCAAGCGATGACGGGTGTGATGCCGCAGGCGCGGACCTGGCGCCGGTACTTGTCGCGGTCGTAGCCATCGTCGGCATAGCGCCACTGGGGCCGATTGCATGGCTTGCCGACCACGCCGTGGATCGGCTGGATGACGTCGATCAGCAGGATCAACTGGGTGACGTCGTTGCGGTGACCGCCGGTAAGAGTCACGCCAGGGGGATGCCGGTGGCGTCGATGGTCAGGTGGTGGTCGGAGAGTCAGACAACCGTGCAGGACGTCAACTTCGTCGCCGCGTTCAGCGACTCGGCAAGCCCGCCCATCCGGAACCACCGGATCTGATGCAAGTCCGCGATGTCACGCGTCGAGGCCCGTTTGGAAAACCTGCCGACACCATACGTCGCACAAATGGAGTGAATCGCCGGGTGTCACTCGCACGAGCCAATGACACCGAAGGGAATTGCCCGCCAGCGGCGCTGATTACGGGCGTCGCCAGCGGGTGTGTGGTTCCGGTGTGGCTGAGTCCGCGACGGCTTTGTCCCAGCGGTCTTGTAGTCCGGTGATGAGTCGGTGTTCGACTTCGGCGGCGATGTGGGAGTAGACCTTCTGCATTTTGTCTTCGAGGGTGTGTCCTAGGCGTGCGGCTTGGGCGATCTCGGGGACGCCGTCGGCGATCATCCATGTTTTGTGGCTGTGTCGGAAGCCGTGGAAGGTCAGTCCGGGTTGGACCGGTTCGATGCGCGCGGGCGGTGCTGTGCGCTTGAGGTTGCCGTCGGCGGCGGGGCGCATGGCTCGGCGGGAGAAGTTGGAGCGGCGCAGGTACTCCCCTTCGGCGGTGACGAAGACGTGATTGTGGTCGTGGTTGTCGAGGTGTCGGCGCAGCAGGGGGATCAGGAAGGGCGGGAGGGTGATGGTGCGGGCGGATTCGGCGGTCTTGGGTGGGCCGAGTTCGAAGTGGCCGTTGATCTCGTGAAGCGCGCCGATGTCGGGGTCGATGACGATGCACGCGTCGTCGAGGTGGGTGTTGTGGCGTTGCAGGCCGGTCAGTTCGCCCCATCGTGCGCCGGTCCAGGCGGCGGTGATCATGAGGGTGCCCGCCCATGGTCCGACGAGTGCGGCGGCGTTGTCGGCGACGCACAAGGCTTGCTGTTGGGTGGCCCAGATGCGCTCACGAGGTTTCGCGCGGTGACGCTTGCCCCGACGGCGAGGGCGGATCGGGTTGGCGGCGATGAGTTTGTCGTCGGCGGCGTCGGCCAGCATCATCGACAGCACTTTGACGATCGTGGTGATGGTGGCTGGCGCGCAGCGGGCGGAGAGTTGCTTGCGCCAGGCGGCCACGGCCAGGCCGGTGATGTCGGTCAGGGAGGTCTCGCCCCAGCGGGGCAGGATGTGGTTGGTCGCCAGACTGCGGTACTGGGTCTCGGTGTTGCGGGACAGGTCGAGGGCGTCGAGCCAGTCGTCGGCCCATTCCGCCACGGTGATCCGACCTGCCGCCGGGTCGATCCAGCTGCCGCGGCGTTGATCGGTTTCGAGGGTGTCGGCGTAGTTGTCGGCCGATGACTTGTTGGGGAACCCAGGGACCGATCCCAGTGTGCCGTCGTCTTTGAAGTAGCGGACCCGCCACATCTTGCCGTGTTTTTCGGACCAGGCCATGGTGTCCCCCGGTTGTGACGATGTTCAAGCTGTCGGCGGCTAGTTGGTGTGACATGCCCATGGACGCTCTGTTGGCTGCGAAGGGCAATAGGTGTCGGCGAAGTTCTTTTGGTGTCAGCCGGTTCGGCGTGGGCGGTTGTGGCGTGTCTGGGGTGTGTGGTTGCCGGAGTCGGCGATGTCGCGCAGGTTGGCGGCCGAGAAGCGCAGGTGCTTGCCCAGGAAGGTGCACGGGATGGTGCGTTGTCCGGCTTTACGCCGTAGCCAGGACTCGCGCACCATCAGGAGTTCGGCGGCCTGGGCCGGTGTGTAGAGCCGAGTCACCGACTCCGGCGGTATGGGTGGCTCTTGGTGGTGGCCGGATGGCGTAGGTGTTGAGCGGCGGGCGGTCATCACGTCTCCGTCCGGTGTCGGGATGAGCGGCGGTCGGCTGGATCGCGGATCGGACGGGACTCGACGGTGCTGGCGAGAACCGCGGAGGTGGTGTGGCTCGGCGCTCATGCAGCACGCTTGCGGTGTCCCTGATCCGTGGTGCTGACCGGTTCGCCGGAACGACACGACCACGGCGAGCAGCCATCAGGGTCACCGTCCTCCGCGACACCGTTTGCCGAGTCGGTGGTGATCAGTCGTAGGTGTTTCTTGCTCCTGGACTTGGGGGGGGGGGGGGCGCGTCGAGGTCGACTTGGTCCAGCGGAAGGCAGGAGCGGTGCAGGAAGTACTGGCCGCGCAACTCCTGCCCTTGGGTGGTGGCGTGCGGGTAGCCGTGGCGGATGGCGCGGTCGAACTCGACTGCTTCTGCCCAGCCGTCCGGGTCGTTGTCGCGCACCCATCGCCAGCCCGCGTTGCCGTGGAACGGGCAACCGACACAGGCTGACTTCACGGTCTCCCCGAAGCCTCGTTCGGCGAGGAACTCCATGCACCGAGCCCGATCGAAGCCGAGATCGATCAGCGGGAAGACGTTGCGCAGGAACCGCAGCCCGGAATCCTTGGCACGAGTGAACTCGTCGGTGCTGATCCCGATGGCCTGCTCGGCGTACACCCCTCGCGGTACCCGTCGCGGATGCGGATATCCCAGTAGCTCCCGCGCGGCCTTCTTCAGCGGGGTGATCTTGTACTCGTTGGTGCACTGCCTGCGTGCGAGCCCTTTGCTCCCGTCCGGGTTCCGAGTGTGCAAGGGCATGGACACGAAGCGGTGCCGAGGATCGAGCGCGTCGGTGCGGATGTTGCCAGCCGAGACGTGCCGTACCGGAATGCCGTGCTTCTCGGCGTGCGCGGTGAGCCGTTCGAGGTTCGCGTACACCGCGCGCGGTTCCCAGCCGGTGTCGGCGAATAACGCGACGTCAAAGGGCGGTATCGCGCCCTCACACGCCAAGAGCAGAACTGTTGTGCTCTGCACTCCGGCGCCGAGGGACAGCAGCCTCAAGGTGGGTGGGGTGTCGGCCGCCTTCGGGTGTGTGGTGGTCATGCCGCAGTCACCTCCTGCCCTGTCTGTGGCCGGTGATTGGTGTTGGTTCTGATGCCGAGGAGTTCGGCGAGGTCGTCCAGCAACAGGCACACGGCGTGGGCTGCTTGCTGGGGAACCACGCCGTTGCCCAGTGCTCGCAGTTGGGCGGTGCGAGGCAACGCAAGGTCTGTGACCCAGCCCTGTGGCAGGCCCATGAGGTGCTCGACGAAGGCCGGAGCCAATACCGGGCGGCCGTGTTGTCCTGGTTGGGTTGGATAAGGCGCGGGCCTACCGAGCAGGCGTTCCCATCGCTGCACGGCCGGGGCGTACTCACCCCAGTCCACGGCTGCGTGCGCTGCCGATGGTGGTGCGGTGAGCTCGGTGGCGGAGTCCTCCTCGGACGCTAGACAGTGCCGTTCGGCGTGGCGCGGGACAGCAGTTGGATGATCGCCGACGGCAGCATCAGGTCGCCCTTGGAACCGCGTTGCGCTGGACAGCCTTTGGTTCCGTCGGTTGCTCGCGGTGTCGGCAGGAGGACCGTCGGCCGCCTCGTTACGTGGTTGCTCGACGTGGCCAGCGTCTGCAGGAGTCGGCACTGATCCGTCAGCGATGGGCCACCATCGTGGGTGCAGTGGGTGGACGCTTTCGCGTCCGACGCCGTGGGAGTCGACAGCAGTCTGACCGCGATGGACAACGGCATGCCCATCCCGTTGCCGTTGATCCCGCGTGCGCGGTGCTTCTCCCGACGTTGCAGCCAGAGGCTGGGATCCTCGCCGTCGTTCGGGTTGATCGCCGTCGGTGTGGGCAACAGCTTCACATCTGCGTGCACCGCGTCGTGCAGGCTGACCTGGTGCCCCAGCGCCCGGCGGCGTGTCGGGTCGGCCGCACCTCGGTGATCGCCATCGCGTGCTTGCGGAGTCGGCAGCATTCGCGGCGACGGGAGTGCGGGGCCAGGCGAGCAGGAACACGCGTTCGCGTCGGTGCGCGCATCCGACGTCGGCGGCGCGAACACTGTGCCAGAGCGCGTCATACCCTGCTTCGGCCAGGTCGCCGAGTACACGGTGGAGTCCTCCGTTGCGCCAGCGAAGCGCGGAGACGTTCTCCAGCACGCACAACGCTGGTCGTAGTATCCGAATGCCCTCCACGACGTTGGTCCACAGTCCACTGCGTGTGCCTTTCTCGATGCCCGCGCGCCGCCCGGCGGCGGAGATGTCCTGACAGGGCCAGCCCGCGGTGAACACGTCGACCGGCTCCACCGCTGTCCAGTCGATGGCGCGGAGGTCGCCGAGGTTCGGCACGCCGGGCATTCGCGCATCGAGGATCTGGCGGATGTGCGGGTCAGGGTCGGCGCACCAGGCGATGCGGCCCCCGCCGAATGCGGCGAGCACGCCGAGGTCCAGCCCGCCATAGCCAGTGCAGACGGATCCCACGACGGGACCCAGGCTCTCGGGAACGCGCAGCGTTTGCGGCAGGGCTGTTATCACCGTGCCCGGCGTGGGCTGTGGTCCGCGCCGGGCACGGTGGGGCGGTGCGTTCATGCCGCCACACCCTCGGGTTCGGCGCAAACCCCACTGCCCACCCTCGACAGTGACCGCGTCGCGACACCGGGTTCGTGTTGAGAACACTTGAGTTCGCGTGAACTCTGGGGAGTGAGCGGCGTGCGGAACACCAACACGTCCTCGTGCGCGATCAGGTGCAACGGGAGCCCGGCTTCGCGCTGTTTGCGGATGAAGTCGCGCTGGAAGAACGAGCCCCTCGGCACGAGATCGTGCTCGGCCGCGCGGGCCAGCAGCGCGACGCAGCGCTCGACGGGGATCAGGCCGGCGTGCAGTCCGCAGGCGCGGATCTGGGAGGGCAGGTCGATGAGTTCGGCGTGTTCGCGCCAGGGGCGGATGGTGATGGCGATGTGCCCGCCGGGCCGCAGGAACGGGACGAGTCCGGCGAGGATGCGGGTGAAGCCGGACAGCAGCCGGTGGTGGCCGATGTTGGCGAGGTTGCCGCGGTCGAGGGTGTTGCCGTAGAGGTGGTGGTACTTCTGGATTCCTTTGCCCGGTGCGACCGCGACCTGTCCGTGGGTGGAGGGCCCGTACGGCGGTGAGGTGACCACAAGTGCGGCCTGCCCGAGGTACTCGGGCGGGAGGAGTGCGGCGATTTGGCGGGCGTCGCCGTGGAACACCCGGCCCTCGTGGGTCACACCGGCGTGGTGGGCGAGGAGGAGGTTGGCGCGGGCGACGTCGACCCAGTGCGGTTCGTACTCGATGCCGGCGGCGCGGCGTCCGGCGTGCACGGCTTCGACGAGGGTGGTGCCGATGCCGCACATCGGGTCGAGCACCAGGTCGCCCGGCTGGGTGTAGTGGGCGATGGCGTGCGCGGCGACAGTCGGCAGCATTTTGGCCGGGTGCGCGGTCGAGTCGGCGACGTAGCGGCCCTTGCGCTGGGCGGCTGGGGAGGTCTGCGCGGTCGTCCACACCGACACCGCCGTGTCCCTCGCCGCGTCGTCAGCGGCTCGCTCGGAGGCGATGCCGGTGGTGCCACGGGGAGCGCCGATGACGGTGCGCTGGACGCGCTGGGCCGGGTCGTCCGCCGGGTTGTCCGCCGGGTTGTCCGCGCTGGGCGGAGCCGGAGTGGCGGAGGTGTCGGGCAGGGCGTGCGGGGTGCGGTCGTCGGCCACGGGCGTGCCTTCCGGGCGGTGGTGTGCGGGCTGGGCGGGGTTCGGGATCGGCGCGCTGGTCATCGGATGACTCCGTTCTCGCGTGCCGCGTCGGCCGCGCTCGGGCGAGGCGGTTCGTGGTCATGCGGCTGGGCAAAGACCTGAACGTCGGAGTGGATGCGCCGATGGGGTTCGGGCAGGCCGCGCACGGCCGCGCGGTGACGGGCGCGGGCCTCGTTCTCGGCCGCCGGGCCGTCGGGATCGGCGAGGAGGTCGTCGGCGAACCGGCCGTCGCGCACCGGCGCGTGCAGGGCCACGATGTGCTGCAGGTAGAGCAGGTCGGCGTTCTGTGCCGAGGCCACGACCGCGCCGGTCGGGTCGATCAGCTCACCCGCGAGCCAGTCACAGTGAGTGAGTACGACGAGGATGCCGCCGACCCGCAGCAGCCGGGCCGCGACCAGCGCCACCAGATCGCTGAACCGGTCGCCGCCGTGCTCGGGACACAGACTCGTGATGATCAAGTCGGTGTCGGATGCCGCGTCCTGGACACCGCCTGGGAACTCGTCGCCGGTGCCCGAGTGCGAGGGCGCGCCGACGGTCACGGCCGCGTGGTCGGCGTCGCCGACGAGGTCGGCCCAGAACGGCGGCATCCCTGGACCGGTGGTGGTCGGGTCCGCCGCGACGCGCACCACCCGGCCGTTGCGGCCGAGCTCTTCGACGGCGGCGAGCGCGTCGGCCAGCGCGTCGTCGGGCTCGGCCGCGGGTGCGTGTTCGAGCAGCGCGTCGGAGGAGACCGACGTGAGCCGTGGACGGTCGTCGGGGGTCGGTTGCGTGGTCGGCCAGGGCAGAAGCGCGACTCGTCCGCCGGGCTGACTGAACGCGTCGACGATCTTTTCGATGAACGGTGCCGGCCAGGCCGTGTCGAGGTCGATCGGCGCCGGGCCGGCCGTCCACACCGTCGCCGGGATCGGCGTCGGGGCCGAGCCGCGCGACCGGGTGCGGACACTGGGCGCACTGGATGTGGCGGGGCTGATCCTGGTGGTGGACGGTGCGGTCGGATAGGGGCGGCGCTCGGCGCCGGAGCGGGTTACCGTACGGCTGTTTGCCGGGTGGGTGGTGTCGTCGCGTCGCGTTGGGCCGTGTGGCGCCGAACGGCGCGCGGTGTGCTCGGGCTGAGCCATGGGTTCCTCGCAGAAACTCGGGTGCGGCGCGCCCTGTGGCGCTCTCTCGTACATCTCGCAACTCCGAAATCCGCGCTGTTTTTTGACAGCCCGTACTCAACATTCTTAAAAATCTTGTTCCAAGCTGCCTGCCCGAGGGTCGCAGAAGGATTAGGCGCTCATACCCGTGCGCGAAGAAGGCCAGAAGGTCCATGCCACAAGGGAACGCCGGCAGAGAATCTTGCCGAATCTTCTCCGTCTCGCTCGCGACGCGTTCCAGATGCTGCGGCCAGGGCTTCCGGGCCGCCACCGGATCGCCACCGAAACGCCACCAACGCATCGTCATCACAGTTCAGTGCCTACTTCGGGCGATCATCAAATGATCTTCAAGGAACCTTCCGCATGAACGTGCAGTGATCTTTGTGGCGGTGCGAAACGATCACTCAAGATCACCGGCGGCGGTTTGGTGGACTTCCGGTGGCGGTTTGGTGGCGTTGTGGTGGACTTGATTTGGCTTCCTTGTCTGGCCGTTGTTCTGCGATCACACGAGGAGCCCGGTCATGGATTCGCGTCACGTATTGAGTTGTGTTCCTTTGGGGCGTGACTCGCTGCCCTTGGATGCCGCGCGGACGGCGTTCGAATGGTTGGTCACTGGACCGCGCCCGGCCTGGGTCGACGGCTGGCGTTTCCCAGGTCTGCCCCGGCGGCGGGTGCCCCTGGATGAGTTGCGGGATCTGCTGCTGGACCCGGACCTGCCGATGTCGACCGTGGACCCGGTCTGGGTGCACCTGGTCACCCGCTCGCGCGACAAGGGCGGTGCCGCGACGGTGGGGTGTGTCGGCGTCGCGCTGCCCGCGCTGTTCCACATTGCCGCCGATTTGTGCAAGCCGTTCGTCGACGACCACCACGACATTCACGCCGCGCTGCTGACCGGGTTCCTCGCGGAGCTGGCGACGATCGACCTGACCCGGCCGTGGGTGATGTGGCGGCTGCGCTGCGCGGCGTTGCGCGCGGGCCACCTGTTCATCCGGGAGGCGCTGGAGCGTCCGATGCCGTCGGAGGACGCGTTCCGCTCCAGCGAGCCGCGCCCGCCGTGGGGACACGAGGACTTCGTGCTCGCCCGCGCGGTCGCAGAGGGAGTCATCACCGGCGAGCAAGCCGAGCTGATCGGCGCCACCCGGCTGGAGCCGGAGTACACCCTCGCCCACGCCGCCGCCGACTGGGGCGTCAGTTACGACACCCTCGCGCACATCCGCGTCCGCGCCGAGCGGCGGCTGGTCGCCTGGCTGCGCGAGCAGGCCGCGCACGACGACCCCGGTGAACGCGGCGAAGGCGCGGTGGAGGTCCAGGCGATCCACGCGGCGACCGTCATCGCCGCCGCCCGCCAAGCAGCGCGCCCCTCGACACCTCCACCCGGTCAGGCACGCACAGTGACCACTGTCGGTGGGAAGTCGTCAGAAAAAGTTCGGGGCGACGTGTCAAAAAAGACCCCGAAATCCGGAGTCGAGGGCTGCGGGACAGAAGCAGCCGCTCCCGCACACACCACCTCGCCCGACCGTCCGACCGGGACCACCCGGCGGCCGTCGGACCCGACTCCGGGAGTGCCGCGATGCGCCTGACCCGTTCCCTCCTTCACCGCTCACCGCGCCACCGCAGTGGCGCGCTCCGCCCTCGCCGCAGTCCTGTGAGCCCGCCTGTTCGACTGGCTCGCCGAGCCCGGCGCACGCGCCTACACGCCTCGAGCTCGTGCACCGCCGCAACCGTCACACCTCGGATGTCTACTGCGGCGGCGGAGTGGCGAGCCTGCCTGCGGCGCACGCTCGTAGTGCTGGCCGGCGTGGCGGTCGTGGTGCTGGTCATGCCCGTCTCGGCCGTGCAGGCGGAGAGCGTCACGGTGCTGGCGCAGGTGCAGTCGGTCGACCAGGTCCTGACCAACATCCGTAACTGGCTGATGGGCATTCTCGCCCTGCTGGCGACGGTGTTCCTCACCATCGGCGGAGTCCGCCGGGTCATCGGCGGGGGCGATCCCGGCGAGCACGAGAAGGCCAAGGACTGCTTCAAGGCCGCCGCGATCGGCTACGGCCTGGCCGCGCTCGCCCCGCTGGTCGTCAGCGTGCTCAAAGGCATCGTGGGGGCGTAGGCGATGTCCGCGACCATCCCCGTGCGGCACGCTCGCCGCACCCCGGCGTGCCACAGCCCGCGCCTGCCGCGCCCCATCCTGGCCCGGTCTGCTGACGATTGGCGCGGCGTCCTGCGTCGGCGCGCCCTGTGGCTGCTCCTGGTCGTGTTGCTCGCGGTCGTGAGCGGTGGTGCCGCGGTGGCGGTGGCGCAACCGAGCCCGGTCACGCCCGCCCCCTGCCCGCAGCCCGGCACCTCATCGCCGACATCATGCCCGCCTGCACCGCCACCGAGCGGCCCCCCTCAGACCCCGCCGAGCACCACGTCGTCGACGCCCGTCACGACCGCGCCGAGCACGACAACGCCGAGCCCGCCCCCACCGGTGACGCCGCTCAGCCCGCCCAGCGGGGAGTGCGGCATCACCGACATCGGCGCGTGCATGGCCGACGGCATCAACAGCTTCTTCTGGGCGCTGGTTGTCGCCGCGTTGAACTCGCTGTTGCGGCTGGTGGCTCAGACGCTGCTGGCCACGCCGACGCTCGATCAGCTGCCGCGGATCGGTGAGCTGTGGGAGTCCTCGCGCGGGATCGCGATCGCCAGTTACGCGCTGCTAATCATGGTGGCAGGGATCGTGGTCATGGCCTACGAGACGCTGCAGGCCCGCACCACGATCCGCCAGGCCGCGCCACGGCTCGTGGTCGGATTCCTCGCCGCGAACCTCTCCTGGATCTTCGCGGCGAAGGCGATCGAGTTCGCCAACGCGTTGTCCTACGCGCTTGTCGGCGGGGGCGTGGACCCCAGTGGCGCGGCGCAGACGTTGTCGGCGTTGCTGACCCACACGGTGATGAACTCGATTACCTCGGCCGGTTTCTTCGGTGTGCTGATCGCGCTCGGGCTGGTCGTTCTCCTTGTCACGCTGATCGGCAGCTACGTCGTGCGCGTGGCGCTGACCGCCGTGCTGGTCGCGGGCGCCCCGATGGCGTTGAGCTGTCACGGTTCGGCGCAAACGGAAGGCGTCGCCTTCTGGTGGTGGCGCGCGTTCTTCGGAGTGCTCGGCATCCAGGTCGGACAGTCGCTCACGCTGATCACCGCCCTGCGGGTGTTCTTCTCGGAAGGCGGCTTCACTTTCCTCGGGCCGACGCCGGATGGTGTGGTCAATCTGATCGCCACGGGTGGGCTGCTCTGGATCCTGGTGAAGATCCCGAGCTGGGTCATGCACCACGTCCAACTCGGGGGCGGCAAGCGCTCGATGCTCGGTTCGCTGGTGCGCGCGTTCGTGGCGTACAAGACCTTCGGCCTGCTGCGTGGCGGGGGCCGTAGCGGCAGCAGGCCACACCCCACCGGCGGTGGCGGCCGAGGAGGAAGCGGCGGTGGCCGTGGACCGGCGGACCCCTACGCCCATACCCGCACCACCGCCGATGGGCAGTACATGCTGCCGCTGGCCGGTGTGCGCCGCCACCGGCCGGCCGCCACACCCAAGCCCGCTCCCGCGCCGAAACCAACTGCCAGGCAGGGCCGCCAGCTGACTCTGCCGCTGGGCGGCGACTGGCCGGAGAACAAGCCGGTTCTCGGACGGGACGGCCAGTACCGGTTGCCGCTGGATGTCGAGCGAGTCAAGCCGACGCCACCGCCTCCGGTCCCGCCCGGCACGCCGCGCACAGGTGGGCGGCGTCGTGGCGGGCAGCAGCTGGAACTGCCGTTCGACCCGTACCGGGGTAACCGGCCGGACCGCTCCGGGCAGTACCGGCTGCCGCTCGACGGTGTGCGCCGCACACCGCGTCCGCCGAGCCCGGCACCGTCCCCGGCGCCGCCTCCGGCACGGGCACGCGGCACACAGCTGGAGTTGCCGTTCGACCCGTACAAGGGCAACCGGCCGAGTCGCTCGGGGCAGTACCCGCTGCCGCTGGACGGCGTACGCCGCGTCCCACCAGCGACACCCGCACCGGCGCCGCCACCACCGCGACCGGCCTCGCCCGCAGCCCGGCAGCTGCGACTCCCGCTGGACCTTCCGACACGCCCGCGGCGCTCCTCGCCGCCGCCACCCACGCCTGGAGGTACCCCGTGAATCCTGTGCGCATACCCGCTGACGTCGACATGGCTGACAAGGTCGTCGGCCCGCTGACCGCCCGCCAGCTCGCGATCCTCGCGGTGACCGGCCTGGTGCTCTACGCCGCGTGGACCGCCGCTCGCGCGGTCGTGCCGCTGCCGGTGTTCCTCGCGGTGGCGATCCCGGTCGGGGTGGGCGCGGCAGTCATCGCGCTCGGCCAGCGTGACGGGATCTCGATGGACCGGCTGCTGGTCGCCGCGATCCGGCAACGCATCCGACCACGCCACCAAGTGGCCGCCCCCGAAGGCGTGCGGCCCGCGCCGCACTGGCTGACCGCCCAGACCGCCGTCACGACGGCGAGCCGGACCGCGGGCACTGGCAATTACAGGTCGGCCGAGGCCGGCAAGACCACGGTGCCGAAGTCGCAGGAGATCTCGCCATCGGCGTTGCGATTGCCCGCCGAGGCGGTGACCGACACCGGCGTCGTGGACCTGGGCACCGATGGTCTGGCCGTCGTAGCGGTCGCCTCGACCGTGAACTTTGCCCTGCGCACACCGTCCGAGCAGGAGTCCCTGGTCGCCAGTTTCGGCCGCTACCTGCACAGCCTGACCGCGCCCGTGCAGGTGCTGGTGCGCACCGAACGGCTCGATCTGTCCGGCCAGATCGAGGGGCTGCGGGCACGCGCGGGCGGGCTACCGCATCCGGCGCTGGAGGCCGCCGCCCTCGAGCACGCCGACTACCTCGTACAGCTCGGTGAGCAGACCGACCTGCTGCGCCGCCAGGTGCTGCTGATCCTGCGCGAGCCGCTCGGCGCCACCGCGCCGGCCGACGGGCTCGGCGGCCCCGGCCCGCTCGCGGTGCTGTCCTCGCTCACCCGCGGCACACGCCGCGGGCGCGGCGAGCCCACCCAGGCGAGCGCCGCGGCGCGGCGCGCGGCGGAATCCCGGTTGGTGCGCCGCCTGAACGAAGCGATCGAGCTGCTCGCGCCCGCCGGGATCGTGGTGACCCCGCTGGATGCCAGGCAGGCCACCGCCGTGCTCGCCTCGGCGTGCAACCCGGACACCCTGCTGCCGCCCTCGGCGGAGCTAGCCGGTGCCGACGAGGTCATCACCACCGCCGGCGGCACCGACTTGGCCGACGGCGACCTCGCCGACGACCGCCCGCTCTGGCAGGCCGGCCGCGGCACCGCCAACACCGGCGAGCACGAACCAGACGACGAAGACGACGGCTGGGACTACGAGGACGAAGACGACGACTTCCCAGAGAGGGGGCGGGTGCGATGACCACCCGACCACGTTCCCGGCGCGGCCACCGCCGGGCTGCCGCCAACCAGCGGGCCACCGCGTTCACCCCGGACGCACTGTCCATCGGTGCCCGGCACCTGGAGGTCGGCACCGAGTGGGTCTCCAGCTTCGCGGTGACCGGGTTCCCGCGTGAGGTCCACCCCGGCTGGCTCACACCATTGTTGACCTATCCCGGTCGGTTGGACGTCGCGCTGCATGTCGAGCCGATCGACCCGGCTACGGCCGCCTCGCGGTTGAAGAAGCAGCTCGCGAAGCTCGAGTCGGGTCGGCGGCACACCGCCGAGCACGGCCGCCTGTACGACCCGCACGTCGAAGCGGCCACTGAGGACGCCTACGACCTGAGTTCTCGCGTGGCTCGGGGTGAAGGCAAGTTGTTCCGCGTCGGCCTGTATCTCACAATCCACGCGCCGTCCGAGCGGGCGCTGGCCGATGAGGTAGCGGCGCTGCGGTCGCTCGCGGCGAGCCTGCTGCTCGACGCCAAGCACACCACCTACCGCGCACTGCAGGGCTGGGTGTCGACCCTGCCGATGGGCCTCGACCTGATCGGGATACGCCGCACCTTCGACACCTCCGCGCTCTCCGCGGCGTTCCCATTCACCTCGCCCGACCTACCCGCGGCCGATCCGACCTCGGTGGCCGCGCCGTCCGGGGTGCTCTACGGCTACAACGTCGGCTCGCAGGGACTGGTGCACTGGGACCGTTTCGGCGCGGGCATGCACAACCACAACTCCGTCATCCTCGGCCGCTCCGGCGCGGGCAAGTCCTATCTGGTCAAGCTGGAGCTGCTGCGCAGCCTGTATCGCGGGATCGAAGTCGCGGTCGTCGACCCCGAGGACGAATACGCTCGCCTCGCACACGCGGTCGGCGGCACCTATGTCCACCTCGGTGCCGCGGGTGTCCGGCTCAACCCGTTCGACCTGCCCATCCACACCCGCCCAGATGGACACCGGACCGCGCCACGCGACGCGCTCGTGCGCCGGTCGCTGTTCCTGCACACCGTCATCTCCGTGCTCGTCGGCAGCGAGTTGCAGGCCGCCGAACGGGCCGCGCTAGACCGGGGCATCGCCGCAACCTACCAGTCGGCCGGGATCACCGCCGACGCCCGCACCTGGACCCGACCCGCACCCACCCTGCTGACCTTGCGCGATCAGCTCGCGACCGCGGGCCAGGCCGGCGACCGTGCCGCGGCCGAGCTCGCGGCGAGGCTGCATCCCTATGTGGAGGGCGCGTTCAAGCAGTTGTTCGACGGGCCGACTTCCACCACTCCCGAAGGTCACCTGGTGGTGTTCAGCCTGCGGGACCTGCCCGACGAGCTGAAAGCCATCGGCACTCTGCTCACCCTGGACGCGGTGTGGCGGCGGGTGTCCAATCCCGCGATTCGGCGCCCGCGCCTGGTGGTCGTGGACGAGGCGTGGCTGCTGATGAAAGACCCGTCCGGAGCGGACTTCTTGTTCCGCATGGCCAAAGCCGCCCGCAAGCACTGGGCGGGACTGACCGTCGCGACCCAGGACACCGCCGACGTGCTCGGTAACGATCTCGGCAAAGCCGTGGTCGCGAACGCGGCAACCCAGATCCTTCTGCGGCAAGCGTCCCAAGCCATCGACGAGATCACCCAGACCTTTGACCTGTCGGCAGGGGAACGTCAATTCCTGCTGTCAGCTGACCGGGGCCAGGGCTTGCTGTCGTCGGGTACTCAGCGGGTCGCCTTCCAGAGTGTGGCCTCGCCGAGCGAGAACTATCTCGCTACGAGTGCGCCCGCCGAACTCGCGGGGTACGCGGCGGACGCCGACCCCACCGGCGAGTCCGATGACGAACAGTCCTTCGTCGATCTCGGCTTCGCCGACCAGCAGGCGCACGCGACCGACGGCGATGAGTTCGGATCGTTCGGCGGTGATGACGACATCGAACTCGACGCCCCCTGACTCCGGTCGTCCTGTCTCTGATCGAGCATTTCGCTACTTTCTTGGGAGAACTCGTGATGCTTGCCTGGATTCCGGCTGCCCTCACCCGCTCCGAGCTGTCCGCTCCGCTGGTTGCTCACGCCATCGTGCGGACGGGCCTGACCGACGGGTGGCTCGGGGACTACCTGCGCGACCCCGGCGGTGCACTGCTCAGGTTGCTGGGCCACCTGCGGGAGTGGGCGGTGACCTGGGGGCCGGTCGTCGTCCCGGTGCTCGCGGTCGGCGTCGCGGGATTCCTGATCGGCCGGCGCCGGTGGGCGCGGCGCTGCCACGCGAGGCTGGTCGCCGACGCCCGCCAGGTCACCGTGCTCGCGCCACCCACGGTGGATCCCGCGGGCGGCGAGGCCTTGTGGGCCAACCTCGTCGGGCTGCTGCGCCCGGCCTGGCGCCGGTGGTTCACCGGGCAACCGCACGTGGCGTGCGAGTACCTGTTCTCTGAGGCCGGGGTCGCCATCCGGCTGTGGGTGCCGGGGGTGATCCCGCCGGGCCTGGTCGAACGCGCGGTCGAGGCGGCCTGGCCCGGCTCGCACACCCGCGTCGGTCCCGCCGAACCACCCCTGCCACCACCGCAGGCAGGGCAGCGGCGGCTGGTCATCGGCGGAGAACTGCGCCTGGCCCGGTCCGAGGCGCTCCCGATCCGCATCAACTTCGGCGCCGACCCGCTGCGCGCACTGATCGGTGCCCCGGTCGGGCTCGGCCGCGACGAGTACGCCTGCGTGCAGATCCTGGCCCGCCCGGTCACCGGCCGCCGCGTTGCCCGAGCACGGCGTGCCGCGCGCCGGGTGCACACCGGCGGCTCCACCCGCGTGGCCGGCCGCCTGCTCGACCTGCTCACTCCCGGCGCGACGACCAGGTCCGCACGGAACTCGACGCGCGCAGGGGCATTGCATACAGATCCGCAGACCTCGCTCGAGTACGCGGCACAGAACCGCGCCATCGTCGCCAAGCAACGCGGCTCCCAGTACGAGACGGTCATCCGCTACGCCGTCGCCACCCTCCTGCCCGCCGACGCCGCCGACACCGAGATCCGCACGGCACGGGATGTCGCCCGTGGCCGGGCACACGCCCTCGCGGCAAGTTTCGCCTCCTACACCGAGCACAACCACTACACCCGCCACCGCGTCCGCCACCCCGGCGTCGTACTGGCCGAGCGGCGTCTCGGCAACGGCGACCTGTTGTCGGTGGGAGAGCTCGCTGTCCTGGCGCACCTGCCGACCGACGAGGCGATCCCCGGCGTCCAGCGCGCCGGGGCCCGCGCGATCGCGCCGCCACCGGGCATCGCCACACCGGGGCCGGGGGCCAAGCCGATCGGCGTCACCGACACCGGACACGAACGCGCTGTCGCGCTGCGCGTCCCGGACGCGCGCCACCACTTGCATGTCATCGGCGCGACCGGCTCCGGTAAGTCCACGTTGCTGGGCAACATGATCCTGGCCGACGCCGAGGCCGGTCGCGGGATCGTGCTCATCGATCCCAAGGGCGACCTCGTCACCGACGTGCTCTCCCGGCTGCCCAAATCGGCCGGCGATCGCGTCGTGATCTTCGATGCGGACTCGAAGTCCCGGCCGCCGTGCCTCAACCCCCTCGATGGAGGGGAAACCGACCTGACCGTCGACAATCTCGTCTCGGTGTTCCGCCGGGTGTACTCCGCGTTCTGGGGGCCGCGAACCGACGACGTGATGCGTGCCGCGTGCCTGACCCTGCGTACGCAGGAAGGTGTGGCGACCCTCGCGGACCTGCCGAAGCTGCTGGCCGATCCCGCGTTCCGGTCACGGGTCACGGCCGGGGTCACCGACCCGGTGCTGCGCGGGTTCTGGTCCTGGTACGAGGAACTCACCGATTCCAGCCGCAGCCAGGTGATCAGCCCGCTGATGAACAAGCTGCGCGCGTTCCTGCTGCGACCGTTCGTCCGCGACGCCATCGCAGGCGGACACTCCACAGTGAACATGGCCGCCGTGCTCGACGGCGGCATCTGCCTGGTACGCATCCCGAAAGGCTCGCTCGGCGAGGAAACCACCCGGCTGGTCGGGTCACTGGTGGTCGCGCGCACCTGGCAGGCCACCACCGCCCGCGCCCGCACTCCGCAACGCCAGCGCATGGACGCGTCACTGGTGATCGATGAGTGTCACAACTTCTTGAACTTGCCGTACCCGATCGAGGACATGCTCGCCGAGGCACGAGGTTTCCGGGTCGCGATGACCCTGGCGCATCAGCATCTCGGCCAGCTTCCCCGCGAGTTGCGGGAAGGCATGTCCACCAACGCCCGGAGCAAAATCTTCTTCAACGCGAGTCCAGAGGACGCCCGCGAGCTGTCCCGGCACACCGCACCCCGGCTGTCCGATCACGACCTGGCCCACCTCGGTGTCTACCACGCCGCCGTCCGCCTTGTGCTGAACGGGGAGGAGTCGCAGCCGTTCACCATGCTTACCCAGCCGCTCCCGCGCGCAATCCCAGGCCGCGCACGGGAAATCCGCGGTATCGCTCGTCGTGCCTTGCGCAGCTGTGCTCCGGGTGGCGTCACGCCCGTGTCTGGTCCGCAGGCCCCAACTCGCTCTCCGCGGCATCCTGCCACAGCCTCAGAGCAGACACGGCCGGCCAACGGCGATCGCCGAGGCCAGCCCAGCGTTCGGGCGCGCAACGCCGACCCGCGCCGCCAGCAGCCCTGACTCGCGCGGCTCGCACCGCGCAGCGGACGAAAGTCTTTTCCGCACAACAACTTCTCGGAGGTTTGTGGCATGATCACTAATCCCACCAGGCAGCGAACCCTTCGAGGTCACAAGGCAATTCGCCCGACTCCGCGTGCGGCGAACAACGCCGATCACCAGGCGGTGCTGGCGGGCCGGTTGACGCCGCGGGACCGGTGGATCATCCGGATGCTGCACGAACATCGCGTGCTCACGGCACACCAGATCACCGCGCTGGCGTTCCCGTCGTTCCGGTCTGGCCGGATGCGGCTACGGGAGCTGTTCCAGTGGGGCGTGGTCGATCGGTTCCAGCCGTTCATCACCTCCGGCACCGCGCCGATGCATTACATCCTCGCGCCCGCCGGGGCCGCGGTGCTGGCCGCCGAGGACGGCCTGGACGTCAAGGAACTCGGCTACCGGCACGACCGGGCCTTCGGTATCGCCCACTCGCTGCGGCTCGCGCACACCGTCGGCGTCGCTGAGTGGTTCACCGCCCTGGTCGACCGCGCCCGCCACGCCGATCCTGCCGGACACACCGCGCTGGGCGCGTGGTGGTCGGAGGCCCGGTGCGCCCGTCACTTCGGGGACCTGGTCAAACCCGATGCCTACGGCCGCTGGAGCTCCGGCGGCAGGGACATCGAGTTCTTCCTCGAGTACGACTTCGGCACCGAGGTCCTGGCCAAGCTCGCCGGGAAACTGGCCGGCTACGCCGCCCTCGCCGCGGCCACCGGCATCATCACCCCGCTGCTGGTGTGGCTGCCGACCTCACGCCGCGAGGCCACCGCCCGCCGGCTGTTGGTACGGGCCTGGCGCGAGCTCGACGATCCGCGCTCGGTCCCGGTCGCCACCGCCGCGGCCGAGCTGCTCGACCCCGAGGCCCCGCACCCGAGTCCCGCCGACGAGGTCTGGCTTCCCCTCGGCACCGCTGGGGGCGGCGTGAGCGCACGGCGGGAGCTGTGCCGGCTGCTCGACGCCTGGCCGCACGTCTCACCGCCCAGCACCGGCGAGGGCAGCGATACGACGCCGGGGGCGGACCTGTCGCTGCCGCTGACGGCTCCCGCGCCCGCGCCGATGCCACCGAAGCCCATTTCACGCGGACCGAGCACAGGCAGGAGGTGAACACCCCATGATCGTGAAGGTCGGTGCCGCTGTGATGGCGGCGATCCTGGTGATCTCGATGCTGATCGTTGGTGGGGTGTCAGGCGCGATCTCGGCGCTTCTCGGCGGCGGTGGCCGGCCCAGCGCGACCGCGCTGGCCGATATCCCCGCCGACTACCTCGCGCTGTACCGCGCGGCGGCCGGGGTGTGTCCGGGGCTGGACTGGTCGATCCTTGCCGCTATCGGGAAGATCGAGACCGATCACGGCCGTTCCACCCTGCCGGGCGTGCACTCCGGTGAGAACGTTGCCGGTGCGGCAGGGGTGATGCAGTTTCTGGCCCCGACCTTCGCCTCGGTGACCTCCCGGCACATCATCCCGCCCGGTGGCCGGACCCCGCCGTCGCGCTACGACCCGCACGACGCCATCCACGCCGCCGCCTTCTACCTGTGCGACTCCGGTGCCCGCGACGGCACAGACCTCTACCGGGCGATCTTCACCTACAACCGCGCCGACTGGTACGTCCGTAAAGTCCTCGACCAAGCCGCCCTCTACACCCAGGCCGCGTCCGACGCGGCCGGCGCGTGCGCTGCCTCGCAATCAGCCGGTGATCTCGCGGGCGCGCCCGCCGCGGTCGTGGCGGTGAGGTTCGCTTGTGGGGAGCTCGGCGAGCCGTACGTGTGGGGCGGTGACGGCCCTGCCGAGGGCGGTTGGGACTGCTCTGGCCTGACCAAAGCAGCCTATGCCGCAGCGGGAATCAAGCTCGAGCGAGTCGCGCAAGACCAATACGACATGGGCCCACTCGTGCCAGCTGGATCACCGCTGCAGGCAGGGGACCTCGTGTACTACGGGACCGGCACCGCGAGCGTCACGCACGTGGGCATCGCCATCTCGCCCACCCACATGGTCAACGCGCCCGAGCCCGGCACCACCGTGCGCATCGACAAGATCGGACGCCCTCTCGCCGCCACCCGTCCCGTGTCCGGCGGATCACGAGGCTGAACCGGGCCACGCCGCCGTCTTACCGGCAGGGCGTCATTGAGTGCCAGAGGACGTGATCAGGTCGTGGACAGCGGACGCCGCCGAACACGACTATGAGAGAAGACCGTTGGACGTTGTCGCACCCGCCACGCGGGGGGCCGGAGTTCATGCCGCGATAACGGCTTCTCAGCGGCGCAGGACGTTGACCCGTTCGCCACCGATGAGTGGCTTGTCGTCCGGCCCGGCCCGATGCCAGTCGATCCAGATAGGACGATTCTCGTTTCTGCTGGGGTAGTACTGGTTACGCCAGTGTCCGCGCACGATCCAGCTGTGGTGATACTCCCGTCCGCTCTTCTCCCGGTCGTCCGTGCTGTGATCGGAAGGTTCGGTGCGGCTGCGCCGGAGATCGATGTAGCGCACCGCAGTCCCTATCGCCGGGTCCAGGGTCTCGATCCGGCGCCGGGCGGCGCGCGGGGCGTGCACGCGTTCGGAGTGGACCAGGGTCTGTCCCATCAGTAGCCAGGTGGCGAGGATGGTGCGCTGCAAGGCGATCTTGGCCTCGGCGGCGACCGAGGACTGGTTGTCGGACACCCCGTCCGGCCAGCCTTCCATCTCCGTGAACTCCATCGGGGTGAGCGCGCACCATTCGTAGCCGTGCGGCGGGCAGAACGAGGGCGGGATCGGCGCGCGTTCCAGATTCGGCAGCCACGTGGTGAGCAGGTGAGCACCCCACAGATCGGCGGCCTCCTCGCTTGTCGCGGGCTTGTTGTCCGGTGACGGCGTTGGCAGGTTGCGGGCGGCGGCTGCCCTTGCTCGCTGCAACGCGTCGTGGTGATCGGCTTTCGCGAGGTTGCGGCCGATCTGCACGACGCCGCGCTGGGCCGGTGACATCGACGTGGGCGCCCACGTGTGGACCCACACGCCGCCGCGCCCGGGACCCCACGACACGATGCACACGTCGTCGTGGGGTCCCGATGCGGTGCCCGGCACCGGCGGTTGCGCATAGACCATGAACCCGACCGGCGAAGGCAGATCCTCGGGGTGCAGGCGGTAGTCGGGCAGGCTGCTCGCCGCGTGGCGGGCGAGTTCGGTCATGGTGGAGGAGACGTAGAACAATTCCGACGCCGGGAGCTGAACTGCCAGCGTGCCCGCGATCGTCGCCGCGACATCATCGACACGGTCGAAGACATACGAATCGCTGGCTCCGGGCGGGTGTCCTGCCGGGAATCGGCGAGCGGGCGCTGCACAACCTGACCCATGTCTTGGTCATGTTGATCCTGTTGTCTGGGCTGCCCGTGGCGACATCGTCTGGTCAGGCAGGGTGTCCGATCGAAGGCGGCTGGGGCTACGAGACGTCGGCGGCGTCCTGGCCACGGTCCGGGTCAGCCGCTGGAGTGCGCTTGGGCCAGCGGATGATCTGCCGGACAGCGATGGCGGCCGTGACGACCAGGGTCCCGACCACGACAGTCCACCCCCAGGGGAGCAGGAGAAACAGCACTACTGCAGGAAAGACCGCGCCTATCACGCTGAGTACAGCCCGTGCGATCGCTGTGCCGACCGGAAGCGGACGCCGAGAGGCCAACCGCGGGCCAGTGAACAGCGTGAACCACACGAACTGCCAGCCGATCAGCAGGGCGAGCACTGTTTCCGGAGCGGAGGCCTCGGTAATGGTGTGCGGTATGAAGGGCTCGCGGATCGCCACGATGGTGGCGGCCATGACTATCGCGGCGATCACGACATGGGCCAGTAGCGGCCGCCACCGCTGTGCAGCCGATTCTGACGTGCTGGTCGGGTTGTTCGTCATCGGAATTCTTCCTCGTGTCAGGTGGCTGGGAGTTGTTTGATGTCAGAAACGGCCGCGTCACGGCATGGGTGAGCGCGGCGCGGCCGGGTGGTCACGGTGGGCGACCGTGACTGTGTCGGCGAACAGGAGGTCCGATGCGTGCTCGTCATTGCGCACAAGGAGAAGTCGCCGCGTCGTCGCGGTAGGTGGCCCCGGCCTCGCCAGCCGGGCGCCACGCACATACCGTGTCGCTCGGGACAGCTGCCTCCACGGAATCGGTGTGCAGCCCCATCACGGTGTGCGCCGTCGAGGCGATCACCTGGGGCCACTCGACACTCAGGCCGTGCCAGATGCCCGCACGTGTCCAGCGCCCGTGACAGGCCAGCAGCATCTCGACGTCAACCGCTGCCTCGTCGCGGTGGTGTTGAGTGAGCTGTAGGACGAGGTCGCCATCGGCCTTGTCGGCGGGACGCATCTCGGGCAGCCAGTCTCCGGCGAACAACTGCGGCTCCGCGTCGATGGTGACGTCGACCGCGACGACGAGCAGCGCGCACGTGTCGTCGGGCATCCGCATCGGCGGGTCGACGTGAAACGGCGCGATGAGGATCGCCGCGTCCTCGCCGAGTCCTTCCTGCTTCCGCAAGGCGGCCACATCGGACAGATCTTGTCGCGTCGGGATGGATGTGATGGCGTCATGAGATGTGGACATTGTGACTGTGCCCCTTCGTTTCCGTTCTGGTTGAGGACTGTGTTGAGGACGTACGGGTGGTGCCGATCTGTCAACGCGAGGGTGGTGTCGGTGCGCGAATCACCCGGACGACGTGAAGTGGTTTCATTTGCCGCCAAGGGATAGAACCGGTCTGTCGCGGGGCCGGGTCGATCGGTGACAGGTCAGAGGGCTCTGGCAACCATCACGGGCCGGGGGGAAAACGTTGAGCGGCCATCACGGCCGCGTAGCGCGCGTGGTCCACAGGTGGTGATTGGAGTCGGCGCGAACGCTGGCGAATCAGGTGTTTCCCTTCACGGCCGGTGGTTCTACGCCCAGCACGGCGGCGGCTGTATCCGACAGTTCGCGGCCTACCACGTCCGGGTCGCAGCCCACCCTCGGAAGGCGAGCCCTGATGGCGGTCTTGGACCGTTCCATGTGCTTGGCGAGACTGTCGATGCGGTCCAACGCGCTTCCGCCGCCCGGCTGCAGCCAAGCCTCCCGCAGTTCGTCGTCGAGGGATTGGGTCCAGGGACGGTTGGCGTTCGCGTGACGGTTCGGTCGGCTTCGCAGGCGCGCGTGCGCGCTGAGGACGCGGGTGAGGAGCTTGCCGACCGTGCCGCCGCCTTCGACTGGCAGGCGAAGACGGCCATCGGCCACGACCTCGCCTGACTCCGTCGTTCCGAGCAGGTCGAGCACCAGAGACTCTTCGGAGTCCACGGTTGTGGCGAGTCTGTAGTTGATATCGCCGAGCGTGATCTCGTTGTGGAAGGTGGATGTCATGTCACGCCTCCTGGTGTGGTCCGGATGTGATGTCGCCGGATGAGTCGGCAGGGTCGTGTACACCGCCGTGCTGGTTCGATCCGCTTGGGAAGCGGCCCGGTCCGACGGTGGCCGGACCGGGCCGGGTCAATGACCCGTCACGCGGTCTGCACCATCGCGCCGACGAGGGTGGCCTCCGCGCTGTCCCCGCACTTCACGTGAATGTGCTGCAGGAACCGGGGATCGCCGGGCTGGTCGAGGTCGATCTCGTTGTAGTGGCTGGCGAGCTGGAACACCTGTGCGACGAGGTGCGCGGCGATTCCCGAGATGGCGTCGCTGATGTCGGTGTCGCAGGTGAGGGTGACCCGCAGCACCGGCTCATCCCCGGTGTCATCGGCGGTGACCCGGAACTCGGCGTCGGCGGGCAGCATGCCGTCGCCCTGCACGCTGCGCAGATCCTCGGTCAGCCGGGCGGCGATTTCCTCGAGGGTCAGGTCGGCGGTGTCGGCGTGGTGGTCGCCGGTCAGCCGTCCACGGTTCGTGGTAGCGGTGTCGGTGCTCATAGCGGCTTCCTTCATGTCAGGCGCATCCACAATCCCCTTGCCTTGTAAGGGAATTGTGGATGCACGGTCCGATGCGCTGTCGTGTACATGCCCATCCACGCTCGATACATCGGTGCCTGTCAAGCGGCGTGACGCAGAGGACCGGATTGGGTTACCCAACAGCGCCAAGCGGGACGTCAACGCGAATGTGACCACAAGCGACATTTGTCACCACGAAGTTGTTGCTGTTGTTGTGAGTTCAGGTTTTTGCGTGACGGTGCCAGCGGTGGCGGACGCCGCGTGCGGGTCCTGCTTGGCGCTGGGCACCGCGCTATCCACATTTGATCCGCGCCCTCGTGGATCCACTGACTTGACGTCGCCGGCTGACGGAAGCATCAATGGTGGCAAGCACGAGCCCAGCCACCTGAACTTCGCGAGCCTCTGCAGGCGAGGCGTTGCACCGGAAAGCTGGTCTGGGTGTGGTCGATCTCAAGTCGGAGAACCTTGGCCCGATCCGGCCGGCAGACGCTTCGCAAATTGGGAAGCCCGTTGGCCGGGTGGCTCGCCGGAGAAGGGGAAGTGCAATGCCGGGTATGAGCGCCTGTCGTCGTAACTGTGGCGTGCACAAGGTGGATGGTGATCATTTTGATGATGGCTACTGCCGGGCTTACGGGTTCAAGCGTGGATACGGCCGTGCCCACAACGGCAAGAGCGGTGGGCGAGTCCGTCGCCGGCTTATCCGTCGCCGGGAGAACGTCATCTGGCGTCGTGGCAACAACTGTTGATAGCTGCAACCGGCTCCCCAGGGGCGGCCCCGCACGCTTACGTGCAGCCCGGCGGCATCATTCTCGGCCGCACGTCGTCGACACGAGCGCCGCGGTCATCGACAACAGCCAAACCCGGTCGGTGACAGTTGTCGCGGCAAGTGACAGGCATGTCGGGTGGTCGCGCGTAACTGTCCACACGAGACGGTCGTCTTGTTTTGTTGGACCGCTTGACTTCATGGGGCGAAGGAAGCGTTCATAGTTCGTGTAGTCCGAACACACCGGTAGCGCACCGGGGGCCACACCCGCTCCGGCCGGGGCATGACCACCACCGATCAGCCACGCGAATCGAGGGACTGTCATGTCCAGCAAGACCCGCACCCGCACAGCCAACCCTGCCACCCAGCCAATCGGATCCGCCCGGACGCTGCGGTCGGTTCCCGACCAGGCCACCGCCGCGACGGATCGCACGGACGCCGAAGACAAGCTGTGGGAAGCGTTGCACACCAGCCCGAACAGCACCGCCGCCGACTTGGCCGTGGCGGCGAAGATCGGGAAATCGACCGCGCAGAAGATCCTCGCCAAATGGGCCGATGACGCCAGCGTCACCCGCATCACCGGGATCGCGCAGGGTGGTCGGCGCGCCGCCGACCTGTGGGCAATCGCCAACGTCGACACCACCCAGAACGACCCCGCTCCGGCCGAGGCCCCTGCGGCGGCCGACCAGGACCTGACGGGCATCGCGGACACCGAACCCGACGCACCCGCCGTACCGGTCACCGATGACGGTGACGACACCACGGCTGCCGAGAACAACTCGACCGACCCGGTCGACACGCAGCCTGTCGACACCGACCCGGTCGACACGGAGTCGACGGTCGCCCCGGTTGAGGGCACACCGGACACGGTCGACGATGAGACTGGCGCCGTGCAGGCCGGACTCGTCGTGGCCGACACGGAACCCGCATCCGCTGGCTGCGCCGCGACCCACGACAACCAGGCAACGACCAGGGGCGGTGCGGACGCGGCGGGCGAGAAGACACCACGGCTGCCGTCCGGCGCGTTGCGGGGGATGGTCGAGGACTTCCTGGGTGACCATCCTGGCGAGGAGTTCGGGCCGACCGCGATCGCGAAGGCACTGGGCGGGAAGTCGTCGGGTGCGGTGAGCAACGCGCTGGACAAGCTGGCCGACGCCGGTACTGCCATGAAGACCAACGACAAACCGAGGCGTTTCGCCCTCGCCTCGACGCAACAGGCGCCTGCCCCCGCGCCAACGAGCTAGCCCGAGTGTTCGTGCCCGACCGGCTCGTGTCCCGACCATGGTCCCTTGGGATCCGTCGGGACACAGCCACATCCGCGCTTTCACGCGAACGGCGTGGTTGGACGAACGGAACAGAAGCCGATGCAGGCCCGACCCGTATCACCGGATCCGCGTCTGGCCGTGGAGCACAAGGGAAGAAAGGCGGTCTCGGATGAGCTGCCCCGTTGTAGTCCTCGATGTCGATGGGGTGCTTGCTGTCGACCCGGACGCGCTACCGGGAGGTCAGGTGGCCGTGCGGGAGCTGGGATACCAGGCGCACGAGTTCGACGGACTCGGGCCGGATGGTTCACCTGCGCGCGGCACGGTGTGGCTCAAGCCGGAACACGGAGCCTGGTTGCGGGAGCTGCGTGATCGGGGTGCCGAGTTGGTCTGGGGCACGAGTTGGGGACGGGTCGCTGTCACGTGGATCGCGCCTCGGCTGGGGTTGCCCGAGTTCCCGGTCATCGAGGTCCCCCGTCGCGGGCCTGCCTTCGGCTGGTCGTCCAAGATCGGCCCGATCCAGCGGTGGGTCGGCGACCGGCCGCTCGCCTGGATCGACGATCAGCTGGGCGGCAAAGAGCCGGGGTGGGCCGAGGAGCGGCGCGACGACGACATCCCGACCCTGATCGTCCAGCCGCATCCAGGGCGTGGGCTTGAGCGAGCGCACGTCGAGGAGATCCTGTCGTGGCTCACTGCCGCGAGAAGCTGCGGCGCAGGGGGAACGCCGGCCCCGTGAAAATTGGAACGTCCCACACGCCGCGTTGGGGGGACAGACAGGGGGCAAGGCCACGCCTGGTCACCGTGGGTCGCTCCGGCGGGCCACCTGGTCACGCCGTGCCACCTTCGCCGTCTCGGTGGTCCCGGTTCAGGCGATGCCGACCGCGATCGGGACGTTGGGACAGCGCGCGGCCTTCTCCACGAGGACGGCCTTTTCGTTGTTGTCCACGGTCAAGCCCCAGCGGGTCTTCACGCTCACCCAGGCGGTGATGTAGCCGCATTGTGCTGCGGCGTAAGACGGAAGCCAGGTACTCGGGTCCTGGTCCGCTTTGGACCTGTTCGAGCGCGCGGTTACCGCGATCAACGTTTGAGGCGAGTCGAGGTCGTTGGCGTAAGCCTCGCGTCGGTTCGCCGTCCATGCGGAAGCACCACTGTCCCATGCCTCGGCCAGCGGCACCATGTGGTCGATGTCGACGCCGCGAGCGTCGGAGACGTACTCGTCGTCGTAGGACGAGTACCAGAGTCCGCCGGCGAGGGCGCATTTCGGGCCCACCTCGGGTGCGACCGCTGCCTCGTCGATCAGCACCTCCGCTCGGGTGCTGCATCCATCGCGATCGGCGTCCGTCCAATGTCGGAACTTGTCGCGCTGGTAGCCGTCACGGCTCTCCTCGGCGACCGGAAGCGCGGCGACCGCCTCGCGCAGCGGCACGGCCGTGGCAGTGGCCGACGCGGCAGCCATCGAGGGCACGGACGCGACTGCGATCCCCAAGGCCGCGGCGACGAGGACAGCGGCAAGTCCAGGCATCTCAGATGCTCCCCAGGTGAAGGACGCGCCCGTGCGGGTCCATACGTCGGCCAGTGCACCCCGTGCGTAGTGCCGATACCTCGCAGGCACGACGGCGTCACAGGGCACTTCCGCTGGATGGGGACGGATTTTCAGCCGAGTGAGCGACATGGGTCTACAGCACGTGAGCGAGCGACCTTCTCGACGTTGTGATCAACATCCGCTTAACGTTCAACGACGGGACAGGAAGTCGAGGTGCACGTTTTCCGGTCTCCTCGTCACCAGTGGGGTGGTGACGGTGCGGTGAGTGCGTCGGCGTCGGGGTCGGGGTCGTAGGGGTTCGCCGATTGTTCGAAGTCGGCGAGCAGGTCCGCCACCGGTTCTCCGTGTGCCTCCCAGATCTGGAAGTCGTCGGCCAGTTGGCTGGCTTTGGCGGTGAGCTGGAACCCGAAGCGCGGGAACACGTAGCTGGGCGGTTCAGTGTTGAGTTCGCTCGCGTGTACTCCGGCAGCCGGTACACCAAGCCGGAGCAGTACCGCGCCCAGCAACGATTCCGGCTCATCTCCGGAGAACAGCCGCGTTGATTCCTCGGTCGTCTCGAACGCGACGTCGAGGTCGCCGGTCTCGCGGGCGGCGTGTGCCATCAGACCGAGCAACTCCCAGAAACCGACCACGTGAGGCTCGGCGGTGCCTATGCTGTGGTGCTCAGCGCAGCCAGGGGCGCGGCCGAGCGCAGGGAAGGCTGGATGCGGCCCGGTGGCGCTCGAGCGGCGCACGCGGTCGAGGACGGCACCGGACTCCAGTTGGTCTGTGGTGGGACACGGGAACCACGCGCGTCCGAAGTAGCTGATCCACACGCGTCCGGCGTCGAACGCGTAGCACCAGCCGGTGAGAGAGCTGTCCTGCCAGCACCACGGCCACCCGTCGGCCACGCGATGTGCCCAGTTGCGGCGTTCGTCGCTGGGCAGCGACAGCAGCGTGTCGAGCCCGCGGGCGTAGTCGCGTGCGGTGACGGCGCCGAGCACCTCGCAGCCGGCCGGGGTCCAGTGCACGATCTCGGGCCCGGCGTTGTGGCTCAGCGATCCCACCCACACGGCCGAGGGGCCTCGTCCGATGTAGAAGTCTGCGGCGGTCATGTCCGCCTCCAGTTCGCGTCGTCGTTGGTGTGGTCCGATCAGAGGGGCCGGTGGGGTCGGCGGTGCACGGTTGTGTCTGGGCGGTTGGGGACGAGGCCGGGGACACGCTCACGCGAATCCGGCGCGGCTGGACGTGACAGGTGGGATCGCTGTTGGACACCTAGCCACGCACGCCCGACCGTGATCCACACCCGGCTGTGGGCGACCGACAAGAGTCGTCCACATGAAACGATGCTTGGTCCGCATCGTCGTGGAAGTCAGCTGTGGTACTCGTCGAACCCGGTTGCCTGGTTGAGGACGGCGAGCCTTCGGATGTGACGTTCGACCTCGTCGGAGTCGTCGCCGGGAATCAGTGCAGTCAGCAGATAGAGTGCGTCGCCGTGGTCGGCGAAGCTCACGGCTGTGCCGTTGTAGGTCACGTGCTCGCCGTTCGCGGCGACCACGCGCCACCCTGACTGGCGTGCTTGGTCGGTGCAGTAGTAGCTGCCGATCAGGACGCCATCGCGACTGACGGTGCCGTAGAGAACTTGCTGCGCGTCGGCGGGATCGGCGATGACGGAGGCCACCCGGCATCCGTTCTCGTGGAAGGTCCGGACGATCGTCTCGACAGCCTCATGTAGTGACACGGTGATCTCCTCCTGTGTAAGGCGGTTGTGCGGAATGGGGTGTCACAGACGGTTCCTCGATCGCTGACGGCGCGAAGGTGCAGCCGGGCGCGTGCAGGGAGTCGTCGCGGGCCTCGGCGATGGGCGAGAGGTCGCCGCCAGGGTCGAGGTAATCGCCGAGGTCGGCAAGGCCGGCGACGTGGACGACGGGGATCTCGGCCCCGCAGTCGGGGCACGAGTCGAGCAGCAGCCAGGCGGTGCCGGGGGTGGTGTTGTCGGGGATGAAACGCCACAAGCGTCCAGTGAGGTGCTCGGTGACCGTGATCAGGTCACCGGGGACCGTGCCGTCGCGGGTGCGGTACTCGCGTTGGGGGTCGTCGGTGATGATGACGCTGTCCACGGGCATCTGAAGCGCGGACGCGATGGTCCTGGCCACGCGAGCACGGCGCGCCCACCTGTTCCATTGCCCGGCGGAGTTGTTGCGGCACAGGAACCCGTCACGGTCGGCTGCGCGATGTGCGCGTGCGACTCGCACCGCGCGTCCGGCAAGTCCGATGATTCCGTCTGGCGTACGGGTGCTCATGAGGTGCTCCGTTGGGTGGTGTCGGCAGGTCGGTCACGGCGTCGGCGTAGGTGAGCGGGTCGGTCGCGTCGAGCAGCAGCCGTCCACATGCAACGGCGCGCACGGTGACGGTCGGCGTCTCCCTCAGCCAGTCCGGCGGTCAGTGCGGGCGCGGTGGTGGTCATGACGACCACCCCAGCGCGCTGACCGCGACCGTCGGGAGGTAACCGACCTGTTCCCCCGCGCCGAGCCACACGACGTATGCGTGGGTGGGCGGTGCGTCGTCGTCGGTGTCCTGCACGGTGCTCACGACGCAGGTGAGGGTGTGTGCGAGCGGGTAGCCGGGTTGTGTGGCGAGCTGTAGCGGGGCGGTTGGGTCGTAGGGTTCGAGCGCCTCGCGCAATTCACCCACGGTCGTGATGGGGCAGTCGTACATGGTGAACACCTCCGGGTGGGTCCGGGGCGGTGCGCGCCCCGGACCGGGCTGGCGGTCAGTGGGTGGCGCGCAGGGCGGCCGTGGCGGCGCGGCCGATGGCCTGCGCGGTGGTGGTGGGGTCGGTCATCACGTGCACGGTCGCCCCGGTCAGCGGTGTGCGCCCTGGGACGTCCGGGGCGATCCACAACACGGCGCATCCGGTGGCGCGCAACCGGTCGAGGAGTCGTTGCCCGTTGCGGCGGGGTCCGTCGCGGAATTTGCCGTCGGACACGATGACCAGCAACCGCGCGGCACCGGGGCGGGACAGTCCGAGTGCGCCGTCGAGGGCGTCGATCGCGGTGTCGATGGCTTCCCAGTTGTCGCGGGTGGCAAAGTCGGTCACGGCGACGGGGGCTTTGCCGGGGCGGGTGATCGGGCGGACGTGGTGGCCGAAGATCACGGTGGCGGTGTCGGCGGGCACCGGACTCTGCCCGGCGGCGTTGGCCAGAATCCACGCGGTCGAGGCGACCGGTTTCGCGAAGCTGCCCATGGACCCGGACACGTCGCACGCGATGCCCAGCCGTAGCGGCGGGGTCGCGACCGTGGTGCGGGTGGTGCGGGTGAACGGCTCGGCGGTCGGCATCGCCCCGGCGGCGAGTTGCGCCTCGCGCGCCAGCGCACCGCGCATCCGCAGGCGTCCGGGCGGAATCGGCGAGGTCGTCCTGGTCGCCACCCGGTCACGGACCCCGGCGGTGGTCAGCGCGCGCCCGAGTACCCGCGCGGCGGTGCGTTCGCCCGTGGTCGGCGGGCGGGTACCGGTCGTGTCGGTGAGCCCGTCACGGGGACCGCCGACCGTGAACACGGTGCGGGCGGCGTCATCGGCCTTCGTCGTGGCGGCGTCGGCAGCGGCCTTGTTGCGGGCGGCGATCTCGGCGGGGTCCTCGGGCAGCTTCGCCCGCGCTACCGCGCGCGTCACCTTGCCCAGTGCCTTGCCGATCGCATCCGCCAGCGGGGACGGCGACGGGGTGCCGGACGGGTCCGGGGTGGCGGACGGGTCGGCGAGGTGCGGCGGGGTGGTGTCGGGGTCGGGTCCGATGATCTCGCACCACTGGCGGCCGAGTTCGATCATGGCGGCGGTGTCATCGTCGGCGGTGCGGAACGCCTTGCGCCACACCGCCCGAAGCTTCCCGAGCTTCTCCGCGCCGAGTACGTCTTGCACGGCGCGCGCGACGGGGGCGGTTTCGGCGCGGGTGAGGATGCCGCCGTCGGTGCGTCCCAGGAACAGGGCGGCGGTGTGGGCAGCGTCGCGCGGGGTCATTTTCGGGGCGAAGGCGGGATCGTCGAGTTTCATGCCGCCCGTGACGATGGTCTTCACACACGCGCGCAACCAATGCCGGTCGTCGGGGCGGCGGCGGATCTGCGCCCGTTCGATCCGGGGCTCTTCCAGCAACAGGGCGGCCTCGACCGCGCCGGGGTCGGCGTCGGCGGGCACGGCGGCGAGCCAGGCGGTGTGCTTGCTGTGCGCGCATTCATGGGTCAGCGCACCCCAGGTGGGGGCGTACCGTTTCCGGTCGCTCATCCGATGCGGTCGGGCGGTGGCGGGGTCTACCGGGTGCAGGTGCGTACCGTCGACTTCGATCATGGCGGTGGCGGGCAGGAAACACGCCGGGGCACCGTGTCCGGCACCGGGCGCGATGGTGACCAGCAGGTCGTCCCGTCCGGCGATCGCGGGGACTTCGGCGGTCAACGCGGCCGAGAGCGCGTCCCATCCGGCGGCGGCGGGGAACACGGCCGAACCGGTGGCGGCGGGGTCGGCGATCATGTGCGCGGTCATCGCGGGTGTCCTTTCCGGACGGTTCGGGCGCGAGTGGCGGTTGGTCAGATACGGGCACCGAGTGCCAGCGGGGCAACGGTTTTACCGAAGGCGGTCTTGACAACGGTGGCCACGATGTCGCGGTCCTCTTCCGGGGCGGTGCCGATCAGGTTCCCGGCGGCGGCGTCGGTGCCCAACACGTCGGCGATCTTCTGGAATGCCAGCAGTTCGCGCAGTTGCGGTGCCCACCGGACCTCGCCGCCCGCCTGTCGCGTGGACAGGTTCCGCGCCACGGACACGGCACGCGTGTCGATCTTGAGTTGCGTGGCGAGGTCGTAGTCGGTGGACACCTGGATCTGCACGGAAAACCGCGACGCCAACGCATCCGACAACACCGCGGCCGTGCACGCCGGGGTTGTGTCCGGCCACCACGTAGAAACCGGGAGCGGCGTCGATGACCTCGCCGCCGTTGGCCTTGATCATGATCTGGCGGCGGCCGTCCATCGCGGGGTAGACCACGGCGAGCACGGTCGGCGGAATGAGGGTCGCGTCGTCGATGAACAGGGTCCGGCCTTCGCGCATCGCGCGGACCAGCGGACCGTGCACGAACACGAACTTCCCGTCCGGGGTCTGGGTGTACTCCCCCACGATGTCGGCGACCGTGGTGTCCCCGTCACCCTGAACCGTGACCAGGTCACCGAAAGCGGCCTCGACCACCGAGGTCTTCCCGGTTCCGGGCGGCCCGTACAACAGGGCGGCGACCCCGGCGTCACGCAACTTCTGTAGCGCGGTCACATCCGGCAGCCCGGACAGCTTGCGCGGGTGGTAAAGCTGCCCGTTCGGGCGCGTAACCGGACCGGTCACGGCCGGAGCCGTTGGGGTAGCGGGCGTGGTCGTCGCGGGTGGTGTCGTCGTGCGAGGTGTGCGGGTGCGGCGGAGTGCGCCGGACGGGACCGCCACGGGCGCGGCGGCGGCGTCGGCGGTGGTCGGTGTCGACCGGTAGCGGACCGGTTTGGTCGAGGTCTGCTCGGCGTAGCCCCCGGCGGTCAGCGCGGCGAGCGCGTTGCCGATCGCGCCCGATGACTTCCCGCCGAGTGCGGCGGCGATGTTGCGCGGGGTCAGTTCGGCGCCCGCCTGATCGGTCAGGACTTGCGCCACCTGTCGGCGGAGTTCGCCGTTGGGCAACCGCCCACCCGCCGGGGCGGTGGTCGTCGTGCCGGATGCCGCCGGGGCGGTCGTCGGCGCGGCTGGCGTGGTCATCGCGGGTGGGTCCTTTCGATCTAGTGCGAGCGGCGGGAACGTCAGACGGCGGCGGCGGTGAACGCGTCGGCGTCGATGACGTCGAGCGCGTTCTCGTGGGCGTGGGCGGCGGCGTTGGCGGTTTCCGTGTTGTGGCCGTATTCGGCCCACCCGCAGTAGCAAAACGCGGTGACCGTGCCGTCGATTTCGGTTTCGATTTCGGTGTCGCACATGATCGACTCCCGTTCATTGGACATGACTCGCGCCGGGTGTGGTATTCGGTTTGTTTCCGGCTCCCCCGGCGGTAATTCAATTATTACTCTGCCACGTGCCGCACGCAATAGCGCTAGCCGTCTTTTCGGGAACCCTTTTGGGTGATGATTGCCGCCCGCATTGTGGTGCAATATAAAACCGTCCGTACGGTCACAATTCCGAACGTCTTGCGCCGATTTCCGCAGGTCAGCAATGTCGAGTGCGCGCCGGCTGCCGCGGACGGAGATGGTCGGGCGACACACAGGGAGCGAAATTAAGGGTAAATAAGTGAAATAAAAGAATGAGGAAGGTGGATAGCAGTGAAGGTAAGACAAGGTAGAGGGCTGATCACGAAGTAGCGACCGAGACAGCGGCCATGCAGCCCGCGCCGATGTGTCTACCGGCTTGCGGGCAAGCGAGTCTGGGATACCAGCGGATCCCCCTGCGGCATCGATGACCAGCATCTCCGCAGGCCGTAGAGGGTGGTCCTCTAACCTGATCCCCCGTATGAACCCCGTCATAACCCCCCGTATGAACCCCCAATGGAAGGCACTGTGCGTGCAGATGATCTTCCCTGCCGCTACTTGGCGTGACACTCTGTGACGTGAGCCGGAATACGGAGGGCCGATTCCGGCGCCCTGCCGGACGACGAGAAGCTTGTTGCTCCGGGGCGAGTGGGAGGCCAGGGTCGACTCCTGCGGTAGCACTGAGCAGAGGCCGGCACTCGAATAGGAGCCGTAGGGATTGTGTCGCTGAACGAGAGGGCGACGGGTACGGCGCGAGGACTCGGTCGGCACTGGTGCGCATGTGAGTGCGACGATGAGGGGTGAGGGTTTCTTCGGGATGTCCATGCCCCGAGGCGCCGCGTCGGGGCAAGCGGGAACAGGCCACACTGGTCACGACGACCTCGGGTGACCTCGTATGACGAGAAGGAATTCTTTCCACGGCCAGCTCGTATTCCATCGACAAAGAATCTCCGGACAAACATCCCGACCTGCAGAATAGCATTCCTGGCCGCACACCGAAAAAGATGATTATCGAAGTAACTTTGTTGCGCGACCTGCGCGCAAAGTCTTTTCCGGGCACGGTCACGTACTCGTTGAAGGTCGAAGCACTGGAGTTCTTGACGCTGGCCGAAGCTCTGGTCGTCCCGCTTGGCGCGCACCTGGAACTTATCGCGCACGCTCAGGCGTACCGCTGCCGGATTGGCGGCAAGGTAGTCGCACTTACCGGAATTGCCGAGTTGGACGAACTCGGTCTCAGCGACGGCGAGGCCGGCGAACAGGGCAGGCCTGCGGGCACGAGCTCGGTCCTGGCTGTGGTCGTTAGGCCCGTACCGTCCTGGCGCCATGTCAACTGGCCGTGCTGCGATCACGTGTGCCCTGAGCGTGTGAACTCGCTGGGCCGGCCGGCTTGTCCTCGTGGCGTTGTCCCAGCTGGGCTGCCAGGCCGCGAGCCTGTGGGGTCGGTGCGGCGTCGAGTTCGGCCAGCCGGGCGGTCAGCAGGGTCAGTGTCCGCGGGATGGCGTCGATCTGCCCGAGCCGTTCCTGCAGGCGCATGATGTCGCGGTAGAGCGGCTCGTTGTGCGGGTCGAATGCCCGCGCGACCTCCAGCAGGTCCAGGGTCTGTTGCGGGTCGGTGTCGACCAGCGCGCGGGCCAGTGCGGCGACGGCGTCAACGGCGTCGCGGCGGATCGCCTCGCGTACGGACTCGATCCACTCGTTCGACATGTCTTCTGCCAGTGTTCCGCCGTAGGCGTTGACCACGTCCCAGAGGGCGTCGATTCGGGCTTGGTCGGTGGCGGCGGCGCGGCGTGCGGCGACAGCGTGAGCGAAGCGCCGGTAGTCGACGCTCACCACCGCGGGGTCGAGTTGGTAGCGGCCGTTGCTCGTCGAGACGATGTCGGTCACCGCTCCGTCGGTGGCGGCGGCCAGTGCGGTGCGCATCCGTGCCAGCGCGGTGTGCAGGGCGTTGGTCGGTCGGGCCGGCGGGTCGTGGCTCCACAGCGCCGAGACGAGCGGGTCGCGGGTGACGCCGTCAGGGTGCAGCGCGAGAAACACCAGCAGTTCTTGGGTTCTGGGCTGCAAGGTCCCGGTGATCTCCAGGGAACTCGTGGCCGGGTGAGGCTCGGGGTGCCAGTGCACACGCAGGCCACCGAGCACGGTGACCATGATCTGTGCGGCGTCCGTGTCGTCCTCGTGGTGGGTGGCGAAGGCCGGCGGTGTTGCGGCCACGGGTTCGGTGTGTCCGTCCGCGGGCGCCGGATCATCGGTGAGCGCGCCCGGCTGTGGATGTTCCTTCTCCGCACCAGCGACGTCCGCGCGGTCCGGTTTGTGCTGTCGCTCCCGCAGGCCCTGCGCTGGGCTGGGATCGAGGATCTCCGGCTGGGTGTCTGAGGGTGCGGGTTGCGTAGCCGAGGCCGTGACCTTCAGCTCGATCTCACTCGTACCGGAGGGGCGGGTCTCGAGCGCGCCTTCCGCGCTCGGCAACGTGTGATCGTTGCTGGCCGGTGGCGTGGCCGCGACGGGCGTGTGTGGTGCCGGTGGCAGGTCGGGAAGGTAGCTGGTGTCCGGCGGGTCGGGCTGGGGTTCGGCTTGGTGCAGCAGATTAAGGAGCTGGGTGGTGTCGTCGCCGCCGAGGCGGAACACCTGGGTGCCGCGCAGGGCTTCGCCCAGGCCGGGGCCGGTGGCCGAGATCGTGCCATCGGCGCGGACGTAGCAGGTGACGCCGGGTTGCCACTGGCCCAGCAGCAGCCCGGTGACACCGAACGGCGTGCCGGTGTCCAGGACCGCCTGTAGCCGCGGGTGCGGTGCTGGTGGCTGTGCGACCAGCACCAGCGGCGGGCACCTCCTGTGCCCGGCGCCGGTTTCACGGCTGGTGGTGGCGCGCACCAGGATTTCGGCCTCGACCGCGTCCAGCGCGCTGTCCAGGTCTCGGACGACTCGCACTGTTGACGGCAGGTGCAGGTGGCGCGCGTCTCGTCCGAGCATCGAGACCAGGTCGCCGGCGGGGACGATGACGACCGTCCCCGCCGACGTCGCCGGGTGGCGTGGTGAGGTGGTGAGTGCCGTGATCAGCAGGGCGCGGGCCGCGGCGGGGGCGCCGGCGCCGACCAGTCCGAGGCCGCGAGTGGCGGCGAGGTCGAGGGCGATCTCACGGCCATCGCGGACACCGATTCCTGGCGTGAGGGCCGCGGTGCCGCCTGCACCGGCCTCGTGTGCGCCCACCATCAAGGGCGGCACGGGCGGGCCAGGCCGCGGGCGTTCGTCGTCCGCCTCGTCCTCGTCGAGGTCGATGTCGTTGTGTGCCTCGGTGCGCAGGTGTGCCAGGCGCAGCTGGTAGACGACCGGGGCGACGAACAGGTCGTCGCGGTCACCGCTGCCGGGCCGGTATCGGCTGCGATGGCGGCGGCGGGCGAGCATCAGCGTCGCGCTGACAGCGGCGGCCAGCCCGAGACCGACGAACAGCTCGTCGCCCCACCGGAAGCCGGGTTCGTCCGCCGCCTGCGGTGCTGGGCTGAGGCTCCTCGCAGACGGTGGGGCCTGAGGCATAGACGGCGCGGGTGACACGGGTGTGGACGGCTGAAGGCTGGTCGAGGGCGTAGAGGAGGTCGATGGCGGGGCGGGAGAGTTCGGGGCCTGATCGGCCGGCGGCGGCGTGGATGCGTGCGCCTCGCGTGGCAGTGTGAGCTCCTCGCCGGGGAAGATCAGGCTGGGCTGGGTGAAGGCGTGCCCGTTCGGTTGCGGTTTTCCTTTGTTGAGCTCGAAGATCTCCGGCCAGCGGGCGCCGTCGCCGAGGGTGCGTTGCGCGATGCGCCACAACGAGTCGTGGACTCCGGCATGCGGTGCCAGCACGACCACCGACTCCGGCCGCGTGGAAACATCACCCGCGCCGCCAGCGGGCGCTACCGAGGGGCGGCCTTCCAGCGCCTCGGTGCCGGGTGTGGGGTGATGCCACGCTGGGGCGGTCGCCACGACCGGGGCTCCGGTCCCGAGCGCGGCCGACAGCGGGGCGGACGCCGCCAGTGTGAGCCGGTTGCCCAGTACCGCCATCAGAATCGAGCCGACCAGCGCACCCGCCAGCGCCTGCGTCGGGCCAGCGGCGGAGAAATGAACGGACCGGGCCGCGTCGAACCCGCGCCGGGCCGCATCCACGATGCAGGCCACGACGTCGAGAGCGAACGCCGCCCACCAGATCCAGCACGCGCAGGCGATGACATCCAGCACGAACTCGGCCGTGATCGGGCTGAGCAACACGACCTGCAGTTCGGTCCAGGTCAGAACGTGGTCAGGCAGCGGCCAGCCGACGTAATGCCACAGCGCCCACGGCACACCCGCCGTCAAGGCCAGTAGCGCTGTGGCGGCGACCAGACCGCGCAGCACACGGCAGGCGACACGGATTGTGCCGACCAGTCCCCGCCGGGCACGCCGGCCCGGCGTGGGCGACAGAGCTGCCCCTCTGCGGGTGTGGTGCGGCTTGGAGGTCACGGCTGACTCGTTTCCTTGGCTGTACAGGCCTTGTGCGGCCCGATGCGTCCTGTCCTGCGGGTGAGCACCGGCCTGGCTGGGATCACCCCAGCTCGACCGGTTCGGAGGCCGTCATGTCACGTCCGCCGTGACCAGTTGCGGTGGCGGGACTGCCTGGCCGTTGGTCGTTGTGCTCGCAGCGGACGGCTCGCGGCTCGGGTCGTCGGGCCTGCTAGCGGTGAGCGGCTTCTTTTTCGTACGAGCCGGTTTGGAGACGTTGAGCCATCCCGTCAGGACAGCCGGCCGGATGCTGGTGAACCGCGACAGCTCGTCGATGTCCATCACGTCCCGCGAGCCGGCGATGACCTCTGCAAGTTGCCGGTCGAACTCCTCGACCTTGCCGGCGTGGATCGCCCGTTGCCGCGCGAGCTCACCGACCTGTTGCGCCGCAACGGCTCGCCGCTCCCGCCGAGCAGTGTCGGCTTCCTCGACTCGGCGCCTGATCTCCTGCGCTGTCGCGATATCGGTCGTGGCCATCATGGTCTCCCCTTCTGTGCTGATGCTGCGGTGCGAGCGATGAAGCCCTGGGCTACGGGGGTGGGTCAGGGTTCGGCGGTCGTGACGCCGCGCTGAGGATGCGCGCTGCCCTCGCCGTGAACCTGCAGGCGGGACACGCCGATGAGTCCGAGTAGCTGGGTCGGCTGAGATGCCGTGACCGTGACGGTCACGGTGTTGCCGGACACGGTGACGGTGCCGGACGCGCCGACGCTGCCGAGGTAGGAGCGGGCCTTGGCCGCCGCTTGCGCCGGGTTCAGGTGAAGCTGGCCGCTGGCGCGGTACTGGGCGAGGTCAAGGGCTTGCGCGCCGGCGCGGGCGGCGGCCTCGGCGTGGCCGTTGGCCTTGACCTTGGCCGCGAGCGCCAGGCCACCGTCGAGGCCGAGCCCGGCGAGCGCCAGGAGCGCGAGGGTGATCGTCACGACGAACGCGCTCACCTGCCCGTCGTCCGCACACGACCGCACCCGCCGTGCCAGCTGAATCACCGAGGTCATCTGCCGCTCCTCCCAGCAGCCACGATGGCGCCGGACCTGTATGTGTCCACCGGCTCGATCGCCGTGGCGGACAAGCGCTTCTGGCCTGCGCCGAGCATCAGGGCGTCACCGAGGTCGACGTCGCAGCTGACGGTCACGGTCACGGAGCCGCCCGGCCGCAGGCCTGCGGTAGCGATGTCCACGGCCACGGCTCGGCAGGTGACGCCCGCCGAGGCCAGCGCGGCGGTCGCGGTCGAGCGTGCCTGGTCGGCGGCGCGGGCAGTGGTGCGTTCGAGACTGGCCGCTCTCGCCGCCTGGTGCGCCACGTCATTGATCCGCAGCCGTGCGTCGACACCGCGGTGCACGACCACAGCGACGAAGACCAGCAGCATCACCAGAAGCGGCGTGACCAGAACGATCTCGCTGCTCGCAGAGCCCCGGTCCTCCCGCCACCACGACCTGCGGCACGGCGTTGTCCGTGCGGCGGTCATGGCGTCACCGCTGCGGGTAGAACGTCGTGCAGTGCGGTCAGGTGCGCGAGCAGGTCGTCGGTCCGGGCCGTGGCCGCGGCGTGGTGCAGCCGCCGGTTGGCTTCGCGGATGTGGGCGGTCGCAAAGGCGAGCCGGGCTATGGCCGGCTGCAGGTCCTCGTGTGCCGTGGGCGCCTGGTACAGCGCGAGCAGCATGTCCCACGCCAGCCGGTGAACAGCGTCCAAGTGGCCTTGGCCGATCCACGGCGCGGCGGGCCCCGAATGACTCAGGTGCACCGCGTCGATGACCTGCGCGGCCAGGGCTGCCGCAGCCACCGGTCCCCGATCAAGGAAATCGGCGCCACGGAAGAACCATTCACCTCGCCCGCGATCGGTACGCCAGGCAGCCGTTCGAGCCGACAGATCATGACCGAACCGCAGGTAGTCGTAGCGTGCGATCAGCACCGCGACCACGACCAGCACCGCGCCCGCCGCGACAACAAGAACAAGTACGGGCCGGTTGGCCACGCCGACGAGCAGCGTCAGCACCCCGCCGAGTGCATACAGCCCGGCATCAGGCAGCAGGCAACACCACACCGCACGGCGACGCAGCCGCTCACGGGCCAGACCAGGACGCCACAGCACCGGTTCGGTACCGGAACTGAAGCTCCCGTACCGCACAGGAGATTCGTTCATCAGACACTCCAGTCCTCTCACAGCGCCACGCTGTTTGATCCTTTGTGGACATGTGATAGGTCGATCGGTTGCGCGCGGGTGTCCGTTCTGGTGTGGGGGAACCCGCTGGATCCGGGGTCGGGCGTTTCAGGGACTCGCGAATCCGTTGACTTCTGTCACGAACCGTTCGACGGGACCTAATGCTTCGGCATGAACCGGTAGCTGCAGGAACGGGACAACGGCTCTCGCGGTACCGGTGATCCGCACGGATGCCGACGCGGTGCTGCGTTCCGCAGCGACGCTCGCGCCGGTCAGCGGGCCTCGTGCGAGCTGATCGAGCAGCTGCCGCGCGCTCGCCGTGCCCGCCGCGGCAGTTCCGTTTTGTGCTCGGGTGACAGCGAGCCCTTGTGAGGCGGCGGCTTGCGCGATGTGGGTAGCGTGCGACCACAACACGAACTGCACGATCGTCAGCAGCACCAGTAGCAGTAGCGGTGTGAAGAGCACGAGATTCGCGCTGGCCGAGCCGCGATCGTCCTGCAGAATCGGCTGCAGGAAGCGGCGATGCCAGACGCCAAGCCGACGGCTGCGCCGTTTCCAGCAGCCGTGCGAGTCCCGGACGGGAGCGGTCAAGTGTGCCATCGGGTGCTCACAGTTCGATGCTCGTGGCCTTGGCGATCACCTTGGCCACGATGATTCCGAGCACGAGGACTCCCGCGGAGATGAGCAGGGCTGTGATCAGCGTCGTCTCGCTCACGTAGCCCGCGCTGGGGTTGCGTCGCAGCAGGTCGATGCGTGCCCGCACCATCGTCCACACCATGCTCAACTGAGTGATCGTCATTTTCTTCTCCTTGTCTTGTAACGAAAAACGGAACTTGCGCCTCGACTCAGAGGCCGTTGATCACTTGTGTCAGTGCCGGGTAGGCGACATAGCCGAGGAAGCCGAGGAACAGGCACATGACCGGTAGCGCCATGCGTTCGGTCGCGGAGTGGGCCTCGGCTTCGGCGTCGGTGAGCTGGCGCGTCCGCAAGGCCGTGGCTTTCGAGGCCAGGCTCGCGCGGACCTTGGCGCCTTCGGTGCCGGCCAGGCTGACCGAGGCGGCCAGCTCGACCAGCTCCGGGATGTCGAGCTCGTCGCCGAGCTGCCGCAGCGTGGCCCACGGGGTCGTGCGGGTCAGTCGCGCGGCGGACAAGGCGCGCTGGATGTGGGTGAATGCCCAGCCGTGACCGACCGCCGCCGAGTCGTTGAGGGCGCTGTCGACGCCCGCGCCACCCGCCAGCGTGATCCACACCAGGTCCAGGAACACCGAGAGAGCGTGCCGGAACCCGGTGCGCAGCCTCGCCGCTTCGGCACGTGCGCGCAGATCGGGCAGCTCGAATCCGATGGCGGCCAGGACGAGCCCGGCGATGATCGGGAACTGCCAGCCGATCGGCAGCCCGAGGACGGACAGTCCCAGCAGCAGGAGCGCGGGCACGACCAGTCCGGCGAGAGCGAAACTGGCCTTCTCCGCCAGGTGGGCGCTGATCGGCCGTCCGATGACCACGAGGTCGCGACGCAGCCGTTCGCCGGGCAGTCCCAGCGCGCGCAGCGGCGCGACCGCGCGACTGCCCAGCCGCGCGGCCCACCCCGTCTCGCCGACGAGCACGATCGGCGGTGGTGCTGGCGCGGCGGTGACCCGCGCCAGCACCGCGCCCAGCGCCGGCCGAGGCGGAAACACCGCGAACGCCAAGGCCCATAGGCCAAGACCGAATCCAGCGCCCAGAACCAGCGCGGTCACCACGGCAGCCACGTCACACCTGCCTCTCGGCGACCGGACGGGGACGCTCCCCCATCGGCGCCTGGGCGGAGGCCAGCAGCCGCGGCGACTGCGCGATGCGGGTAATCCGTGCCAGCCAGGCGAATCCCACCGCGAACAGCAACCCGATACCCAGCAGCACCGCTTGCCCTGTCGCGGAGTCGTAGGCCGACAAGTAGGGGCGGTTGAGCAGCACCACGGCCACCGCGAACACCAGCGTGGTCCCCACGATCACCCGCACCGACGTGCGCGTGCGCGCTCGACCGGCCTCCACCCGCATCCGCATCGACACCTGTTCCCGCGCGGTCTGGGCGAGCGCGCCGAGCAGCTCGCCGAGCTGGCGGGCCTGCTGCTCTGCGGCTTTCACCAGCGCGGCGATCACCAGATCGCCGGTCGGGTCCGCGAGCTCGTCGGCCAGCCCCCGCAGCGACGGCGCGAGCCGTTGCCCGTTCTCGAGGCGACGCGCCAGGCCGGCGACCTGGCCGCGGATCGGGGCAGGGGCCAGGGGCGCGGTGGCGAGGATCGCTTGTTCCAGACCGGATGCGGCCGACAGGGTGTCGCGCAGCATCTCGGTCCAGGTGGCGATCGCCTCGACCTTCGCGACCCGGTGCGCGTGCTCCGGGTCGCGGCCCAGCACCCGCGGCAGCGCCCAGCAGGCCATCGCGGCCAGGACCGCGCCGACAACCCAGCCCGTCGCCACGCCGGCCGCTACACCGACCGTGAGCGCGACACCGAACCGGATTCCGATGCGCTGACGTTGTTCGCCACTGCGCGGTCGCGCGCGCCACAGGCGAGGGCGTGGTTCGACGCCGTGCCAGCCGATGACGAACAGCAGCACTCCCAGCCCTGTACCGAGGCCCAGCAGGACGGCAAGTCCTTGGGCGGTGCCGAGGGAGACGTTCATCGTGGCCACCACCCGTCGGGCTGGTCGAGCACGACAGGGTCGAGTCCGGCGGCGGCCAGCTCGTCGAGGGTGTCGGTGCGCAGCGCGCCGGCCACCGGGCGAGCCCGGCCGTCGCGACCGGGCCGGTAGACCTCGTTGGAGACCACCAGTGCCCCGTCGGCGTCGACGATCTCGCGGATCGACGACACGACCCTGGTGGTCCGGTCGCTGCCGCGGCCCAGGTGCACCACGAAATGCACCGCGCTCGCGACCAGCAGCGCGGTGGCCTCCAGCGACAGCCGCTCGGCGCCTTGCGCGGCGTAGGAGGCAAGGCGGGTGAAGGCAATGCGGGAGCTGGAAGCGTGCAGGGTGGCCATGGATCCGTCGTTGCCCTGCGACATCGCGTTGCACATCGGGATGACCTCGGGCCCGCGGATCTCGCCGACAATGACCCGGTCCGGCGACATCCGCAGGCCCCACCGCACCAACTCGGCCTGGGAGACCGCTCCCTCACCCTCCACGTTCGGCTCGCGTGACTGCAGCGCCGTCACATCGGCGTGGATGTTCGGATCACGCTCCAGCCCAAGCTCGAACGCGTCCTCGATCGTGATGATCCGCTCCAGCGGATCCATCTCCGAGGCCAACGCCCGCAACATGGTCGTCTTCCCCGCCGCGGCACCGCCGGTGATCAGGATGTTCTTGCGGGCGCGCACGAGCGCGCGCAAGAACTCCCGCAGACCGGTGTCGATCGTGCCGCGCTCACGCAGCTGAGGCAGCGTGGCGGTGAGATAGCCGTGCCGGCGGATCGACAGCGAGGTCACCCCGTCCGCGGTCAACCCCATCACCGCGAACAACCGCTCACCACCGGGCAGCTGAAGGTTGACCGCGGGGGAACCGTGATCGAACCGCCGTTCCTGGCTGGACGCCCGCGCGGCGAGCAGCCGGACCAGATCGGTGAGTTCGTCGTTGGACGCGGCGATCGGCGCGACCGGTTCGCGGCGGCCGTCGGTGTGCTGCACGATCACGCGATCGAAGCGGTTGGCGTTGATCGTCTCGATCGTCGGGTCGTCCAGCAGCGGCTGCAGGCCCGCCATGCCGAACATCTCGTTGAGCACCTCGACGACCACCTGGCGCTCGACGTCAGGCGCGACGAGGGGTCGGTTGGCCATGAGTTCCCGCTCGCTGTGGCGGCGCGCCGCGTCCGCCAGGATCGCCTCACCCAGCGATCGGCGGGCCGACGGGATCATCGCGGCGCCGCTGCGTTTCTCGTGGGCGTCTACCTGGCTGGGCAGTTCGTCGGCCAGGACGACGCGCAAGTGCTGCCGGAGCCCGTCGCGCGCGGCACGATCGATGTCCTCGCCGGCATCGTCGCGTGGCACGGTGGGCGGACTGCCGCCCGCCGTGGCGTTCCACATACCGCCGTAGGTAGGGCTGGTGCCGGGCTGTTGGGGCGGTGACCACGGCTCCTGGCGGGGCAGCGGTGGCACCGACCTGAGATGCCCGTTCACGGGTTGAGTCATGACAAGACTCCTCTCCAAGAGTGCTCCTGCCCGCCGGTCTGGTTGTCTGCGGGAAGCCGTGGGGTCACAGGGAGTTCCTGGGCTGGGCCGGTGCCGTTGACGAGACTGAGGGTGGGCGCCATCACGACCCTCGGGGCCAGCTCGGCGGCGACCTTGTGAGCGAACCGTCCCAGCGCGGACTGCGACGGCCGGCTACGGGGCCACCGTGATCGTGGTTGCCGTCCACACAGGACAGCGGCACCGCGTGGGTCGTGCGGGATGCGGCCCAGCGGCATCACGCCGAGCTCGCGGCCGACATCGGTGGTGGCGTAGCCGCCCCCGACCAGCAGCAGCATCGGCCGGGGTGTCCAGCGCGCGGCGGTGGGCAGTCTGCGGGCCAGGTGCGCGAGATCGTCGGCATGGGCGCGGGTGAGCAGCACCAAGGCGTCGGCCTCGCGGACGATGTTCATCGCCGCAGAGGCCTGATCGATCCGGCCGCAGTCGGCGATCACGACGACACCGGGCCTGTGCGCACTGGCCCGGATTAGACCCGCGCCGGAGGGTGAGTCTGTGGTGAGGGTGAGCAAGGCGCCGCGGGTGAGATCTGCGTCCGGCGGCGCGGTGACCGCGAGCAGGCCTCCTGGTAGCGCTTGGGTGTGCTGCCACAGCAACCCTGGGTCGGCGCTGCCCCGTGCGGCCGCGGCAAGGCTGAGCAGGCCGGGCGAGGAAGGCAGGCGGAACCGCGTCGCGACGTCGCCTCCGGACGGATCCGCTTCGACGAGCACCGGCTGCGTGGGAACCGGCCAGCGGGCGGCCAGCGCGACAGAAAAGGTCGTCACGCCTGGTGAGCCTTTGAGGCTGACAACGGCGACCAGCATCACCGGCCACCTCCCGCTACGAGCACGAGTGACAGCTGGCCGACCGGCACCGCGGCGACCTGACCGGCCGCGTCTTCCGTGAGTTGCACCGACACCACCGTGACCTGCTCGTTGGGCGGCGTCGCCACGCTCGTCACCACACCCGACCACGTGCCGCCGCCCTCCGCCGAGGGAATGCGCGGCGCGGGGCCGCTCGTGCCACTGGACACGATCACCACGGTCACCCGTGCTCCCGATCCGACCTCGGTGGGGAACTGGCCGGACTTCAGCGCCAAGGACACGATCGCCTGCCCCGCCACGGGAACCGCGGAGGAGTCCACCGCGTGCGGGGTGAGCAAGGCACCCGCGGGCAGGCTCACCGACATCGTCTTGCCCACCACGCCGGCCGCCTGCCCGGCGTCCACGACCAGCACGCCCGCATCGACCGCGACCTTGACGCGGCGCAAATCCTGTTCCACCACCACATGTCCGACGGTCACCTCGCGGGCGAGCGCCAGCACCGGCCGCTGATCGTCGGTGGCGAGCGAGATCCACAGGAACGCTCCCGCGCACAGACCTGGGAGCAACAAGCCGAGCACCAGGTAGGGACGGTTTCGTCGCCTGCCGCGCAAGCGTGAGACGTTGCGCTGCTTGCTGCTCATCCACATTCCACTGTCTGATGTGGATTGACTCGTGACGGCTTGGCTGTCGGTGACGAAGGTATTCATGTCGCCCTCCAAAAGGCATGGGAGTAGTGCGCCGCGTCGCGAATGAGCATCAGCGAGCGGTTGAGGGAAGGTGGTTCAGTTGAAGGTCAGCGGGACCCGTTGTTCAGGGCGTGTGACTCAGCGACCCGGAACGTCGTTGAGTTCGTGGTGGTCAGGTCCGGGAACGTGCCGCTTTGGCCGGCGCCGGACCAGGTGACGGTCCAGTGCACGGTGGCGGACACGGCGAACGCCTGTCCTGGCTCATGAGCGGAGGATCGGCGATAGGTGTGCCCGCAGTCCGGCGAGCTTGCTTTCGGGTCGGCATCGGCCTGATACCGGGTACCGGGCCCGGTGCACGTCACGATGGTGCCGTCCCCCATCGACCAGCTGACCGTCACCGGCGTCGCGGTCGCGGTCACCGACACACCCGGCACCGATGCGGTTGCGGCCGAATCCGTCCACCCCGCGGACAGCCACAGCCACGTGGGCAAGTGCACCAGTTGCGTCCCGGATGGACTGGCCGTGATGGCCGGAGCGGGCAACCGCAACTGCTTGCGCGCCATCTGCGCGACCTGCTCCGGACTCAACGTCGGCGGCGTGCTCGCACCCGCAGGAACCCACACCGGGCCGTGTGAGTCAGGGTCCTTGCCGTCGGGACTGCACAACACCATGAACCAGCCGCCTGGCTCCGGCGAAGGCCCGCTCGGCGCGGGATAGTCCACCGGCACGTACCGGCAGCCGAACTCGCTGTCAGCGGCACTGCTGTCGTCATGTGTCCCGGTCGTGGGCTTGCCGTTGGCGGTCGGCCGGTCCGGCCGAGTGCCGGCAGTGAGCTGGCACGCGGGTGAGGGCGTCTGGCCGCAGTTGACGTCGCCGAAGATGTTGTCCGCCCGTACAGGCGGGGCTGCGAGCGCTGCTCCTATGAGTGCGGCGGACACGAGGGCGGCGACGTATCTGATGGTCAGCATGACCCGACCTCATGGACACCGAAGTCGGAGACCTTCCACGATCCGTCCGCTTGTTTCTCCACTACGGCGTTGATGAGATGGCGGCCACCCGGTTTGTCGTCGGCCAGCTGACCATTGTCGGCTCGGTACTTCAGCGCGTTCGAGGAGTCACCACAGTCCGTGACAACGATCTTTCGCGGATCGCCCTCAGGCTCCACAGTGGACACAGACGGGCGAAGGACCGGCTCACCTTTGGTGACAAGACCTTTGTAGTTGTCGCCGTAGAGACTCTGGGAGAGCTTGTCCAAGGCGATGCCAGTTGCGTGCTGACGCAAGCGGGGAGATTGCCAGTCCGAGGTCTTGCCAGCGGCGGCGAAGTCACCCCACATCCCTTCGTATGCGGCAGTGGCCTTGTCGCGAGCGACGTCGGCTGACGAAGCTGTGGAGGAAGGCGGCGGGGCTGGTGCGGGCGTACTGGTCGTCGTGGCGACCGGTGCGCCGTTACATGCACTGAGCATGATCACCGTGCCTGCTACGACCAGGGGCATCTTCGTAAGGTTCACCGCGGCCTCCAACCGGGAATGTGAACAGTGGTGCCGAGGTGGACCCCGAAGGGGGGATGGGGTCCACCTCGACCGGCGCGCCCGGCGTGAAGCCGGTGTCCGGGCGCAAGTCGTTGGCGAGAGCGGCGAGCACGATGAGGGCGAACAGCGCGATCGCGTGCAACAGCGTCGGTAGTGCCCCGTGCGGGACCACGGGATCGCATTTGCTGAACAGCAGGCACATCAGGAGGCCCCCGCTACATCAGCAGGATCGTGCAGACCGGTGCGAAGACCAGCGCTGGTCCAAGGGGAATCTGCAGTCCTTGCCAGTAGGCCCTTCTCGCGCGCAGCACACCGAAGGTGACCGCGCCGAGTGCGAGCGCCAGGCCGAGCCCGATGGCCACGTGCCACCAGCTGAACCAGCCGAGGAAGAACGCGACCGTGGCGGACAGGGTGACGTCGCCGGCACCCCATCCCTGCGGTGACACCAACGCCATCGTCACCGTGACCGCGAAGACCGCCGCAAGAGCACCGCTGGCCCGCAGCACGCGTCCGGCACCGTCGTGCTGGACAAGAGCGGCGAGACCGAGCTGGATGACGCCACCGCCGAGCAGCGTGCCGACCAGGATCTGGGGAAGCCGGTGACACGCCCAGTCGATCGACGCGAGCAGCAAGCCCATGATCGCAAGCCACGAGACCGCGCCCGCCGCTGCGGGCTGTCGCTCGGCCACCTCGACCAGCGCGAGGCTCAGCAGCGCGCTTGCCGCGAGTATCGCCGCCCATTCGCTTCGGACAGCCGAACTCCACGACAGCGGTTCGCGCAGCGCCACACAACGGCCAACAACGGTGACGACGGGGCCCGCTACCGCGCCGAGAAGGCCATAGGTCAGCCAGAGCGACATTGCGCCTCCCGTGACGAGCGCAGAATGCGAATTCGTTTCGGATGACCGACGAAAGTTGTCGTTCGACCGGGTGACTTCGTACGCGTGGTTGCGTGGAATACGTGACGGAGCAACGAGTCGTCTGCATACCCTCACCTCCTCGGACCTGCTATTTCCACTGCTTGTGGTCAGTTGACAACGTTCAGTGTTGGCAGGTTCAAGGGGGAACCGCTAGGGGGGAGCTGTATCGCGATGAACAAGAGACAGAAGACAGCTATCCACACGACCGGGGGGTCGAAGAATGAACATATCCAAACGAATTGCCAGACGTTCGGTCGGCGAATGCGTGAGTTGCGTGATGCGCAGAAAAAGTCGCTGACCCTGCTCAGTGCTGAGTCCAGCGTGAGCCGGGGCTATCTCAGCAACCTCGAACACGACCGCAGCGTGCCCAGCCCCGAGGTCGCCGCAGCGATCGACGATGCGCTCGGCGCCAGCGGTCGGCTCGCCGAGCTTGTCGTGCCCAAGCCCCGTTCCAGGGCGACGCGCGAGCGCGTGCGCCCCGCTCAGCTTCCGGCGGCGGTACGCGGCTTCGTAGCGCGCCGGGAGGTGCTCGAGGAGGCCGAGGCAGCCTTGGCCGTGCACGAGGGCGTGATCGCCATCGACGGCCCGGCCGGCGTGGGCAAGACCGCGTTCACGGTCACCTGGGCGCACGAGATCGCCGGGGACTTCCCGGACGGTGTGCTGTTCACCGACCTGCGCGGCTACGCCGCCGGCCCGCCTGAAGACCCCGCGGTCGTGCTCGGCGCGTTCCTGCTCTCACTCGGTGCTACCCCGTCGGAGATCCCCAGCGACCTCGGCGGGCGGGCGGCCCTGTACCGCACCCTGCTGGAGGGCACCCGAACGCTGGTGGTGCTGGACAACGCGTTCGACGCCGAGCAGATCCGCCCGCTGTTGCCAGGCTCGGCAACGTCGCTCGCGTTGATCACCAGCCGCAGCCGCTTGTCGGGTGCGGTCGTGCACCAAGGCGCGGTCCGCCTCACCGTCCAGCCGATGAGCGCGAGCGAAGCGCACGAGCTTCTCAGGTCGGTGGTCGGGCCGCGGCTTGACGTCGACCCCGCTGCGGCGCGGGCTATCGCCGACCGGGCCGGGCGACTCCCGCTCGCCCTGCGCATCGCGGCGGAACGCGCCAACTTGACGCGCAACACCCCGCTGAGCGCGCTGGCCGACGAACTCACGCGGCGCCAGCCGCTCGACGTGTTCGCTGTCGACGACACCCTGGCCGTGCGGACCGTGCTGTCCTACTCCCACGACGCGCTGCCCGCAAAGATGGCAACGACGTTCCGGCTGCTGGGGCTGCATCCCGGTGGGCCGATCCGCATCGAGGCCGCAGCGGCGCTCACCGAACTCCCACCGGAGTTCGCGCTGGGCCACCTATCAGCGTTGGCCAGCGTGCACCTGATCGAGCTGACCGCCAAGGATCAGTTCGTGATGCACGACCTCGTCCACTCCTACGCCCAGGAACTCGCACTGGAGCACAATCCGCACGAAGCCAACGTCGCCGCCCTCGAGCGGCTCATCGACTCCTACCTGCGTACCGGAGCGGCGGCGACACGACTGCTCTGGCCATCCCGGCCCCGACGCCCACCAGACCTGCCCAGCCACAACCTGACAACGTTGACATTCCGGCGACCGGCGGACGCCATCCGCTGGTTCGAGGAGGAGCTGCGGTTGCTCGTCCGGCTGGTCCGGTACGGAGCGCAGTGGAACATCACCGCCGTGGCCTACCTGCCGGTGGTGATCAACGAGATGCTGTTCCACCGGCGCGCCTGGTCCTGGTGGGTACCCGCGTTGCGCGACGCGCTCGCGATGGCGCGCCGAGGTGGGCACCGTGACGCTGAGGCGTGGATGCTGGAAACGCTGGCCGATGCCGGCATCGACGCGGGCAACGCCGCCTCGTCGATCGAGCTCTACCGAGAGGCGATGAGCATCCGCGCCGAGCTGGACGACCGCAGCGGCATCGCCGCCGGCCATGTCGGCCTCGGACGGGCCTACTGCCAGCTCGGCGACTACGACACCGCGATCAAGCAATGCGAGACCGCCCGCCAGATCAGCGACGACGCAGGCGACAGCTGGGAGCACGCGGTCGCGACCGCGCACCTCGCCATGGCACGGGCCGCCCTCGGCGCCACTACCGAAGCACATGACCTGCTCGACTCCGTCAGAAAGAGCCTCGACGAGACCGAGGACTTCATGTCGTCGGGATGCGCGTCGACCCTGCTCGCCGGCCTGGCCGAGTCGACGGCCGAGTACGACCGCGCCCTGCGGCACCTCGACGACGCTCTGGAAACATTCAGCCACGTCGGTGACGTCTGGAGCCAGGCCCACGTCCACAGTCGCATCGGCGACCTACAGGCCGAGCGCGGCGATCAGCACGCCGCCCACAAAGCGTGGTCGGCCGCGGCGGAGCTGCTCAACGGCAACATCGAGCCCACCGCGACGCGACTACGCCAGCAGATGATCAACAGCTTGAAGGAGGACCAGTAGTGGCCCCAGCGTTTGCGGCCCTTCCCCAACTGGCCGGCACGCTCGACACCGACCAGGACGCGCTGCGCTGGGCCGCGCACGACTACGGCGGCACAGTCCACCACCTACCCGCAGCGGTACTACGCACCGCCTCCGCAGCCGACATCAGCATCGTGGTCCGGTACGCCCGCGAGCACGGCCTGCAGGTCGTGCCCCGCGGGCAGGGCCACTCCACCGGCGGCCAGGCGCAGGCGCCAGGTGGCGTGGTGATCGACATGAACCAGCTCAACGGCGTTCACGACGTCCGGCCCGACCGCGTGGACGTCGATGCGGGTGCGCGGTGGAGCGATGTGCTCCGAGCGACGCTGCCTCACGGACTGACCCCTCCGGTGCTCACCGACTACCTGGAACTGACCGTCGGCGGCACCCTGTCGGTCGGCGGCCTCGGCGGCGCGAGCCACCACCACGGCGCGCAGACCGACAACCTCCTCAGTCTCGACGTCGTCACGTCCAGCGGCGCCATCGTCTCCTGCGGTCCGGACGACAACCGGGAGGTGTTCGACGCGGTGCGCGCCGGCCGGGGCCGCAGCGGCATCATCACCCGCGCCACCCTGCGCCTTGTGCCCGCTCCGGACACCGTGACATGGCACAAACTCCACTACGACACCGTCGACCAGCTCATCGCCGGCCAGCAGCACCTTGTCACCACCGGCGCCTTCGACTACGTCGAAGGACAGCTCAAGCTCCGTGACGGGCAGCGTGTCGCCGAGTTGGAAGCGGTCACGTTCACCGGCGTCTCCGCCGGCCACGGCCGACTCGACGGTCTCGGCTTCCGCGACGCCGACACCAGGACCGCGAGCTACTGGGACTTCGTCAACCGGCTCGCCGACGGCGAACCCCTCCTGCGCAGCGCCGGGCTGTGGGAGTCGCCGCACCCGTGGTGCAACCTGCTCGTGCCGGACACGGCCGCGGAAGAGCTGCTGCGCCACACCGAAAATGACCTCGGCGCCGACCTGTACAGCGACTTCGGCCTTGTTCTCGCCTATCCGCTGCGCACCGACCGCATCACCACACCACGGCTCATGCTGCCCCACGACGACATCGTCTTCCTTGTCGCGGCGCTGCGCTACGCACCAGCGGGCGCCCCTCAGGTCGTGGCCGCGATGCACACGGCAAACGACGTTCTCGTCACCAAGACTCTCCAGGCGGGCGGACGGCTCTATCTCGATCCGCTGCCGTAGACCGTCTTCTGTCTCGCGTTCACCACGATACAGAAGACACCTTGTCTGTTCACTGTGGACTCCCAAAACTGAGTTGAATCAACCACTTCAACGCAAGGGAGTCCCCGTGAACGCGAACATCGCCCGCGCTTTCACCGCAGCAGGCATGCTTCTCGCCGCGACAGCCGTCGGCATGATCGACACCCCCAGCAACACCGCATCCGCGATCTCTCCTCGACCCTGCGGCTTCTATTCGCTCGACCTGCCGCAGGGCGAACAGACCGGTGGCTACGTGCACTGCGGCGACGGCTTCATCCTCATCAAGTTCCACTGGAGCACAGGAACCACCGGGACGTCCTGCATCCCGCCCTGGGGCAGCCGTCCGTTTTTCAAGGATGGACCGCACAAGATCGTCAACGCCTACTACGTCCCCACACGACCGAACCTCAGCGGCCCGCCCGGCAACCAGATGTGTTCCACCGGTCAACCACGAGCGTGAGAACAGGCGCGCCGCGCACCTAGTCCGCGGCGCGCCCCTCACTCCACAACAAGTCGTGATAGGACTCAATCTTCCAGCTACGCCAACACTTGTTGATGAACCGTGGTTCGGCGGCTACCGCCGTCGCATCGCACCCATCCGCCATCGCCGCTCGCGGCCCATCTGAGCGAAAGTCCCCTACCGCTCCTCTTCCAAGCTGCTGATCACCTGCTCGCGTAGCGCGTGGCGGCGGGCTCGATGTCGCCGGTGAGCAACTCGGCGCCCGTAACCCGCGCGCGGCGTGCCGCCCGATGATCTCCGCAGTTCGCATGCAGAGCACCGAGGCGGCTGTGGATGTGCGTCTGGCTCCACACGTCGCCGACGCGGCCGAAGATCCTCAGCGCATCGTCCAGGTGCTGAACGGCCAGGCCATGTTCACCGGCCGTCTCAGCAAGTTTTGCCTGCAACATCGCCACACGTCCCGACGACATGAGATCCCCGGCGTCGTCTAGCGCTACTCGCGTCGCGCTGAGCAGATCGCGTGCCTCTACAACCAATCCGAGAGCAGCGCGCGCCATGGCGAGATGCGCGGTCGCTACCGAGTACTGCCACATGTCGTCGACTTCGACGCTGATCTTCCGCGCGTTTTCGCAGTGAGCGATCGCGGCGTCGTAGGCGCCAACCTTGGAGAATGCCTTGGCGAGCCCCACGTGCCCGATAGCGAGCCCTCCGCAGTCATCCAGCTCGGCGCGGATGGCCATGGCCTCCCGGTAGAGATTCATCGAAGCCGCTTTGTCGTCGGCGTCGATGCTCGCGTCGCCCAGCGTTTCCAAGATCCAGGCTTCGGCGTCTCGGTGGCCACCTTGGCGAGCCATCGCGAGCGCCTCCCAAAGCGCGGGCATCCACCAGGACCATGCACGCCGATGACACAGCATCTCGCTGATCACAACAGGCAGGTAGGCAACAGAGGTGACATTCCATCGGGCTCCGCAGCGCACCAGCTGGACCAGAAGACGCAGCTCCTCTTCGAACCAGTTGAGCGCTTGCGCCGGGTCGCGGAACATCAGTGTTGTCAGGTCGTTCTTGGGCAGACTGAGCCCGCTTCTCGGACGCGACGGCCAGAGAATCCGGGTGGCAGCGGCACCGGTGGTCAGATAAAAGCGGACCAGTCGCTCCAGGGCTGCGGCGTTGTCCTGGTGCGAGTTGTGTTCCCGCGCGAGCTCGAGAGCGTACGAGTGGACAAGGTCGTGCATCACGAACCTGTCCTCCGTGGTCTGGTCGAGCAGGTGGATGCTGGCCAGCGCGGACAGGTGGCCCAGTGCCTGGGAAGGCGGCTGGTCCATGAGAGCCGCTGCGGCTTCGATTCGAACCGGTCCGCCTGGATGCAGGCCCAGCAACCGGAAGGTATTGGACATCTTCGCGGGCAACGCGTCATGCGAGTACGACAGGACGGTCCGCACTGCGAGGGTGTCGTTGACCGCGAACACGTCCAGCGGCTGGCGCCGAGCAAGCTCGTTGGCGAGTGCCCGCAGGGGTGTGTTGAGCCAGCGGCTTGCCCGTTCCGCTGCGATCCGGAGTGCGAGGGGAAGCCGTCCGGCTCGATCCGCGATCACCTGTGCCGCGTCGAGGTCGGTGTCGATGCGGGGCCCGACAACCGACCGGAGAAGTTCATGCGCTTCGTCGGCGGTCATGGGTTGCACGGTGATGCGCACGGCGCCCTCTCGCACCACCACACCGGACAAGCGGTTACGGCTCGTGATCACCGCCAAGCACGACGCTGAACCCGGCAGAAGCTGCCTGACCTGTTCGTCGTCAACGGCGTTGTCCAGCACCACCAGCGTTCGGGTGCCCGCGAGAAGGGTTCGGTACAGCGCGGCGCGTTCTGCCAGGTCGCTCGGTATGTCCGACGGCGCGATACCCAGCGAGCGCAGGAACCCGCGGAGGACGAAGGCCGGGGCGTCGGGCGGGTCGGCTGCATAGCCTCGCAGGTCGGCGAACAGGACACCGTCGGGGAAAGCGTCGGCGATCGAGTGCGCCCAGGTCACCGCGAACGCGGTCTTACCGACACCCGCCGGACCGTCGAATGCGATCACACCCGCGTGCGTCGCCAGCGCCTCCTCGGCTTCTTTGAGCAGCTCGGCTCGAGGGGTGAATCCGCGGATTGCCACGGGCAGCTGGTCTGGACGCACGCGATCTCGTGCCGGTCGAGTGCGTGGCTTGGGTGCGGCCAGTTTGATGAGTCGACCGCCTGCGCTCAAGGCGGCATCGATCGCGGCGGCGATCTCCGGTCCCGGCACGCTTCGGTCATGCTCCAGGTTGCCGAGATAGCTCCTGCTCACGTTCGAGTCCGCGCTGAGCGCTGCCAAGGACTTCTGCTGCTCCGCGCGAAGCGTGCGCAGTCCCTGCCCGAACGTCTGTGGATTCGCATGCCGGCTTCCGCTCATCGAGACGCTCCTCCCCCGGCGGAACCCCGAAGCGCGTCACAGGGAGGTGCGGCAGCCAGCAGCATCAGGCGACGCCGCACTGGCAGCGGGAAAGCCTTCACAGAGGATGTTCGCCGAGCCATGTCGATCCCCGATCGCGTTCGAGGGCAGCCCACGACTGCCTCACTGCTGCGTTCTAGGGATCAGCTCGATAGCGACAAAGCCAACCCAATCGGAATAGTCCGATTGGAGTAGCGTAGGCAATGGTGCCGATCACGTCAACCGGAACCACGATTCCCAGGTCATCGCCGCCGGGGTCGCATCCGCCCACGCAGTCGTTCCAGTGCAGGCAGCAAGTCCTGGTAGTGGCCGCCGAGCAGGCGTGCAAGGACAGCTACCAGACGTGCGTCCGTCCCGACGAAGACGCGCGCCCGACGGCGTTCGGCTCCGCTGAGGATGGTCACCGCCGCCTTCTCGGGGTCGGTACGCGCGACGTGCTTCTCGAAGCCTCGGATCACAGCCTCACGGTTCTCCCCTGCCGCAAAAAGGCCGTTGCGCACGATCGAGGTTCGGACGCCTCCCGGGAAGACGCACGTCACCGACACGTCGCTGCCAGCCGCGGCGAGTTCTTGGCGCAGCGCCTCACTGAAGCCGCGAACAGCGAATTTGGATGAGTTGTAGGCGGTGTATTTCGAGGTCGCCACCAGACCGAACGCACTGGAGAACGTGACTATCCGGCCACCCTCCGAACCGGCGACGAACGGGAGATGGGCCTTGACGGTGTACATCGATCCCCGCCAGTTCACCGCCATCACGTGCTCGATGTCCGCCACGTCGGAGTCGAGCAGGCTGCCACGGTGAATGATGCCGGCGGCCGCGAACACGGAGTCGACGCCGCCGAGCTCGGAGTTGACCGCGCTCGCGGCGGCCCGCATCTCGCCCCAGTCCGTCACATCGATGACCTGTGCCAGCACTCGTGCGCCGTGCGCTTCGCAGCGTGCGACCGCGCCTTCCAAAGCGGCAGCATCGCGATCGAGCAGTGAGAGCCGCGCGCCCCGTCGCGCGAGCTCAATCGCCAGCGCTCGCCCGATGCCCGCACCGGCCCCGGTGATCACCGCGACCTTGCCCTCGAAGCTGCTCACGAACCAAGCACCTTTCCCGCGGCCGGCAACTCAGCCGACCATTCCACGTTCAGGCTCGGTCAGGGTGACCAGCGCTGCGGTGGTGTGTTGATCAAGCGCCATGAGCGCAGCGGAGACGGCGACCTTCATCCACCCTCCGTCCTCGGAGCGAACCCGCAAGACGCCTTCGGCGCGTCCGCTCACCGCGAGGTCGTTGGAGAGGCCGACCGCTCTACGCAGATCAGCTCGATGAACAGCTGGGCGATGTGGTGCACCGAGCGTCCAAGCCACGCCCGGCATGGGGTTGTCGAGCCATTTCAGCAACCGCATCGTGCGCAGGTCGACGATCGCACGCCAACGCCCAGGCGTCGCTTCCGCCGCGAGTACCTGCTGCGCGAGAAGGACCGGAATGGGCGGAGGCGCGGCCGGCACGCTCTCCGCCGGGCCGATGTCGTGGGTGATCCCCCGGACGATGAGCTCAACCCGGCCGCTGGGCGCCTTCACCTCGACGCACCGGCAGGCGAAGTGCACCGCACGCCGAACACCGTCGTCTCGGTTCACCGTCCAGGTGGCCAGGTGCTCCGCACCCGCTTTCGCATTGACGATGAGCGCCAACGCCTTGGCCTCGTCCGAATTCGTCTGCAGTCGCTGATAGGCGAAGAGCTCAGCCAGGTCGTGCTCGTTGCGCCACTTGTCCGCACTCGTCCCATACAACCGAAGCAGATCATCCGACCTGCTGCTGACATGCCGGCTGAGGTTGATGTGCCAGGCACCTGCCGCATCACGTACAGGAGGATCCTCGTCGAGCGGCCCCACCCACACGTGCACGCCGTGAACCACGCCACCGTAGGTCTGCAGCGGGTGGGCGATCACCCGCCGCTTGCCGACTGTCGTTCGAGCCTCAATCGCCTCGCGGCTCTGCACTACGCGCGCGATCACACCCTGGGCATCGGGCAGGAACGGGCCGCGACCGAGAACCGACCGAATCGACACCATGTTCTTCGGGCTGCTACCGGCCGCCAGCACCGTCGGCTCGCGCCGGAGACCACCGAACGTCTCGACCAACAGCCAGTCAGCCGCCATCGCCTCGTCCCCGGTCGAAGATAGGCCTGCTCAGGCACACTATCTTCGCCGCGGAAGCAGCGCTTGGAGCCTCTCCAAGATGGCAACGAAGCGGCGGCATTTTCACGCCGCCGAGTGAATTATCTGGGTGGAATGATCATCGTCAGCGTGATCGGCTGTCGCTCGCCCAAGTCGTGAAGGCGGCCCAGGCATCCAGGTGAAACGCCATGCTGCGTTACTGCGGGGTTGAGGAGCCGCGACCACCGACCCGGTCAGCTCCGAGCCGGATCTCCACATTGTCTGCGCCTGTTCCGAGGGGTGGACCACTGGCGTTCGGCTGATGCGACTGCGCTATGAACAGGTACGCACAACCTGTTCCAACTCAGCTGTCGCTTGGGCGATGAGCTCGAGCGACTCGCCCGCCCCCAACGCGACGTCCTGCAGGCTCGCGAACCGCTGCGCGCACCGCTCGGTCAGCACCGGCTCCTCGACGTATTCGCCCTTGATGAACGTCTCCAGATACGCCACGTCGTTGTGCTGCCGATGCGGAAACCCCAGCAATGTGAACGGCGATCCCATCGCCGGATACGTTCCCGCGTCGCGCGGCACGACCTGCACGCTCACCGCCTCGTGGTCACTGACCTCCATCAGGTGCAGCAGTTGCGCCTTCATCACCCGCGGCCCGCCGATCGCGTGCCGCAGTACCGCCTCCGGGAAGACAGCGTGGACGGTCAACGGATCCCTGTCATTCAAGCGCGTCACCCAGGCCTCGCGCACCATCGCCAGCCGCGCTGTCCGCACCGGATCGTCGTTCTGCATAACCCTGCTCGTGTAGCCGGGAAGTTGAAGCACCGTCGGAACAAGGTCCGTCGTGAACACTCGTAGCGACGTGGCCTCGTACACCAGATTCGCGAAGTCCTCCGCCGGATCGAAGTCCAGGCCGTTGTCCTGCACGCGTGCGCGCGCTTGTTCCGCGTACTGCACGCGAAGCAACACTGCCTGCCATTCCGGGGTCGGCACCTGGTAGACGTAGCCGAGCGCCATGACGTCCACGGGCGCCGATGGCTGCACCGCGTTCTCCATCATGGACAGCTTGGCGCTGCTGAAGCCCACACGCTGACCAGCCTCGGCAAGGCTCAGGTCGCGCCCGGCGCGCCACCCGGCCAGCTGCCGCCCGATGGCACGTTCAAGCGTCGTGGCCCGGAAATCCTTCGGCATAAGGAGATCACCAGCGCTGAAGTCTGTTGATCATGTCGAGTGATGCCTGCTCACACAGGCTCACGTCATCGAGTTTGCCAGCAACCGCTTCGTAGCCTGCGATCGAATCCTTCATCTCCACGAAGGTGTGCGAGTTCAAGGCTTCCAGCCAGACCACAGGCTCGTACTTCGGGAACTTCAACTGCGTGAACGCCCCAGTCATCCCGGCGTGCGCGCCGGCCGAGGCAGGCACAACGCGGATCTTCACGTGCGCCCAGTTCGCCATCATCGTCAGGTGAAGCATCTGCTCGGCCTGTACCGCAGGCTCACCTACTTGAAGCCGCAGAGCGAATTCGTGGATGAAGAAGGTGCAGTCCAGGCGGTCGCGGAGCAAGTCCCTCGTCTCGGCCTGTACACGCAACCGTTCGTCGATCTCCTCCTGCGGCACGGTGGCGGAAGCGATCATCAGCTCACGCGCGTAGTCATCGGTCCGCAGGAACACCGGCAACGCGTGCGGTTGCCAGTCGATCAGCTCTTTCGCCATTGCGACGTGAGCAAGCACGGTGCCTGGCCGGATCGGCGCGGACTTCCCGTACTGCTGCCACCACCCCAGCACGTGCCGGGTCGGGTACAACGCGAGCAGCCGATTGCGCTCAGCGGCCTCTGGGCGGCATACGCTCAGCAACACCGCGACTTCGAGTCTGCTGAGGTACACCTTGCCGTTCAACACTTCCGAGACCTTGCTCTCATCGCAGTCGACCAGCTCGGCAACCTGACGCGAACTCAGTCCTGAGCCCGCAACCACCGCGCGTACACCCTCACCGAACTCGCGCCCGCGTGTGGTGGAGACCCTTCTTGGCATGTCATTCCCTTACGCTGGTAGGAATATCAGTCCTATGAGGATGAGCGGAGTCTGTGGCTCTGCGGGCTAGAACACTTGCGCGCTGTCGCCGCCACCGTGACCGCGAGGTGCACGTCGACCAGCATCCGACACGGCGCCGCTACCCGACGCCAGAACGGTCCGCTCCGACACTTCTCGCAATAGCCGTTCTCGTCCGCCTGATGCCCCTCTGCAAGTGCTCGCAACGCGGCGACGATGCCCGGAACGTCGTGCCGCATTACGGCCAGCGCCGTCCCAGCGTCACCGTCGACAGCGACCCGCAACACTCGCTCGAGGTGATCATCGAGGTCCCGACGAAGTCCTCCGAACAAGACGTGGTTGCTCATCCGTGACCTCCCTCTAGGACTAACTGGCCCGAAGGCCTGAGCCGTTCTCAGGGTTGTGGCTGCGGCTGCCCGCTTCGCAGACAACGTCTTGCGACAGAGCCAGGGCCACTGCGCAACGAAACGCACGCAGGCCTTGATCCGCAGCGTTGATCTCCTTGCACTCCAAGGCCGACGTCACGACTACCGCCGCGCGTGCAAGCACTGAGGCTTGCGCGAAGGTCAGCTTCACGACCACGCAAACCGTTCCCGTTGGTCCCGCCATGCGCGCGCCTCCACTCGTCGTTGAGGCAGCGCCACGGCCGGGCCGGGGAAACCCATGCCGTGGCGCGCCCCGCTCGCCGGGATCGGATAGCGGCAACGCCATGCGCGGAGGGAACAGGGGCCGGCAACAAGGCCCGGTTCCCAGCGTGCCGCTCAACCAGCGAGCGCCCTGGAAGGGTCCAGCCACCGTGACACAGCGGATCCGAGCCAGAATTTTCGATATTGGAGATCATCCGCCACCTCCCGGCACGTAGACCCAGCTAAATTTCCGACATCAGCAGTCTATGATCCGATATCGGAATCCGATAATGCCCCAATACGGTGATGGTTGCCCTGCTACTGTCCGTAGTGCCCGTGTCGGGCCCGATGCTCTGTTCAGGAGGTACACGCATGGCGTCCGCGGAGATGCCGGCCTTCATCCACAACATCCAGTGCGGTCGACTGCTCGAAACGCTGCGTGGCGAACGCACGCAACGCGAAGTCGCAACGGCATGCGGATGGAGTCAGCCGACGCAAGCCGAACTGGAACGCGGTCAGAAGAACTTCACGACCGAACTCCTGCAGAAGCTTCGATCCGTTCTGGGTGGCGAAGCGGCGACCTGGACGCAGATCGCGCATCACGCCGAACTCGGCGCCGCCCAGGCGAAGAAGTCCGACCTGCGCTGGAAGTTCAAGTCCGAGGCGATGCGCAAGCTGGTCGACATGGACCGCACCGCAACCTTGATCCGCAGCAAGGCGAGCATGCTGATTCCGGGTGTGCTCCAGACGCCCGAGCTGATGCGCTACCTCATGGAAGCGGCTGGGCTCGCCGCTGAAGAGATCGATCGTCTGGTCGACCTTCGTGTTCGCCGCCAAGACGTACTCGCCAACACAAGCCAGCGCTTCGAGTTCATCATTGACCAGGCAGCGCTGGCTCGGGTCAGCCCGATCTCGGACACCACCGGGATCTGGGCAGGTCAGCTCACCCGCCTTGCCGAGGTTGCGGTGTTGCCGAACGTGAGTCTCCGGTTTATACCGTTCAGCCACGGCTTCTACGAAGGCCAGGAAGCCGACTACCAGCTCGCCACATATCAAGCTGAACCGAAGCTGCACCTCGTCTACGCTGAACGGTACGACGAGCAGGCGGTCCTTCATGACCCGAAGATCGTGAAGAGGTACCTGGACCTCTGGCGCGTGCAGGAGAAGATCGCACTTGAGTCGGATCAAGCGCTGAGCTTCCTCAACTTCGTGGGCGGGCCGCTGCCGTTGTGACGGTTGGTGACGGCAACAGCGGAAGGAACGGCTCACGAGATGAACGGGCCATCAGCACGACCCGATATCGCGTTCACGCCATGGTTCAAGTCCTCCTACAGCCAGCCCAAGGAGAGCAACTGCGTCGAGGTCAGGTTTGGAGCTGACCAGGCAGGTGTGCGTGACTCCAAGGCTCCCAGCGGAGGCCAGCTAGCTTTCGGGACAATCGCGTGGGGGCAGTTCAGGTCCTGGGTGAACGGACCTCGATCGGAAGCGGCCGAGTTCTGACCTGTCCGGCTCGACCCGGCTGCGGATCGGGTCGAGCCGGACACGCCTGCCCTCATGGTTGCTCATGGTTCCAGCGCGCGGCGACGGACTGAGCCGCCGCGCCGGGACCGATGCACGGTGTTCGGAGGGAGATCGGCCGACTCACTGGTCGCGGTGTCGGTACGCGTGCAGCGGCGGACGCCGCGAACTTGCTCCCAGCTCGGCCAGTCGGTGTTGTGGTTCAAGGGAAGTCGCTCACAACGCCGGTGTCCAGGCCCACGGGCGGGGGCCCGCCCGGCCGCGTAGGCAGTCCACACGCACCTGGGCTTCGGCTTGTGCCTCGGCGTGTTCGGCGGCGCGTTGGGCGATGTAGCAGGTCATACGGAACTCGCGGATGTCGCGCAGCAGCGCGAAGCCGGGCCAGGTGGTGACGTCGTGGCCGTAGCGGCGGCAGAAGTCCTGGTAGTCGGTGGTGGTTATCCATCCGAAGCTGGTGCGCTTAATAGCGGTGCTGATCAAGTCCCACTCCGGCGGGCCGACCGCGCACCGTTCCAGGTCGAGCAGGACGACCTCATCGCGTGCCGTGGCGACGACGTTGCCGACCCATGCGTCGCCGTGCACAACGCACGACGGCAACCCTTTCGGTAGTTCGGCGTACCCGGTGCGCAGGTCGTCGAGGTGGCTGTGCAGCCATGTCCGGTCGTCGGCAGGCAGGGTGGTGGCCGTGTCGATCCGCTCCGCGAGCCGGACGAACGGATCGAGCTCGTCGAGCGGCACCTCGGCCGGGACAGGAAGATCGTGCAGCCGGCGGATCGCTTCTGCGACCTCCGCCGGAGTGCCGTGGCGGTGGGCGGGCAGCTCCTCCCAGAACGTCACGGCCCGTTCGCCGACCAGCACAGGCTGGTTGGCGATGTCGATTGCGCGGACGGCGGGCACCTGCTGCTCGGCCAGCCAGCGGGCGACGCGGACCTCTTTGCGGGCCGCGGCGAGTTGGCCGGGACGGGCAATGCGGGCGACGACCCCGCCGGGCAGCCGGAAGATCGCATTCTCGCCCAGCCTGATGGGCTCGGCCCCGCCCGGATCGAGACCGGCTACCGCACAGGCCTCGACCAGGACACGGTGCTGCTGCTGGTCGACGCCGATGCTCATGAGGCCAGCAGGAGCGAGGTGATGCGGTGTCGCAGCGCGCCGACCTCGGGCACCGTCTGGTGCCGTGTACCGATGCGCGCGAGTTCGCGCAGGTCGTCGGCGGCCCGGCGGGACCGGATGGTGCCAGCGGCGTCGAGGGCCGCGGTGCCGATCGCGGCTGCCTCTCGGGGGTCGCCGGTGGCCATCGTCAGCGAGGAGAGCTTGATCTGCGAGATCGCGCGGGATCGGGCGAATGCTGCGGTGTGCCCAGCGACCGCGGCCGACAGCCGGGCCGTGGCCTCCGCCGGGGAACGGCCGTGCACCGCAAGGTCGAACAGAGCGTGCCCGGTGTCGCCGGCGTGCTGGGCGGCGTCGTAGTACGCCATCCAGGAGGGGTCGTTGGCGGGCGTGCTGCGCGCGAACTGGTCGTCGGCGGTGCCGACCGCGATCAGCGTTTCCCGCATGCGGCCCATCTTGGCCAGGGCGCGGGCGTGGGCGGTGTGCAGCATCGCGCGTTCGGTCGCGGTCAGCCGGTCGGCCCTGACCAGGGCGTGTTCGGTTAGCGTCAGTCCTTCGTCGGGCTGGCCGACCCAGATGGCCTGGCGTGCCATGGAGGACAGGATCTTGGCCCGCAGATGCCAGTCCTGCGCTTGTTCTGCGCAGGCGAGTGCGAAGCGGAAAGCGCGGCGGGCGTCGTCGTGGGCGTAGGCGTCGAAGGCCATGAACGCGCAGGTGTGGCCGAGATAGCCGACCGCGCTGTGCAGCGCGCCGCGCAGCCGTGCCGGACAGTCGGCCTCCAGCAGCCCCGCGGAGAACCGGAGCTGGGCGATCACGGCTTCACGAGCCAGCCCGCCGCCGTAGGTGTGGTCCCACCCGGCGAAGACTCTGGCGGCGGTATGGATCTGCTCGATCTCGGTCTGCCCGATGCGGGCGGGGACAGGGGTGGGTTCGGCACCCTCCAGCAGGGCGGCGACGGGAGCCAGCGCGAGCGAGCTGACCCCTAGGGCGGCGGTGCGCAGAAACTGCTTGCGGTCCACATCTGCCAGCTTTACCACCGCGCGGCGCCGGTTGCTGAACCCGAGGGCAGCGTCGTTGGATGACCCGAGGATCGCGCGCAGCGCCTCCCGGTACAGCGGATCGGGCCAGCGGATGACGCCTCGTTCGAGCTTGCCGACGTAGTTGGCGTCGATCTCCACCGTCTTGCGGTGCTGTTGCCAGATGTGGGCGTTGACCAGCTCGGCGAGCTCTTGGCGGGACAGGCGCTCACCAGGGTGCGAAGGGGACTCGGTGCGTTCCCGCGCGTTCCGCAGTTGATCGTTCGCCGTCGGCACTGTCCTGGCCTTTCCCGTATGTGACGGGCGTCATCGTTACACGAGACGTGACCGGACCAGTACCGGCCGCTGGGCGGGGATGGTTCTAACCATCCCCGAACCCTCCCCTTGACATCCCCGCTTCCCGACGATCCGCGCGGCCCGATTCCAGGCAATGGTCGAAGGCATGACCACCTTGGCTCCCGCCGCGCCGGGACACGACACGGCGATCCCGGACACCCCCGCCGCCTTGCCGCGGTCCTCGACGGTCGTGCGGGCCTTCAGCCACCCCGCTGAGGTCACCGCCCTGCACCCGGTGCTCGTCGCCGCGGCGAAGCTCGCGGGCGAACACGGGATGCGCGCCGAGGCCCACCGGCTCGTGCACGACCCGCACGCCGACGACCACGTGCTGGCCTGCGCCACCCGCACTATCGCGGCGCGCGACACCGGCTGTGCGGTGCTGGCCGAACAGATCGATATCTGGGCGGCCACCGTGCTCGCCGAGCCGAGGACCGCGATGCTGCACACCGAAACGCTCGGGCGGCTGATCAACCGGCTCTGCGGCGTGTGGACGCGCTGGCGGCTGCTCTCCGACGACGAGCCGGCCGATCCCGGGATCACCCTTGCGCTGCACCAGCTCACCGAGCTGTGTCGCGCCTACGACGACCTGATCACCGACCTGCAGAGCGGGCGGCGGTCGCTGCCCGTCTACCAGGCGATCACCACCCCGGACGCGGTGGCGTGACCCGATGGGCGGGTCACGCGAGATCGCCATACGGGAGGTCGTCGCCGTCGTCCTCGCGGCAGACAGCCCGGCCGGACGGGTCGCCGATGTTCTCGACGACCTGGCCGCGCACCTCCCGCCTCCGGCGCAGCAGTGGGGATGTTCGTTGTGCCGCACCGAGTGCTGGCCCTGCGCCGGGTTCGATGCCGCCGCGCAGAAGGTCATCGGCGCGCGGTTGCGGCTGGCCGAGTTCGTGCCGCTGGATCTGCATCCCCGGCTGTGGCCGCCGCCCGAACAGTCCCAAGACGTGCCCCAGCCCTCGCCGCCGCAGTCCACCCTGTCACCCGGTACCTGGTTCGACGAGGAGTCCCGTCATTGATGAGCACCTGGCCTCAACGCTGTGGACCGCCGTGCCTGAATGCCTGGACTACCTCGACAGCCTCGCCGTCGACGGCGACGAACCGTCCCGCGCCGCCCTCGCCGAAACCGAGATCACCAGGCTGACCAGTGCGTGGCGCGTTCTGCTCGACCTGCATGCTCCTGACGGGCAGGGCCGCTGCCCGCACTGCTCCGCGTGGCGCCGACCCCACCGTCACCCCTGCACCGTCTGGACCACCGCCCACCAGCACCTGATCTCCGCTGACGGTCCTCCCGCACATCGCACCGGCAGGCACGGCTGCGTCGCCGACCGGTCGACCGTCGTCGTGCTGGCGGCTTCATGACCAGGGGCGCGACGCGGCCCCGACCGCGGTGCGCCCCTGGTCCGCTGACCGGCAACAAGCCCGCATTCAAGAACAACGCCTTTGAAAGAGTGACCAGGTGAACACACTCCGACACGACGATGCCAGCGCCGCAGAGTTCCGCAATGCCCTGGTGGACACGCTCATCGCCAAGAAGAAGATCACGTCACCGGAGGTGGAGCGGGCCTTCCGCACGGTGCCCCGGCACCTGTTCGTCGCCGAGGGCACACCGTTGGACGTCACCTACAGCGTCGACAACTCGGTCGCGATCAAGCACGCCCCGGACGGTGTGATCATCTCCTCCACCAGCGCGGCCTACATCCAGGCCCGGATGATCGAACAGGCTGAGCTCACCGCGGGCATGAGCGTGCTGGAGATCGGATCCGGCGGCTTCAACGCTGCCCTGCTGGCCGAGGTCGTCGGCCCGGACGGCCGGGTGGTCAGTGTGGACATCGACCCGGAAGTGACCGGCCGGGCACGGGAACTACTGGACGCGACCGGCTACGGCAGCCGGGTCACCGTCGTGCAGGCCGACGCCGAGAACCCGCTGCCGGTCCTGGACGCGCCGGTGGACGCGATCCTGGTGACGGTCGGCGCCTGGGACCTCGCGCCGGCCTGGCTGGAGCACCTGGCCGAGGGCGGCAGGATCGTCGTCCCGTTGCGGATGAACGGGATCACGCGCGTCATTGCCTTCCGCCGCGAGGGCGACCACCTGATGAGCACCTCGGTCGAGGTGGCCGGGTTCGTCCCGATGCAGGGCGAGGGCGCCCGTGACGAGCGGGTCTTCCAGCTGCCCGACCGCGACGGTCACCACGTCAAGCTGCGCTTCGACGAGGACGTGCCGCAGGACATGAGCCTGCTGGACGGGGCGCTGGCGACCGAACGCACCGACGTGTGGACCAGCGTCACGATCAAGCACGGCGTGTCCTTCGCCGACCTGCACCTGTGGTTCGCCGCGTTCCTGCCCGGCTTCTGCAAGATCGCCGCAGATGAGGGCACCGACATGGCCGCCGAACGCAAGGGCTGGTTCCCCTTCGCCGCCGTGCACGGCGACTCGTTCGTCTACCTGGTTGTTCGCACCGTCCCCGAAGGCGGTGCGGTGGAATTCGGCGCCCGTGCCTACGGAACGCACGGCGAGGACGCCGCGACCGCGATGGCCGAACAGATCCAGGCATGGGACCGCCACGGCCGCAACACCGAGCCCACCTTCGCCTACTGGCCGACCGGCTCCCAGGTTCCCGAGTTCGGCGAGAACACGGCCGTGCTGCCCAAGACGCACGGCATCGCCACGATCTCCTGGCCGTCCACGGCGAACGCCTCCGACGACCAGGGCGCCTTGCAGTAACCCGGAAAACGAGGAGTGAACACGAATGTCGGCAGCACTGGCCCCGCTCACGGAGGCCCTGGAGAACCCGGAAACCGTTGATGACGGGGAGTTCGAACTGGACATGCGCGTGGTGGAGTCCACCACGAGGCTCGTGACCATGTCCTGCGACACGAGCGACGGGTGCGGCGACACCTGCAACACCAGCGCGTGCGCCTCGGGCTCCAACGACCCGTTCTGATCCAACCCGTCTGCCGTCGGTGCCCCGGTTTGCCTGAGGCGCCGGCGGCAGACGCTGCCCTGACCACCGGGTGAGGAGAGCCGAACGCCATGACCGTGTCCCCGCGCTACCAGCACACAGGCCTCGTCCTGGCCCGCGTCACCACCGATCCCGGTGATCTCGACCCGCCGGCGCATCTGCGCCTGGACGACCCCGCGGCGGTGCAGCAGGAAGGCCGTGCGTGGCTGGCGAAAATGTGGGCCCGCCCGGAGGTACGCGGAGCACTGACGCTGGCCAGCCCCGTCCTCGGCGCTCGTCTCGACCAGATCCTGGGCGACGGCGCCACCGGGCACACCGCCAAGGAGCTACGCCGCGCCGTGCTGTCCGTGGCGTCCTACGTGCTGCGCTGGCAGCGCCGGGCCACACCGTTCGGCGACTTCGCCGGGGTCGGGGTCGCCGGTGTCGGCCCCGCGATGGCCACGGTGGGCACAAGGCACCGGGCCGTGACGCGGGTGGACGGCGAGTGGCTGTCTACGGTGATCGACCGGCTCGAACGCCACCACGAACTGCGCTCGCGGCTGACGGTGGTGGTGGACGACGCGAGATTTCTGCGCGACGGGCGCGTGATCGTCCATCGGCGAGCCGAGGTCGGCGCCTCCACTCCCGGACCGCTACGGGAGTCCTCGGTGCGGCTCACCCGGCCTGTGCGGCTCGTTCTGGACAGCGCGGGTTCGCCGGTCCACTTCGACGTGCTGGCCGGCGAGTTGGCCGCCGCGTTCCCGTCCACGCCCCCAGCCAAGATCGAAGCGCTGCTGCACGGCCTGATCGACGCCGGTGTGCTGATCACGAGCCTGCGGCCGTCGATGACCAACGGTGACGGCCTGGCCCACGTGGTCGGCCTCCTGCGTGCGGCCGGAGCGGACACCCTCGACGATGTCGCTGACTACCTGCGCGAGCTCGACGCGATCGCCACCGACCTCGCCCGGCACAACGACATCGCCGACCCCGATCAGGCGAGGGAGATCCGGGCGGCGCTCGCCGACCGGATGAACGCTCTTGTCCCCGCAGCCAGCTACGCGCTGGCTACCGACGTGCGCATCGACGCGACGATCACCGTTCCCGAGCGGGTGCTCGACGAGGCGGCGCGTGCCGCCTCCGTGCTGTTGCGCACCACCACGCAACCCTTCGGAACGGCGGCGTGGCTGGACTATCACGCCCGGTTCCGCGCCCGCTACGGTCCCGGCGCGCTGGTGCCGGTGCAGGACCTGGTCGCCGACTCCGGTCTCGGCTATCCCACCGGCTTCCTCGGCGCGCCCCGCGCCCGGCCCGTGTGGCGGGTGCTGACCGATCGCGACGCGGCCCTGCTGGCGTTGATCCAGCACGCCACGATGACCGGGGCGCCAGAGATCGAGCTGACCGACACCGATGTCGAGGCGCTGACGGTGGGGGAGCCCGCCGATGTCGTTGCACCCCAACGGGTCGAGCTGGGCGTCGAGGTGCACGCCGCGTCGGTCGCCGCTATCGACCGCGGTGAGTTCGGCCTGCGGGTCACCGCCTCGCCACGGTCCTGCACCAGCATGGCCGGACGGTTCGCCCACCTGCTCGACGAGCACGACCAGGCTCGGCTGGCCGCAACCTACGCCGCAGGATCCGCGCAGCCCGCGTCCAGCCATAACAGGGCGGGCACAGCGGTAGCGGACGTGATGGCGGTCCAGCTGTCCTTCCCGCCGCGCCGTCCCCACAACGAGAACGTGATGCGGGTGCCGCCGCTGCTCGGCAACGTCGTCTTGCTGGCCGAGCATCCCGACCCAGCGCGCCAGGACCTCACCGTCGTCGGGGTGGACGACCTGGCGGTCACCGCCGATGCCGAACAGATGTACCTGGTACAGGTCTCCACCGGCCGGCGAGTGATCCCCCGGATTCCGCACGCGCTGGACACCGCCGTGCAGAGCCCGCCGCTGGCCCGGTTCCTCGCCGAGGTCGCCGACGCGCGCAGCGCGGTGTACCGCGGCTTCGACCTCGGCGCCGCACGCGTCCTGCCCTATGTGCCACGCATTCGTTACGGGCGCACGGTGCTCTGCGCCGCCCGCTGGATCCTCACCGCCGCAGACCTCGCCGTCCGGCCCGGAGCCCACGACGAGCAGAAGGCGTTGCGGGCCTGGCAGCAGCGATCGCGGATACCGGCACGGGTCGTGCTGGTCCACGGCGAGCTGCGCCTGCCGCTGGACCTCGACCAAGAACTCGACCGAGCCCTGCTACACGCCGGCCTGCGGCGAGCCGACCGGGTCGAACTGCACGAGGACGGCCCGCCCGACGGACAAGGCTGGATCGGGCGACCGGCGGAGCTGCTGATCCCGATGACCGCGATCACCCCGGCCGCACGGCCTCTGCCCGCAACCGCGGCACCCGGTCCGGCCCTTCAGCCTGGCGATTCCGCTGTGCTGCACGCGCAACTGGTGGGCAACCCGGCCCGATTCGACGAGATCCTCACCGCGCACCTGCCCCGGTTCCTCGCCGAACTACACGACCCACACGACCCGGACAACCAGGTCGAGGCCTGGTGGGTTCGGCGGCACCGCGACATGCTCCGGCCCGAGACCGATCAACACCTCGCCGTGTTCCTGCGCATGAACAACACGCAGCACTACGGAGCCATCGCCGCCAGGCTGGCCAGGTTCGCGACCGATCTGGACGCGCGAGGATTTCCCGGACACCTCACCCTCGCGCCCTCACCGCAGCATCCCGCCCGCTACGGCGACGGTCCCGCGCTGACGGCGGCCGAGCGGGTGTTCACCACCGACACTGCGGCCGCCATCGCCCAGCTCACCGCCGCGCAGGAGACCGGGATTCCCTCCCAGGCCTTGGCCGCAGCCTCGATGGCGCATCTGGCTGCGGCCTTCGTATCCGATCCGGCGGCCGGCTACCGGACGCTGCTGGACTGCCTGCCGCAGGAACACGGCCCGCTGGACCGGACGCTGCGCGACCACGCTCTCACCCTCGCCGACCCCGACCAGCAGCACCGGGGCGTTCGCGCACTACCAGGCGGTGACGCGGTCGCCGCCGCCTGGCGGGCCCGAGACACCGCGCTGAGCACCTATCGCGATGTTCTGCGCCAGCAGGGGCGAGAGCCGGCTGGGGTGCTGCGCACGCTGCTGCACGAACATCACGTTCGCGCAGTCGGCGTCGATCCGATGTTCGAGAAAGAGACCGGACGCCTCGCCCGCGCGGTCGCACTGCGCCTGCTCGCCACGGCCGGTGACCGGTGACGCCGGGCACGAACCCCGGTCCCCTGGGCGCCGCGGTGACGCTGACCGCCGACGACGTGGCCCGCCAGTCCCTGGCCCGAGGCGCAGCCGGGACCGCGCTGCTGCACATCGAGCGCGCCTGGACCGGGTGCGGCGACTGGTCAACTGCGCAGGCCCACCTCCGCCGTGTCGCCTCCGGCAACGTCGATGCCGACGACGACACCGGCCTGTACTACGGGGCGCCCGCCGTGGCATTCCTCCTGCAGGCCGCCGCCGACCGCCATCCTCGTTACCGCGCGGCCAGCCAGACAATGGACGAGCACGTGCTGCGCCTGATCCGACGTCGCTTGGACAGTGCCACCGCCCGGATCGAACGCGGCAAGCCTGCCGCGTTCGCCGAGTACGACCTGTTCCGCGGGCTCACCGGCATCGGCGCTTTGCTGCTGCGCTACCACCCGCGCAGCGACGAACTGGTCGCAATCCTGCGGTACCTGGTCACGCTGGTCACCCAGCCACACAATGAGGACGGCGTCGAACTGCCGGGCTGGTGGGCGGCGCACGACCCAGACAAGATCGTGCCCACTCCCGGCGGGCACGCGAACTTCGGCATGGCCCACGGCACGGCCGGGTTGCTGTCCTTCCTGGCTCTGGCCACTGTGGACGGTCGTGTAGTCGACGGGCAGCGCGAGGCAATCACCGAGCTGACGCAGTGGTTCGACCGGTGGCGCCAAGACGGTCCGGACGGACCGTGGTGGCCGCAGTGGATCACCCGCGAAGAACTACGTGCGGGCCGCCCGGCCCGCACGCATTCCGGTCGCTCTTCCTGGTGCTACGGCACCGTCGGCATCGCCCGCGCCCTGCAACTGGCCGCCCTTGCCACCGACGATCCGCAACGCCAGCACGCCGCAGAAGACGCGCTGGCCGCGAGCCTGACCGACACCCAGCTCGACCGGATCACCGAGCCGGGCCTGTGCCACGGCATCGCCGGGATCTACCAGACCACCTACCGCGCCTCCCTCGACGCCTCCGGTCCCGGCCTCGCCAGACGGCTCCCCGCGCTGGCCGATCGGCTCACCCAGTTCGCACCACCGGCCGGCGACCAGAACGACGACCAGGCAGACGCAGGTGGGCTGCTGACCGGACGCGCCGGAGTGGAACTGGCACTCGAGACCGCGCGGCGTGGCACGCCGCCTCACACGGGATGGGACGCATGCCTGCTGATCGCCTGAACACCACCAGCCCGACCCCAGGGCCCGCAGTGTTCGTGACCGCCGTGCTGGCGGTTCTCGCCGGTGCCGACCCGCAAACAGTCACGGCACAGCACGATCTGAACCCAGACGACCTCGACGACGCCACACGCGTCTACCAGGCTGCCGGACTCGCGGCGCTGGAACGGCAGCACGAAAACTCCTGGTACCAAGTGCGCATCCAGTTCGCCGACTGGTCGGCCGCCGAGGCGATAGCAACCACGGCACTCAAACCGGCCCTGGACCGCCTCCGTGCCGAAGGAACGATGGCCGGATGGTGGTTTCTGCGCAAATACCCCTGCTGGCGACTGCGGCTGTCCCACGCGGACACCACGGCAGTCGACCACGTTCTCGACGAACTGGTTTGCGCCGGAGCCATCGAACGTTGGTGGTCGACGGTGTACGAGCCGGAGACCGCCGCCTTCGCCGGCACGATCGGCATGGACACCGTCCACGATCTGTTCTGCGCCGACAGCGCGGGCGTTCTCGACTACCTGTGCCAGGACAGCCCTGGACTCGGCCGTCGGGAACTATCCGTCCTGCTGCTGACCGGGCTCATGCGCGCCGCCGGGCTCGACACCTTCGAGTGCGGCGACGTGTTCGACCGGGTCGCCCAGATGCGCCCCGCAACCGCAGACACCGACACAGCCCGCATCGGCAATCTGGTCGACAACGTGCGAGTGCTCTTGTCGATCCCCAACCTGATCGACAGCGACCTGTTCACATCTGGTGGGCCGGTAGCGCACGCCGCACCGTGGCTCGCGGCGCTGCGGTCAGCTGGCCAGCAACTCGGTCATGACGCCGGAAAGGGCCTCCTGAACCGCGGCCTGCGGGCAATCCTCACCCACGTGGTGATCTTCCACTGGAACCGGTTCGGCCTATCAGCCACCAGCCAGGGCATCCTCGCCCGCGCGGCGGCCACCGCCCTGCTTCCCCGGAGCTGACCATGACCACTACGCCGAATTCGGCCACGCTGTCCGCTGTGGTCCGCCGCTTCCCGCTGGTGGGCCGTCCCCGACCCTCCTGCCCGTCCTTGCCCCAACGCGTCGAGCAGATCGCCGACATCGCCCGCGCCGCCGGGCACGACGGTGCCGACCAGTTGTCCGAAGGCGCCCACGCCCTGAACAAGGCGGCGCTGATCGCCAGCGACTGCGGCCTGCCAGACCTGGCCCGCGAACTGTGCTGGCAGCACATCGACCTCTACCTCGCCACCCGCCCGCTCACCGTGCTCCACGCGCGCTACATGCTCGAACCCGTCATCAACCTCGTTCGCCTGCAACTGCGCGCCCATGACGGCGACGAGGCACTGCGGATGCTCACAGCGATCCACCGCGCCGTCCGCTCTGGAACAGATCTCGTCATCGAGGAGCGCACCCTGCCACTGACCGGACTCACCGGAGACCGCGACGAGCGGCACAAGCTACACGAATGGGTTTGGCTACACCTGATCAGCGACGGCGTCCGCGCCCTGACACTCGCCGGACGATGGGACGACGCGGTCGTCCACGCCCAAGCCCACCGTGGGATCGGCTTGCACCTCATGGAGGGACGCCAAGCCGCGATCATGGCCCACCTCATCAGCGGCAACTTGCCGAAAGCGCAGGCGGCACTGGCTGAATGCACCCCGACGCAGCCCTGGGAACTCCAGGTCACGTCCTGTCTGAAGGTGATGTGCGCCAATCCGGACAGCACGTCAAAGCCGCATGACGTCACCGCGATGATCATGCGGTTCATCGAACATCAGCCGATGCCTGGCTACGCCTTCTTCCGCGTGCAACTCGGGCTCTGCGTGGCCGCTCTCGCCGACACGGTCTACCCCGAGGCATCCAGCCGGGTGCTCGTCCAGGTGGCCGACGAGGCGATCGCGTCAGGCGACGGCTACGCCGCTCGGGAAGTTTTGCGACACCACGACATACGAGCCGCAGTGCCCGAGGGTCAGCGCGTAGCGCTCACCGACCTGCTGACCGCCTCCGGCCTGGGAACTGGAGCGATACCGGGATCTCTACGGCAGAGCCTGCTCGACTCGACGCGGGTCTCCGCCCAGGCACTTTGCGTATCGCTGCGCCAACCTGAACAACCAGTCATGCGGTTGTGAACACACCAGACCGAACGCCGCTCTGCCGAACCAGAGCGCGGTCGCGGCGCCCGTAGGGCCTTGGAGGAGCGTCACCCGGCCTGAGCAAGCCAAGGGTGCTGGCTGATGTCGCCTGCCGGTCCGGCGCGGCGGTGTGGGAGCCTCGTCACCGAGTGCGCGATAGGCATTCAGCAGCGCTCGTCCCCCAAGCAGCGCAAAGGTGCACGTCAGAGTCTGGCATGGCTTACGTGCCAGAAGTTGTCCTCTAGCGATGGTGAGACCCGTTGACGGTGCATGACATTCACGCGTTGATCGGCGAGATCTACACGGCGATCGTGCTGACTGAACGCGCGGCGGAAGAAGCGACGCCGATCATGTGGAAGGCCGTTGATCATCACGTGGTGGTCGACGGCGTGCAGATCGGCGAGTTTCGAAGTGCGGGGCACGCCAGGTTCGCAGCGTGGAACGCACCGGTCTACGCGGTGCGGCGGACGACCACAGACCGCATGACCTTGCACAAGACCAAGGAAGTCATCGGCGATCGAGACCTGAGCAGGTATGGCGAACCTGGACTGCTCGACGACGATCCGAACGCGCTGGCCGTGACTCTGGCCGCCGAGACCGTGATCAACTTGGCTGCCGCGTACGACCACGGGTCCGAGTCGCGGCTCTGATGAGCACTACTTGTCACTTTCGGGCTCTCCGGCCGCGGAGATAGGCGGTGCCGTCGAGAGCCTTCGTGAGCGGCGAGAGCCCCTGGTCTCCGCGCAGTGTCCGACTGTCTGCAAGCGCGCAACTGATGCGCCTTCAGCCCACCAACAAGCCCGGCTCAGCCGCTAGCTGGGCGATGCGCTGCTTCACGGCGCACGGCTGGCCGAACGGTGGGCCCGGATCGCACCTGGATGCTCGCGCGGATCCGCGAGTAGCACCTACTGGCTGTGGCTCCGTGGACTAACACCAGCTCACGATGCCTGAGGCTGATAGGTCAGCCGGGTGAGACGTATCCAAATGAGTGCTTCGACGAGCAGGAATACCGTACGGTCGTACCGCAGAGCGCTGTGCGGGGCGGTGAAGACGCAAATGGCGGATGTCGAGTCGGGTGACCAGTCCGGGCGATCACCAAAGGTCAAGGTAGGCAACGAGCTGGCGGGATCATCTGTCAGCGGGGGCGTCGTCCAGGCCGGCATCATCCATGGAGACATCAATCTCGACGCTGGCCCTGGCTTTGAACCTCCTGTGCCGCAGCAGCTTCCGCCGCCACCTACCCACTTCACCAACAGGGAAGCCGAGTTGACGGCGCTGGATTCGATACTGGATCCGGTTGCAGCGCGGTGGGCGCCTGAGGTTGTCGTGGTGACGGGTTCTGCCGGTGTCGGCAAGACGGCGTTGACGTTGCGGTGGGCCGCGGCGCATCGCGATCGGTTCACAGGTGGACAGCTGTTCGCCGATCTGGCGAGTGTCGTCGTGGTGGAACCGGCGTCGGTGTCACGCACGCTCGGCGCGTTCCTGCGGTCGGCGGGCTTCCCGCCGCATCAGATCCCGACCGATGAGTCGGAGCGCGCGGCGTTGTGGCGTTCGTGGACAGCTCAGCGGGCGGTGTTGGTGGTTCTCGACAATGCCCACTCTGCGGCGCAGGTGCGTGGGTTGATCCCCGGTTCGGCTGCGAGTGTGGTGCTGGTGACCAGCAGGAAACGATTGGCGGGCCTGGCGCAATGTGGTGCGCGGACTATCGAGGTGGTGCCGCTGGATTTGCGGTCAGGACTTGAGTTGCTGCGTCGGTCGATCGGGGGACCTCGCGTTGAACGTGAGCCTGATCAGGCTCGGCGGTTGGTGAGTTTGTGCGGTGGTCTGCCGATCGCGGTGTGCGTCGCGGCTGCGCAGCTGTCGTCGCGACCGGTGCGGTCGATCCAGGGGGCGGTACGCGACCTGTCACGGCGGGGCTCGACGCTGACCGCGCTTTCGCGAGGTGAGGAGCTCTCGGTGCGCGCGGTTTTCGACTCGTCCTACCACGACCTGCCCGCCGAGCCGGCTCGGTTGTACCGGCTGGCCAGCCTGCACCCTGGGGACGCCTTCAGCTCTCACGCGGCGGCGGTCCTGACCGACACTCCGCTCCCCGTGGTGACGCGGCTAATCGATGTCCTGGTGGATGCGAACCTGCTGCAGGAAACGAGCGAAGACCGCTATCAGTTTCATGATCTTGTTCGGCAGCACGCTCACGAACAGGCCGAGGCAGCGGGCGAGGCCGATTCCGGTTCGACGGTGCGAACACGGATTTGCGAGTGGTACCTGCGAGCGGCCCGAGCGGCGGTGTTGACCGCGACAGGGTCGCGGCGTCGCAAGAAGTACACGTTCACCACGACGGCGCCCGCGTTCGCACTGCCCAGGGAGTTGGAGTCGGTAGACGGAAGTTGGGCGTGGCTCGATGTGGAACAGGGCAACATCGTGGCCTCGATGAAGTCGGCGAGCAGCGCAGGGCGCCCCGAGCTGGCCTGGCATCTCGCGGATGTGACGCGGCCGTTCCTGCGCGTCCGCAAGGATTTCCAGCTCGCTCAAGAGGTGGAGCGCGAGGGCTTGGCCGCGGCACGGGCGTGGGGTGAGGGGCATGCTGAGCGGAGCATGCTCAAACGGCTCGCCCGGTCCTACAGCGAGCTTGGTGACTACGCGCAGGCAGACAGGTACGCGCGGGAGGCGTTGCGGCTTGCCGAAGCCGATCAGGACTCACGCGGGACCACGAGCGCCCGCAAGGCGTTGACGCTGCTTCTGGTCGATCAGGGCCAGTATGCCGAGGCGGAGAGCCGGCTGCGGGAAATCGTGGACTCCTATCGTGGGCTGGGGAGGATTCGCAGCCGCGCCACGACTGAGATCACCTTGGGCTCGGTGCTGCTGGCGTTGCGCAAACCTGCTGAGGCGGTGCCGTTTCTGGAGTCATCGGTCGAGTTGCTGAGCGATCTTGATCCGCCCGACGAGTACAACCTGGCGCGGGCGCGCGCACAGCTTGGCCAGGCACGTGCCGCCCTCGGCGATCTTGAGGTCGCGGCGCCGCTTCTGGCAGCGGCGCTCGCCGTGCTGGCGAGGCTCGGCTCGCGGTTTGAACAGGCGCTGGTCCACGACGCGCTGGCCGACCTGGATCTGGCTCGCGACGACGTCCTGGGGGCGCGTCAGCATCTGACGACGGCAGCCACTCTCTTGCGCACCTTGGGGTCCGTGCAGGCGGACCGCATCACAGACAAGATCGAGAGTATGGACGGCTGATCTTCATACAGAACAACGCTTCTAGACCCTGTGCACGGTCGGCAACCCATGGCTGCGAACAAGGCGGGGAAGCATGGTTCCGGCGTCGCGGACATCTTCGTCGGGCCCGGCTCCAACCTTCCAGCCCGCGGCGAGGCATCCGTGACGCAGGGCGTCTACCGGATTGCCACTGAGCGCGTAGTGGTGGGCGAACGTGGCGAGCAGCGTGTCACCAGCACCGCTGGTATAGCGGACCAGCCGGGGCGTGGTAGCAGGCACGTGCCACACAGCACGGTGGTAGCGGAGCCCGACAAGTGCTCCTGCGGCGCCCATGCCGACGATGACGACCGGCGTGCGGTAGAGCGACCACAGTCGCCGGATCCAGTCGCTAGGCGGACACGGTAGTTTCTCGTGTGAGCACGAGAGCACGTGCGCGGCTCGCATCCACTCCTCGTTGTGCCGGGACTGGACGGTGTCGATGACGTGCAGATCGGTGATGATCGGTATCGCTCGATCGGCCGCGGCGCTGATCAGCGACCGGGTGAAGTTGATGTTAGACAGTATCGCGAGGTCGGCGCCCCCGGCCGCATCCAGCGCGTGGATAAAGACCTCAGCTGGGTAGCGGCGGTTCACGGCGTCGCGTAGGTCGGTGGCTCCGCTGCGCGTACCGGCGCGGTCGTAGTGCACGACGGCGCGCGGTTGAGCGTCGCACACCTGGGTGGCAGGCCCGAGAAGTCCTGCGCTGCGTAGTCCTGCTTCGGCTAGCTGCCCCGCGGGGTCGCGGCCGATGTAGGTGGCGAACAGAACGTCGCTTCCCAAGGCCTGCAATGTGTTGGCGATGGTCCAGCCGACACCGGACAAGCGCAACGCGATCTGTCCGGGAAGGCGGCGGCTCGATGTGAGCGGAATCGGAAACTCGTCCACGGGGACGGCGAGGCGGACGTTCACGATGCCTGCGACGGCGATGCGGGGCATGGCATCAACTCCTGTGGTGTCGACGGTGCGTACCGCACTGGCCGTGGTGACCGTGCGCACGAGATGGATGAAGGCGAATGTGGTGGCGTGACGGCGTTGTCACGCCGGCAAGACGGCCAGCAAGATGAGGACGGAGGTGGGCCGTCGGGTGACGAGCCGAACCGCGATCCTCAGACTTGCCTCTGCGGCATCGCGACAGGTTCGAGCTGGCGATGCCGTCCCGGCTCGGGGAGGTCGAGCTGGCAGTAGATCGCGTCGCGGAGCAGGCGGACCGCTTGATCTGGTTTCGAGGTCACCGCTGCCGTGATCGCGGCGTAGTCGTCGTCGTCGAAGTGATCGGCCGCAGAGTGGAGCTGCGGCTCGATGGGGTCTGTGAGCCGCAGCCGTGGAGCGCGGTCCGCGAGCAGAGCGTTGGCGGACAACGGCGCTACGTCCGTGTCCAGGCCGTCGACGGTGAGAACGGGCACGCGAGCGCATGCCGCGTAGACCGGGATGGAGCCGTGGTCCCCGATCACGATGTCGGCGCCGATCACGGCGGCACGCCAATCGACCTCGGGTGTCAGCACTGTCAGCCCGGCTCGCCGGTACTCCGACAGCCAGGCCAGGACTTGGCGTTTGCCGTGCCCGAACCACACGCCAGGATGCAGCAAAGCTGCGATGCGAAACTTGCGATTGTCCAGTTGCTGCAACAGTCGCGGCATCAGTTCGGCGCTATGCGCGAACAATGACTGCGCTCCCCACGTAGAGGCGATGAGCACGAGTCGCTGGTCGTCCTCGACGCACAGCGCCTCGCGGTACAGCTTGCGCAGATGCATGCTCGCGAGAAGCTTGTCGTAGCAAGGATCCCCGGCGACAAGGGCCGAGCTCAGAGCTTCCGGGCACTGGGCTCGAAGGATCGACTTGTGCGCATTAGTAGACAGGACAAGGACATCGGCGAGTACGCGGCCGTCTCGCGTGAGGCGCTGAGCGTCCAATCCGTACACCTGGCGACGGGCACGCGAACCCTTTCCAGTCGCTTGTGGTGCGAGCTTGCCGTAGCCGGCGCCGTGCGGAAGCACGATCCGCGGCGCGTGGATCTCACTGAGCCCGCCGTAGGACGCGGTGATGGCGAGGTCGAAGCGTTGCCGGGTAGCTTGCTGCCACGGAACGACAAGGGCTCCCAGTGACCTCAGCCAGTCGATGACGCCGGAGTCGAACACGTCCGGCGCCGGTGTGAAGACCACCTGAATGCGTTGATCGGTTTCGATGTGTTCGACTACGTCGAGCAGCCGCTGGCCGCTCGGCAGGGTGTGCACGACGACGAGCACCGTGCGCAACCCAGCCAGGGTGACCCAGCGTTCCGCGCCGACACCTATCGGCACCCTGACCCAGTCTGCTTCTCCCATTGCGCCCCCTTGACCCCCTGGTTGTCCCCTCTGGATCGAAGAGTGCTGGCCTGATTGGACTGAGCGGTTGCAGAGCGCTGGACAGCTCGTTGGACACCGCCCAAACCGCCCACTAGGAGTAATTTCGACTTTTCCTAGCGTGATCATCCCTGGTCGCGGCTACTGTGGATCGGGCGTTCATGCGGCGGTCAGGGTGAACAGCTGGGCATGGAGAGGGGGTCTCGCATGCAGATCACACTGCTGGGTGAGGTCGGCCTCGTACTGGACGGTGAACCTGTCGTGTTCACCTCCAGCAAGGAGCGCTACGTGCTCGCGGTGCTCGCGTTCATGGCGAACAAGCCCGTCAGCGTGACGACGCTGATCGACGCCGTGTGGGACGTCCCCGCCGCGCCGGACAAGGCGCACAAGAGCTTGCAGAGCTACGTCAGCAGGATCCGCGGGAAGTTCAGGGCCGACGACATTCCCGCCAAGATCGTCTTCAGGACCGAGTCGTATCTGCTGGAGATCGACCCGATCCTGGTGGACTACCACCGCTTTCTCGACCTGCACGCGCAGGCACGCGCCGAGGTCGACCGCGGCCGATTCGAAATGGCGGCCGCACTGTTCGACGACGCGTTGCGCCAGTGGCAGCACACGCCGTTCACGGGCCTCAGCACGCTGTGGGCCGACCGGCGCCGGCAGGCCATGAACGCCGACCGCCTCACCGTGCGCTGTGACCGCATCGGCAACGAGATGCGCCTGCACCGCTATGAGCTCGCCCTCAAGCACATCGAGGAGCTGCTGGAGGAGGACGAACTCAATGAACGGCTCGTGCGGCTCAAGCTCGACGTACTCGCCGCCTTCGGCACGTACCGAGAGATCACCGACTACTACCGCACCGTCTATCGGCGCACGATCGAGGAGTTCGGCGTTCCGCCGGGCATCGATCTCAACGAGCACTACGAGCACATCATCAACCTCACGAAAACACCGAAGCCCCGCCCCGCAGAGCCGGTCGACGCAGACGGTGTCGTCGCCAGCGCGCCCCTCATCGCAGGGCAGGTGACGGCTGCGCGGCCGCCTCGCCAGCTTCCGCCGGATCTGCGTGATTTCATCGGCCGCGCGGAGCAGCTGTGTGCCCTCGACGTACTCGCTCCCGCAGACACAAGCCTCGACGACTGCATACCGATCGCCGTGCTGCACGGACCGCCTGGGATCGGCAAGACCGCGCTCGCTACTCGCTGGGCGCACCGCGCGGCCCACCGCTTCCCCGACGGCCAGGTCTTCTTCAACCTCCACGGCCACGGTCCCACCCGCCCCGCGGACCCCGCCGAGGTGCTGGGCAATCTACTCGTCGCCTTAGGCTGCCCCGCCGACCATCTCCCGGCCACCTCCGCGGAACGAACCGCGCAACTACGCACGATGACCGCTGACAGGCGCCTGCTCATCGTGCTCGACAACGCCGCCGACTCAGAACAAGTCCTTCCTCTTCTTCCGTCCAGTGCCAGCTGCATGGTGATCATCACCTGCCGCAGCCGGCTGCACAGACTCGTCCAGCAGACCGGCGCCCACGACGTCGACGTCCGACCGCTACCGCTTGGCGACGCGCAATCCCTGCTGGCCCGGCTGACCCCCAAACGCAGTGACAGCACCGCCCAACTCGACGACGCGCTCACGCTGCTCGGTGGCTTCCCGCTCGCGGTGCGCATCGCGGCCAGCAGACTCAACGAGTACCACGCGACACCGCTGCACGAGCTCGTCGGTTCGCTGCGTGACCGGCTGGCTGATTGGAGCGGCGGAGACGGCGACTCCCCCAGCCTCAACGCACTGTTCTCGTGGTCCTACAACCAGCTCCCCCCGGACGTACAACTCGCGTTCCGGCACATCGGCGTCCACAGTGGACCAGACTTCGACACCGGCGCCGCCGCGGCCGCCAGCGCGTTCACCTACCTGGACGCCCAGCGAACACTGGAACACCTCGCGGCAACTCACCTGGTCGAGCCCACCGAGCTTCACCGATACCGCGCACACGACCTGCTCCGCGCCTACGCCGCTGGCCTCCTGCGCCAACACGACGAGTACGACGACGCGCTCGATCGGCTCCTGGACTGGTACCTGCACACCGCCAACAACGCCGACATGACAATCGCACCACACAAAGATCCGCTACCGCTGTCCGCTCCAGCCGCGGCGGTTCATCCGCTCAGCTTCCGATCCGCCACCTCCGCGATCGCGTGGTTCGCCAGCGAGTGCGCCAACCTCGTTGAAGCGGTCCATCAAGCTCATGACGCCGGCCGGCACGGACTTACTTGGCGGCTGGCGGCAGCGACCCGTGATCAACTGGGGCGACACGCCCGCTACGGCGACAGCAAAACCGTCGCCTCGCTCGCTCTCGCCTCAGCCCGCATCGCAGGAGAACAACGAGGAGAAGCCGCAAGCCTCAACGACCTGGCACTGGCACACCTGCACATCGGCGACATCACCGAAGCAGGCGCACTGTTCTCCCAAGCGCTCACACTGGCCAGGACGATCAAAGATCATCCCACCGAGGCGACCTGCTTGCACAACCTCGCCGTCTACCACCGCAACGCTGGCGAACACGACCACGCCCTCGACCTTTTCCACCAGGCACTGCGAGCCCGGCAGTCCGCGGCGGACCTCTACGGGCTCGGATTCACCCACCACTCGATGGCGCTCACCTACAGCGCCACACAACGGTACGACCAGGCCGAGCACCACCACCAACTCGCGCTCACAACCTGGGCACCCATCGACTGCGAGTACGGCAAAGCCATCACGCTCACAGCATTGGCAGATCTCCGGCTCGCCACCGGCGACCCGCTCCGCGCCATCGACTCCGCCAACACAGCCCTGATGATCCACCAACCCGCGAACGACGTCCTCTACATCATCAAGACCCAGCTAACCCTCGCGAACGCTTACGCCGCGATCACACGCTTCACTGAAGCGAGTCACTACGCAAACAACGCGCTCGAGCTCGCCCGCAAGGCAAACAACACCGCGCTGATCGCCGACGCGCTACACGGACTCGGTCATGTCTATCAGGCCTCGGGGGAACACGATTCGGCCAGAAAAGCATGGAGCCAGGCCCTCCAGCACTACAAGAACATCAACTCTCCACATGAGTCGGCTGTTGCACGGCTGCTGGATCCGGCTCCGTAGTCGCCCCCCGCAGCAGTCCAAACCCGCGGTGGCAACCGCTTCGGACGCTTAACCTTCCACGTCTTCGGGCTTGGTTGCGCTTGCCCTCCGCCGAGCGGGCCAGCGCTCCCGACGACGGGGCCGCGCGGGACCCGGTTCCTTGTTGAGCGCGCGGATAATCTCGGCTCGCTGTTCGGGCTTCGTTCCGCGCAACGCCACGATCATGATCACCACGCGTGCGGCGACCACGCCGAACAGCGCGAGCGCTCCCGTCGCGCCGATGTTGGACCACATGGTCACCTCCCTACTGTGCCTTCACCTTGGTAGTTCGCGGTTCTCTCATGGGGGCTGCACACAGCCGTCTGTGGATAACTCACGACCTGTGGACAACTTGGGATCAAGCGTTCGGCTCACGCTGCGGATTCTGCCCAGTCCTGCGGTGCTGCTGATCGAGATCAGTCGATGGAGTGAACCGTCACTCGATCGGACCAGCTTCGGGGCCAAGACTGCTGATCGATCCGTGTATCTGTCCAGGCAGAGGACCCGAATGGACGACGTCTCTTAGTGACCAGCCACATTCAACCCAACCTGAGAGATCAGGAGACGGACGACGTCAGGCCGCGGACTGGCCGATGCGGTTGACGAACTGCTGGCCCAGCCGGCGAAGCTTGCGGTGCACGTGTTCGCCGTACTTCTCCGGCAGGCCGCAGCTGGGGTCAGGTCTACGATCTGCCGGTGTCTCGCGCCGCGCTGGTCCAGTTTCCCGCATTTCGGCACCACGAAGCCTCCCGAGAAGGTGCCAACAACGCGATGATGGCGCTCCTGGTGGGTGCCCAGGTGTCGGCGCAGTTCCTTGAGCTCACCCGTGAATCGCCGCGGCCGCTGTCGGAGATCTTCCCTACGATCCCTCACGTCGGACGGTTCGATCTGCGCCCTGACGCCGCCCAAGCCATCCTGCAAGGAGCCGAGGAACACTTGGGGGCGATGGCTGTGCCTCAAGCGCTGGCCATCCATGAGGGTTTCATCCTGGACTGCCTTGAGCTGCTCGGTGCGGGTTCAGCCAGCGCCTGGAAGATGCACGACAAGCTCGCAACGCAGGCTGGCGGCACCTTCGACGCTGACCGGATGAGCCGGTTCCACGTGCTCCGGGAGATGCGCAACGCGATCATCCACCGCAGCGGCGTCGTCGACCAGCGCCTGATCGACAAGATCAACGAGCTGACCCCCGCTGGGGAGGCCGCGTGGTGCAAGCACACTGGCCGGTCGCCGCGGGGACTCCAACTCGGTGACAGCGTCACTTTCCTGCTCGGCGAGCTCGTGGAGGCTCTAGCCACGACGAAGGCTCTTGCCCGCGAAGCGAACTGGATGTTGATCCCCGCTGTCTCGTCCGCGGCATGGGCGGACGTGATCGTCGAGGACCACCTGCAGCACACGCCAGCCGGCCTCAACCCGACCAAGCGCCGCAAGGCGATCCTCGGGTTTTGCCGCCACCACTACCGGGCGGTGACCGTGGCCGAGGCGGACCTCAAGGCGGCAGCCGCTGCGCGCGGAGTCGACATGGCATAGCAAGAGGCCAGGCCCCAAGGGACCTGGCCTCTTAGCAGGAAAAAAGGGGCTTTGCTCGTTAAGCTACACCGACTTCGTCGTGCTCGGACTTGCACCGAGAACTTCCTGCTCCGGTTCCGACGGTAGCAGACGACTTCCGGCCACCGCACGTCATTTGATGCACCGAGGTAGGCGAGCAGCCCGACACAGCCAACGAGCCGACGCCGCAGCACGTTCTGGGCCTTGGGCTGATCAGTCAAAATGCGTCGGACTCGATCGTTACGCTTGCGCGATGACTGACAGCCTGCGGCCCGGCGACCTCAGCGGACTGGCCGAGTCCTCGCTCGCAGCGGCCGGAGAGTTCGTCGCCTTGGCAGCGCTCGCGCGATCGAGCCAGAATCCGGATCCCGCTGTCGCTGCGCTGGCCGCAGCCTCTCGCGACGAAGTCGCCTTCACGTGGCTCTGGGCCCTGGTGCGGCAGTCGGAACAGCGGTGGAGGCCCGCGAAACTACCCGGCGGCATCGCCGTCCCCGACGAACTCCATCAGCAGGTCACGGAGTTCATCTGCAGCGCCCCCTCTGGTCTCCCTCAGCGGCAGACCACCCTCGCAGAGGACGCAGCCGCCCGCCTTCTCACAGCAATTGGCGGAACGCCCCTAGGATTGAATATCGCGCGAGCCACGCTGTCGGAACCCCAAGCACCCTCAGCACGCGTGAGGACCGCCGCGTGCGACCTGTTGGGGGCCAGCACCGACCCTGAAGGCCGTGTCCTCGTGCGAGGACTGATAGCGAAGGTCACGGAGCACAAGCGTGCGATCGAGCTGAGCCGACTACACCCGCCCTACTCTGAGGAGGAGCTCACGGAGTTGCTGTCGGCACTGGCGCACATCACCAATCGACCTGTCGAAGAGGCCGACTTCAAGACGGTCGCAACGGTGGCAGCGCGCCTGCCTGACACCGCTCTCGCGGAGTTCCTCGCGACCGACTGGAGCCTGCCAGCGAACAAGCAGAAGATCATGCAGTTCGGCCTCGTGCAGAACCTCGGCGCAGCACGGCTGCAGGCCGTGCTCGCCCATCCCGTAGGCGAGGCAACGACGCGGCTACTGCTCTCCCACGCACAGAATCTGCCGGCGGCCGATCTTCCGGAACTCGGCTCCTACACCTTCAGTGCTTTTCCATCAGAGTGGTCCAAGCCGATTTGGAACAACGTCGCACAGAACATCCACTTCGCACGTCAGCACCGAGCGGCGCGCCGCGGCCCTGCGCTGGAGGCGTTGTGGACGTTGACCCTGGCATCGTCTGACGACCAAACCTCTCAGTGGCTAGCGGAACTGCTTGACAGCGGAGACCTAATCGCAGAGGCCCGAGAACACACTGCCAACGCCGCGGCTACCGCACGCCTAGGAGCGGTCGCTGCGGCACTGCTGCAACGAAAGCCGAACGAAGCATGGGCCGAGGAGGTCGCAGCCACCGCCAGCGAGCTAGGCGACGACTTCTACGCTGGGCTTGGCGCGCAACTGCCGCACGACACCCGACTTCCTGACGTCCTGCGGCCCGGCATCATGGCTTCACCCGTGGCGATGGCAGCCCTTGCCAGAAACGGCTTCGCCACTCAGCTTGTCGAGTGGGCCGACACAGCCGCGGCAGCGCTGACTCTGCTCGACGCAACACATTCCGACCTCACCGATTCCGAGATCCTCAGCCTGCTCGCCCGAACCAACTGGGCCACGATCGGAACCGACGCCTACGTCGAACTCTGCCAGACACTGCACGATCGGTTGCCGATCCTGGCTCACGAACTGGAGCTCGCCGTTCAGTCGCTGACCGGCCCTGAAGCCAGCGCAGCACCGCCAGAGGTACTCGCGAAGCTGTTGACCCTCGGGCTACACGCGGGACTACGTCACGACCTGGGAGACCAAGCCACAACAGACGCCGTCACCCGCCTCCTGGACCTCCCCGCCACCCAGGTGGTCGACGCGGCATCCGCCTGGGTACGTTCTCTCGACCTCAGCCCCGACGACCACGACTGCGACCCCCACCGGGTCCGCACTGTCCTGGAGGCCGACAACCAGCGAGGAGGAACTCTTCCCTCGCTCTCCGCGCTCCGCACCGACCTGGCCGCCCGACTGAGCGACCTGGCCCAGAACACCGACTTGGAAACCCCACAGCGGGTAGCGCACCTGTTGCTGGCAGCCGAGGTCGACCCCGGCGCTGCCCGCGCCGCCGCTCTGCTCCTGGGCCGTGCCATCAACAACAACCTTCGGACCGCTGCCGCAACCGTGCTTGCCGAGACACAGGGACACCCAGACGACCTCGATCACATCCTCGAACTGCTGAACAACGAAACACGCCAAGACATCCGCCAACTTCTGGAAGCCGCGAAGCACCGCATCCACTCCGGCACCATCGGGGAAGCACTCACCGCGCTCACGGACCTGGTCAACATGCCTAAGGGTGACGCTCGAATCGATCCGCTGATCCTGATTCCCGACGCCTCACACCATCAACGCTTCATCCACTGGGTTGACAGGGCGCGCGCACGCGCCGACAACCAAGACGACCCAGGCGAATTCATCGCAGCCGTGATCAACTTGGCCGATCAGATGGTCGACTTCGTGCTGATCTCCGCCACAGACGCCGGCGCCAACACAGGACTCAAGCCCGAGCACGTACAGGCCCTGCGCGACAACGGAAGCAGCCGGCTCGATGTCGGAGCCCTCTTGATACGCCAGCAACTCCAGCAATTGTTCAGCTGGTTCCCCACCTGCTTGACGCTGCGCCGGAAGCGCACCGCTCACCCGTCACCCCTTGGCACCACTCAGCCTCACAACCTGGGCCCCAACGACCTGATCACCGCCAAGAGCCTGTTCCGCGACATCACCGAAGGCTGGATCGACGACATGCACCGGTACAACTGACGCGCCCCTCGCATGTACGCATCTTCAAGTCCAAAAGGGATAGTCTGCGAGGGCGGACTCTTCGGAACCTGCACAACAGCGCAAGGGCTGGCCCTGGCCACCCGGCTTACCGCGAGCGGCCCGCGCCTGGCAAGGCGCGGTCGTTGTGCGCCCTGATCGTGGCCCAAAGTCAGATCGATACTGTTCCACCGTGCCAAAACCTCCCCGACAGCGGAAGCGACGGCCGAGACCCGACCTCGGCGCCCGCGGCTACCTCTACCTGCTCCAGTTCAGCAATGGGGTCATCAAAGCCGGCAAGACAACCGACGTCGCGGCCCGCCAAGCCGAGCACGAGAATGAAGCCGCTCGCTACGACATCTCGGTCGTCAACCGCTGGAGCTCGCCGTTGCACGACGACGTGGCAATCCTTGAACGCCGCTTGGTCGCAGTGCTCGGCAGGATCGGCCAGAACACCAAGGCGGGCAGGGAATACTTCAACGGTGTTCCGTTCAGCGTCGCGTTGCACCAGGCGACGAACATCGACAAGGTAGCGAGTCAGCGCTGCTGCTGCGGCAAGTGTGTTGAGCCGCTCGATATTGGACGCGTTGGCGCGTTGGTAACAGAGCTCGGCGACGAAGAGGTCACCCTGAGATTGGACTGTGGCTCGCTGATCCGCGCCGAGTTCAACGATCCGGATCTCGGGAGTGGCGGACAGCACCCGTTAAGCCTGAACGACCACATTGACGTTCAACTCGAGCCGACGCCGTTCAACGGCGTCTGGACGGCCTACTACCTGGCACGATGAGACGTCCAACGAGCGTTGGACGCCGGCACTGTGAAGGGCCACTTCGCTGTAAGGTTGAGTGCGCTGGCCGAAATTGTCGGTGCCGTACGGTACAAGTCGTTCGTGATCGAGCCGCCACCAATAGCATCGGGGGAGCCCTCGGTTCAGCCGCCACGACCAGCATGCTGGTCGTGGACTCCCGAGGCGATAGGACACCAGCCGGCGACTGAGTGGCAAGTCCTCCGAAACTGGCACCATGGGCGCTGCGCGATGTGTGGGGACCGCCCTAGGCGGCTGGTCGAGGACCACGACCACGCCACCGGGCTTACCCGCGGATTCCTCTGTCAGAGCTGCAACATCCTTGAGGGCTACGGCAACGAGCACCTTGGATTCGCGTTGTACCGAACTCGGCCACCGGCTGCGATCCTCGGCATGTCGCTGATCTATACCCGTTGGAGTACACAACGCGAGAAGCTGCGGCCTCCGTTCGAGCTAACAGGTGGCGGAAGTTGCAGCCTGCTGGTGTCGGCCGCGATTCACGCTGGGTACGACGAACAAGACGCTGACGCGAAGGCCCGGCAGTGGGCATCCGTACCGGCCAGTGCCGAGCACCTCGACGCAGCTCGGCACTGGCGAGAACACGCTGTCGGCGCCGACCGAATCTTGCTCGACATCCTTGGGCAGCCCTATGCCTGGACACCGGGCCAGGACTGGGCGCTGGCTCAGCTGCGCGGACATATCAACCGTGGAGAGCTTCGGGTTGCACAGTTTGACCTCAGCGACGCGCGTCCGGACGAGGAGGTTGAACTGGCTCTCTACCGCCTGCTTGGCGACGATTCCAGGCCCCGCGTTCGCGCAGACGGCAGTGCGCACCTACGGTTCGACAGTTCACGGCGCGTGGAAGTGCGAGACCCCGGGAACCTGACCGGCAACCCCGAGGAAGCCGAACTCGCGGCCCTCGGGCCCTTCAAGCTGGAACTCGGCCGAGTCAATCCATCTCGGGTGCTGTACCACCTGCGATCTCTCAACGCCGTTGCCAGGTGGCCACAGAACCGTGGCTGGCTCTTCATTCTGCTTACGTGGCCGCAAAGTGAGCCTCTGCGCGTTGCCGCAGATGACGTTCTGCCGGGGGTAGAACTCATCGCCAACTACCTGCACATGAGCGAGCACGAAGAGGCGTGACCCGCCCACGCGCAGTCGATGTAGCGTCTGCGCAGCACTCGCTATCCCCTATCGGAGAAGGAAGGGGACGGGATCCGCCTGACTGCGGCCAGCTCGCACCGCAACCAGGAACCAGATGCCCAGTCGATCGAACGCGCGTATGACGCCAGCTTGGTGACTTCCGCTTGTGACTTCCCGCGAGACTGTCCGTGTACAAGGCTCTGTTCGGACACAGTGCTCGTGGCGACCAGATCGAACCTGCGGAACCAGCGAAGGCATTGGCGCTTCTAGGAAGCATCAGCCGCGACACTGCAGGAGGAATGTTCCTCACGGAGGTTTCCGCGCAAATACACGCCCAATGCAACGCGTTCGCAAGCGGGTGCGCGCCGGGCTGCTAAATTGTAGGAGCCCAATCAATTCACAACCAATCCTTGCAGGAGTAATCCGAATGGCACAGAAGGTTCTCGTCCAGCTCATCGACGACCTGGACGGCGCTACGACCGATGACATCGAGACTGTGCAGTTCGGGCTCGATGGCGTGACATACGAGATCGACCTCAGCGCAGGAAACGCGGGCCGGCTGCGCGATGGCCTGGGTGACTTCGTGGCCAAGGCTCGCAGGACCGGTGGTCGCGCCAAGCGTGGTGCCACTACCCGGACGATCGTCGGTGAGGCGCGGAGCAAGGAGCAGACCAAGGCAATCCGCGAATGGGCACGCAGGAACGGTCACGAGCTGGCCGATCGAGGCCGGATCCCGGCTAGCATCATCGACGAGTTCGAGAACGCTCACCGGTGATCGCATGACCGCCGCACCAGGCCGGAATCACCCACTCCGATTGGGCCGTACCCGGAGTTCTAGCCGCACCGTTCAGATTCGTCTCGGATGAGTGCCTAAAACCGAGCACGCCATGGCGCATTGACGCTACAAGAACCCAATGGATGCTGATGCCTGAGTCATTGTCATTGCCTCCCGACCTGCGGGTACAGGTACCGGCGGATGTTCTGGATCGGGTTGAGCACGATCTGGGCGTGCGCCGCGGCCGCGGTGCCTTGGTACGTAAGCGGCGTTCGGTCGGCACGACCACCGACCGAGCAACGTGGGTCCGGATCGAAATCCGGACCACGGAGAGGGTGCACGGGCAAGGCTTCGATGGACTGCAGGCCGCCGAGTCGCTCACTGGCATCGCGAAGCCCGCCTGGCATGCAAGCTGCGGTTGGGACGATCCTGCGCACGGCTGGATGTGGCGTGCGGACGAGCTCGATCTGGTTACGGCGCAACCCATCAAGCCAGGTGGCACCCTTGCCGCCGCACCGGATCTCTCGAACGAGTGGTGGTCAACGCTGAACGCCTCTTTGGACGCGCTATCCACGTCCGAGACGGATCGGATCGCCACGTTGCACTGCGTCCCAATGACGCAAGCCCGCCTCACCGACGCGGTCGTCAAGATGTTCGGAGACGTGATCGACACGACGGTGACCGAATGGGCTGCCGCTCACGCAGACATGAGCTGGGCCAACCTCACCGCACCCGAATGTTGGCTACTCGACTGGGAAGACTGGGGCCTGGCACCGCGTGGACTAGACGCCGCAATGCTCTGGAGCAACTCGCTCGCCGTGCCGCAACTCGCGACACGGATCCAGCAGGAGCGTCGAGCCGACCTCGAGAGCACGACGGGTCTACTGGCCCAGCTGTACTTCTGTGCGGAAGCGCTCGCAGTGCCGCCCGAGTACGCCGGGTCACTGGCTCAGCTCGCGCGACGCGAGGCTGACCGTCTACTGGTCAGCCTCGCGAACCGCACGGGGTGATCACCAGGCCTACCAGGTAAGTCGGTAAGTGATGTGGACGGTCCGAGAGAAGCGTGCGGCCTGCTGCGTGCCAGATCAGGCGGGCCACTCGCCGTCGTGAGTCACTGACCCACACGGTGACCACATCGCCCATGCAAGTGCCAGGTTCGCCGCTTCCGACAGCAAGCCGCTGCCGAGTAAACGGCGCGACAAGCGCCGCACGCGTCCTAGCGAACATATGTGCGAATGCGGTGGTAGGTTCTCGCGTCATGGATCGGCAGCTCCTCGAATGTGACGAGTCGCCATATGTGTCACATGAGCAAGCTAGTTGTCATCTCGGGTTGCACCAGCAGTAGCGGGTCTGCTGCACCGTTAGGTGACATCTGAGTTGGCTTGCTGTAATGGTGAGCTGGGAGGATGTCGCTGTGCCCAAGCCCTACCCCCAGGAGTTCCGCGACGATGTCGTGCGGGTCGCTCGTGATCGTGAGCTCGGCGTGACGGTTGAGCAGATCGCCAAGGACTTCGGGGTGCACCCGATGACGTTGTTCAAGTGGCTACGCCAAGCCGAGATCGACGAAGGCGTTCAGCCCGGTGTGAGCAAGAACGAGTCTGCCGAGCTGCGCGAAGCCCGCAAGCGGATCAAGCTGCTGGAGCAGGAGAACGAGGTCCTGCGCCGGGCGACCGCGTATCTGTCGCAGGCGAACCTGCCGGGAAAAGGCTCTACCCGCTCGTGACGGAGCTGGCCGCGGACGGGATCCCGGTCGCGGTGACGTGCCGGGTCTTGAACATCGCTCGACAGCCGTACTACCGGTGGCGTGCCCGGCCTGTCACCGCCCTCGAGCTCGAGCGGGCGTATCGGGCGGACGCGTTGTTCGACGCGCACCGCGATGATCCGGAGTTCGGCTACCGGTTCCTGGCTGACGAGGCCCGTGACGCCGGCTGGTCGATGTCGGATCGGACCGCGTGGCGGATCTGCTCGTCGATGGGCTGGTGGAGCGCGTTCGGCAAGAAACGCGGCCGCAACGGCAAGAAGGCCGGCCCGCCGGTGCACGACGACCTGGTCCGCCGTGACTTCACCGCCACCGCGCCCAACCGTCTGTGGCTGGCCGATATCACCGAACACCGCACCACAGAAGGGAAACTGTATCTCTGCGCGGTCAAGGACGTCTGCTCCAACCGGATCGTGGGCTACTCCATCGACTCACGGATGAAGTCCCGTCTCGCCGTCACCGCGCTCACCAACGCCCTCGCCCGCCGTGGTGAGGTCGCCGGCTGCGTGGTCCACACCGACCGCGGATCGCAATTTCGATCCAGGAAATTCGTCCGTGCGCTCACGCGTCACGGCCTGTCCGGCTCGATGGGCCGGGTCGGCGCAGCCGGAGACAACGCCGCTATGGAAAGCTTCTTCGCATTGCTGCAGAACAACGTTCTCGACCGGCGCACCTGGTCTACCCGAGACGAGCTGCGGATCGCGATCGTCACCTGGATCGAACGCACCTACCACCGCCGCAGACGCCCGGCCGCCCTCGGCCGGTTGACCCCCATCGAATACGAAGTAATCATGACCACGTCAGCCGGTCTGGTTGCGTGACTACAACTGTCACCTACTCGTACAGCAGACCCGATGACGTTCCACGTCGCGTCGTAGGGCAGCAGCTCAACGCCGTATCGGATCTGGTGCAGGCCGAGCAGCTTGTGCTGCACGATTCCGTCGTAGAGCTGGAAGAAGCCCGCCCCGACAAGCCATCCGGCAGTGAAGGTCAAGCCGTTGAACGCGCGGTCGCGTACGAGCCTCACGATCAGCAGCAATGCGGCGACCGTAGCGAACCAGCTGAAAGCGTGGAACAAGCCGTCGGAGACCAAGCCGATGTCCGTCGTGGACTTGTCGTAGAAATGATGCCAGTGCAGGATTTGATGGAAGATGACCTCGTCTGCGAACGCTACGACGCCAAGCCCGAGCAGCATGCCCGCCGTCAGCGTCCGGAGTACCGCACCACAGGTGCTTGTGCCGCCATTCAATCCATTCCTCGGGTTCGCGTCTGGCCCGTCGGCCACGAGTACCCAGGGGAGCCGTTCAAACCGATCCGTTCCACGCGGTGCCGAGTTCTTCGCACGCGAGCGGCGCTACGGTTCTGCGACAGGGTGGGTAGCTGCACATCTCTTGTGTCTTCGGACAGCTCACGCGGCTCTTCGTGGTGTCGTCCATCATGGCAGTGCCTTGCTAGGTGGCGTGGGCTGAAGCCGACGTCCGGGTACGATACCCAAGGGGGTATATCGAGCCAGGAGGTGGTCGTGGATCTGGAGTTGGCTGGTGAGGAGTTGCGGTCGGTGTTGAACCGGCTGCGTCGGGCCCAGGGGCAGATCGCCGGCGTGATCCGGATGATCGAGGAGGGTCGCGACTGCGAGGCGGTGGTGACGCAGTTGGCGGCCGTGTCGCGGGCGTTGGACAAGGCGGGATTCGCCATCATCGCGACCGGATTGCAGAAGTGCATCGCCGAAGGGCAGACACCTGACGGCGAGGAGATGAGGAAGCGGCTGGAGAAACTGTTCCTGTCGCTGGCCTGACGTCCTCACATCAGCGGAATGTGTTTGGCCGCTTCGGTGAGCATGAAGACCGCGACGGCAAGCAGCACGATGGCGAGAACACGCCGCAGTGCGCGGGCGGACAGTCGCTTACCGCCCTAGGGATCGAGGATCGCCGTGGCGGCAAAGTGGTCAGAACGCCCCAGTCAAGCGCGGTTGGCGTGGTCGCCAAGTGGGTGGTGAGCGCGGTTTCTCGGTAGCCAGGCAACTCGTGCGCTTCTCGTCGTTCTCGGACTAGTCATGATCGCCGTGGAAACGCTCGCCGGTGGCGGTTGGCTGGTCCTCGCTGCAGTGGGGTACTCGACGTGGTTGCGGGCAAATCGATTCCGTATCACGAGCAGCCGTGTCGGCAACCCTCGCTGCGATCACCTGATGCTGATCGCAGCGAACAGGCCGCCTGCGAGGATCACCGCGATGGCTGCCATTGCCACCCAACTGCCCCAGGACGCCAGCGCCAAGACCGTCACAACGGCCACGATCATCAACGCCAGCAGCACTGGCAGGCGAAGCAGCCCGTCAGGGCCGAACAAGACACGACGCATCACTCGACTCTTACACAATGCACGATCACCCATCCGACCGGCCCGCAGCCACGGCGAGGGCACGGCGGAGCGCCACGAACCTGGCTTCGAGGCCGATCCAGCAAAATTGCCTCCGCCAGAAAACCTGCGGCCGGTCCAACTCAGCGCCTCAGCAACGCGCTCAACCGCTTAAGCAGCGACGGACCCCGACCCGGCGACGGGCATTGGCAGCGTTGAGCGGTCGGTAGCCCACCAAGCACCTGCTCGACATGTTGGCCACATCCGGCGTAGGTGGCTTTACCGCACGTGCTACACGTCACCCGGCGACACATGTTGAAACGCCCTCCGTCGAAGTTGCATCTACAGGTGACTATACCCCTAGGGGTATCGGGCGGTCAGTGTGACTACGCTGAACACGGCCAACCTGGTGTTGTGAACACGGCCCGCACGCCTATTGCCCCACGTCACCGCTTGGCGTCCGCGGTGGACGTGGTGCTCGCGTGAAAGCACAGGGACACGGCAGGAACCGCCCAGTTCGTCCGGCATAGGACGCGTAGCCGGGAAACCGTTGCCTCAAGTGCGACTCTTCCCAGCGCGTCTTCACCACGATCACGACGACCAGTGCGACGAACACGATGGTCCGAACAATGCCTGGGGCCACCAGCGTCCACCCCAGCGCAGCTGCGAGCAAGCCCGTGTACATCGGATGACGAGAGAACCGGTAGGGCCCGCCCGTTCGCAACTCCGCGCGGCTGTTCGGCAGCGGCGAGGCAGTCAGGCCGCGGCCCAAAACCACGGCCGTCACCACCATCAACACAACCCCGCCGACCACTGCCGCCCACCCTGCCCAACGCAGCCTGTCAGGAGCAGTCCAGTCATCCCTCGGCGCAACGACAAAGGCGACCAGGAGTACGAGCTGCAGGCCCACCAGCAAAGCTGCCGCACTCTTGTCGCGAGTTCCTGCCGACACCATCGCTTCACCTCGTTTTTCGGTTGCTGCGCCGGTGTGAGCAGACCACCCGATGGCCATCGACCGTACCGGCGCGCCTGATCTGCCCACCTGGGTGTCTCATCGCCGGCCACATCCGCCTCGGTGCCGAGATCGTGTACGGACTGGGCCGTGGACCCGCTACCCGTTCGGGCGGACGCGCCCCCTGGCCCAGTCCGTACACGATCTCGTCGCCCCTGCTTCTCGGCCACTCAGCCGGCGACCGCGTCGTCACGCCGCCAGGACGGCAAGGCCGCACTGTGTGCCGGGTCGCGGTGTTGGCTCGGCCGACGATCAGCCGCGATGGGCCAGTCGTGCTCGCAACTGCCTGCCCTTCAGGGGCAGGCGCAGCAGCGGGCCGATCAGGCAGAAAGTCGAACGCACCGGCGGCCAGTGGCACCAGGCCGACCGCAGCGAGGGCCCACCAGCCACCGCCTACGAGCACACCTACAACGATCATGGCGAGGCCAAGGGCGACGCGCACCGCGCGTCCGGCAGGGCTGCCGAGAAAACGAACAAGTCCCACGATGCGCTCTTCGCACTGTGCCCACCGGATCTTCGGCGGGGATGACACGGGTCAGACGGTGGCGCCGAGAGCGGACAGGGCGGCGTCGAGGCGGCGGGTGGCGTCGGCGGCGACCGGGGCCAGATCGGGCAGGCCGGTCAACTCGACCATCGTGGCCGGGTCGAGCGCCTGCACCACGGTGCCCTCGCCGTCGGCGCGGACCACGACGTTGCAGGGAAGCAGCAGGCCGATGGTGCGGTCCACCTCCAGAGCCTGGTGCGCCAGTGGCGGGTTGCAGGCGCCGAGGATCAGGTAAGGCTCCATGTCGTGGTCCAGCTTGGCCTTGAGGGTGGCGGTGACGTCGATCTCGGTGAGCACCCCGAACCCCTGCTCGGCCAGTGCCCCGCGCACCGCCTCCACGGTGTCGGCAAAACCGGCGTTCACCCGCACGCTCCGCTCGTACTTCATTGATCTTCCTGCCTTTCGTGCTCGTCGTGTCGCTCGGTCATGCCTCGGCTACCCCGAGATGTCGCCTACAGCAACCTGCATACCCCCGGCGGTATCCGGTAGGCTCAGGATACCCCCCTGGGTATCTTGGGCGAGAGGAGGACTCCAATCGTGTATTTCATCGAGACGATCCAGGTCGAAGGCCTGGGTAACCGGCACTATCTGGCGGGTTCGGAGTCGGTGGCGGTGGCAATCGACCCCCCGCGTGACGTCGACCGCGTGCTGGCCGCGGCGGCGGGCAGGGGTGTGCGGATCGGGTGGGTCGTGGAGACCCATGTGCACAACGACTACGTCAGCGGTGGGTTGGACCTGGCGCGGCTGACCGGCGCCCGGTACGTGGTGCCCGCCGGGGCGCGGGTGGCCTTCGATCACTCGACGGTGTCCGACGGTGAGGTCGTCGAGCTGGCCGAGGGGTTGGCGTTGCGGGCGGTGACCACGCCGGGGCACACCCCGCACCACACGTCCTACGTGCTGGTGGACTCCGGCCGCGACGTGGCGGTGTTCACGGGCGGGTCGCTGCTGATCGGCACCGTGGGGCGGCCCGACCTGGTAGATCCGCGGCTGACCGAGTCGCTCGCGCGGGCCCAGCACGCCTCGGCGCACCGGCTGGCCGCAGAGCTCGACGACGCGGTGCCGGTGCTGCCCACCCACGGGTTCGGCAGCTTCTGCTCGTCCTCGCAGGAACAGGGCGAGTCGACCACCATCGGCGCGGAGAAGCAGGCCAACGAGGCACTGACCAGCGACGTCGACAGCTTTGTCGCCGGGTTGCTGGCCGGGCTGGACGACGTGCCCGCCTATTACACGCACATGGGTCCGATCAACGCCGCCGGTCCCGCTCCGGTCGATCTCACCCCGCCGCGCCGTGCCGACGCCGCCGAGATCGCCGAGCGGCTCGCGGCCGGGGAATGGGTCGTCGACCTGCGCTCGCGGATCGCGTTCGCCGACGGGCACCTCGCCGGATCGGTCAACATCGAAGGCGACGGTTCGCTGGCCACCTACCTGGCGTGGCTGATGCCCTGGAACAAGCCGGTGACCTTGCTGGGCGAGTCGCCCGAGCAGGTCGCCGCGGCCCAGCGCGAGCTCGTGCGGGTCGGCGTCGACAGGCCCGCCGCCGCCGGCGTCGGAACCCCCGAGGACTGGGTGCTCGACGGGGACAAACCCGCCACCTTCCCCCGAGCGGGCTTCGCCGAGCTGGCCGCCGCCCTCGCCGACGGCCAACGCCCTGTCGTGCTCGACGTGCGCCGCGACTCCGAACGCCAGCAGAGCCGTGTCGAGGGCACGGTGCACATCCCGATCCACTCGCTGCCCGACCGCGTGCACGAGGTGCCACCGGGGCGGGTGTGGGTGCACTGCGCCAGCGGCATGCGCGCCGCCATCGGCGCCTCCCTGCTCGACGCCGCAGGCCGCGACGTGGTCGCCATCGACGACGACTACAGCACCGCAAGCGACATCCCCGGACTCACCGTCGCCACCGGCGAGGAGGAACAGCACACCCGATGAACACTCCGTCACCGCACAACCCGTTCGCCAACACCTCCGGCGACGTCGACCCGACCACCGCACACCAGGCTGTCAGCGCTGGGGACGCGGTCCTTCTCGACGTCCGCGAAACCGACGAGTACACCGTCGGCCACGCTCCCGGCGCGGTCCATCTGCCGCTGTCCCGGCTCCGTGACGGGGCTGAGCCACCGGTCGATCTCGGGCAGCGGCCAGTGTTCGCGATCTGCCGATCCGGGGCCCGCTCCGCCATCGCCACCCAGATCCTGGTCGACCGCGGCCATACCGCCGCTAACGTCGTCGGCGGTATGCACGCCTGGCACCAAGCCGGACTGCCTGTCGTTGACGAGCGAGGCGGGAACGGCACGGTCGCGTGAGCGGCCTGCTGCTCGCCCTGGCCGCTGGAGCGGTCGTGGGCCTCGCCCTCGGCGCGCTCGGCGGCGGAGGCGGCGTACTGGCCGTGCCCGCGCTGATCTACCTGCTGGGGCTGCCGCCGGCCACGGCCGCCACCGCGAGCCTGCTCATCGTCACCGCCACCTCGCTGACCGCTCTGACCCGACAGTTCGCCGATGTCGCCTGGCGCACCGGGTTGCTGTTCGGGCTCGCCGGCCTGCCCACCGCGATCGTCGCCGGATTCGCCGCTCACCACATCCCCGCGCCCGCTCTCACCGCGGCGTTCGCCGTGCTCGCCACCGTCGCCGCCACCGTGATGCTTCGCGACACCCGCGCACCGACACACGATCCCGGTCACGGTTCCAGCGAAGGGCGCAGTGAACGTGCGGTGGCGACCGCGACACGCACCAGCGCCACCAAGGCGCTGGGAGCCGGAGCCGGGCTCGGCGCGGTCACCGGCCTGCTTGGCGTCGGCGGCGGCTTCCTCGCCGTCCCCGCTCTGGTCACCACGCTGTCCCTGCGCATGCGGACCGCGGTCGCCACCAGCCTGCTCGTCATCGTGCTCAACTCCGCCGTGGCTCTGGCCACCCGATTGGTCACCACCCCGACCAGCCTGGACTGGGCCGTGGTGGCGCCCTTCGCCGCCACCGCCATCCTCGGAGCATGGGACGGCAAACGCCTGGCCGCGAAACTGTCCGCCCGCACACTGCAGCGCGTGTTCGCCTTCGTGCTGTTGGCCGTCGCGGCGTTCATGCTCATCGAAGCGGCCATCCGCACGTTCCGCTGACCCAGCTCAGGCCAGCGACAGGAACAATTTCTCCAGCCGCTGCCTCATCTACTCCCTGGCGGCGGACTGCCCCTCAGCGATATAGCGCTGCAGGCCTCCGCCTCGGGAGGGTCACCCCGCACAGATCCCCGCTGCCACCGCGTCAGCTACGGATTGCTTACCGCGCGCATAGACCCGGCATAGACCCGCTCAACCCAGCGCAAGCGCACTGGTGGCGGATAGCGTCGGCTCGGCACAGTGCGCTGTCATGGTGCGATGGACACCTGCGCGGCGCCGGTGTGGTCACACCTGTGCGACTGGGTCACGCTCGCGGATGCTGTGGATGTGCCGGACGCGCCGCGGACGCGTCCTGCGCTGCGCGGGCCGGTAGGCAGCTGGAATGCCGTGTGCTGCTACAGCGGCAGGGATGTCGAGGTCGCGGTGCCTGACCTCGCGGCGATGCCGCTCGCGGGACGGGAGCCGGTGCGCCGGTTCGCCTGGCATCGCGCGCAGCGTCATCGTGCGGGGCTGGAGTTCTTGGTCAGTACTGGCCGTCACCACGGGTATGAGTCGCTGCAGGAGGCGCGGCTGCTGCGCGTGGTGGATTTCGCCGCCGGCGCGGGCGAGGTGCTGTCGCAGCCGTTGCGGCTGCGGTTCACGACCGTCGATGGGCCGCGTGAACACATTCCGGACTTCCTCGTGTGCGGCCATTCGGGCTGGTGGCTCGTCGACGTCAGGCCTCGCCAGTGTGTGCGGGACGGTGAACTGGCCGCTTTCGCCGCGGCGGCGCAGGTCGCGGCTGTCAGCGGCTGGGGATACGTGGTCGTAGGCGGGTGGAAGCCGCATGTCTGGTCCACGGTGGACGCGATGTCGGCGCACCGGCGGCCACTGTCCGACGTGCTCGACATCGGCGCCGGGATGCTGGCAGCGGTGAGTGAGCGGCCGCGGTCGTTCGGCGAGCTCACTGGAGCCACCGTGCTGCCCGCGGTGGCACGGGCGGTGCTGCTGCACCTGTTGTGGCACCGTCGCGTCGGTATCGACCTGACCCGGCCGTTGGGTGAGCACACACTCGTGCGCGCGGCTGCTCGTGGCGGTGTTGAGGGGGTGCGGTGAGCACGCTGGACCTGTCGGCCGGAGCGCTGCTGGTGCTCGACGGCGCGGAGTGGGCGGTGGAGCTTCCCGAACCGCAGCTGGGACGGGTGCGGCTGGTGGACGCGGCTGGGCAGCGACGCACGATCAGCATGCGGGCTCTCCTGCACCATCCAGGCTGCCGCCAGTCCACCCGCACCCCGGCCTCGCCGACGTCGGGGCCGCCCGCGGGACGTGGCCGGCAACCGGCCACGCTCGCGGACCTGCCCCGCCACCAGCGCGACCTCGTCGCCTTGCGCGTCGCGCACCTGCTGGAGATCGAGACCGGCTTCCGCGGCGGAGACGCGTTGCACGCTGCACCGGGGGAACCGCGTGCCGGGTTCGACCCGGCGGTGACCACAGTGACCCAGCGGCGCCGCGCCAAAGCCGCCGAGTTCACGAGCATGGACCGTGCCGCCGCGCGGGTACTCGCCCTGGATAAAGCCGGCTACCGGACGCTGATCCGCTGGGAGTCGCGGCGGCGCCGGTTCGGGCCGATCGGCTGCGTGGACGCCCGCTGGCTGCGGCCACGGGGCGGACATCCCAGCGTCGGCGACACGGTGCGGGAGGCGGTGTTCGCGGTACACGGTGAGTCGCTGCACCGCTCGCGGATGAGCATGCGCAGCCGCGAGCGGCTCATCCACCAGTACGTGCGCGAACGCCACGGCCCACACGCAACCATTGAGGTTCCCAGCTACAGCACGTTGTTGCGGGTGTGGCGGGAATGGTTCGGTGCCGGCGGCGCCCGGCAGCGCTACCTGCGCTCCGCGGCGACCGTCACCAGCCGCGAGCACGTGATCGTGCATCGGCCTGGTCAGATCGTCGCCCTCGACACCACGGTGCTGCCGGTGAAGGTCCGCGAGACCGTGTTCGGAGACCCGGTCTCAGTGCATCTGTCGCTGGCGATGGACGTCTACACCCGGTCGTTGTGCGCGTTCCGGCTCACGCTGGTGTCCGACACCGCGGTGGACGTGGCGATGATGCTGCGGGACATGACGATGCCACTGCCTATGCGGCAGGGCTGGGGACCGGAGCTGGAATGGCCCTATCCCGGCCTGCCCGCCGCCGTGGTGGCCGAGTTCGCCGGGCACCGCGTCGCCGCGCTGCCGTTCTTCGCCCCAGAGACGGTCACCACCGACCACGGCAGCGTGTACCGCAACCACCACCTCGTGGAAGCACAACGCGTCCTCGGTGTGAACGTGCTGCCCGCGCGGGTGCTGCGGCCCACCGACAAGAACAGCGTCGAGCGGGCCTTCGGCACGATCCGGTCGCTGCTGTTCGAACAGCTTCCCGGCTACACCGGCGTCGACGTCGCCGACCGCGGCACCGACCCCGAAGCCGACATGGTACTCACCCTCGATCAGGCCGAGCACCTCATCGCGACCTGGATTGTCAGCATCTGGCAAAACAGGCGACTCGGCGAGCACGCCCCAAGTTGGGACCCTGCAGGCGACCACAGCCCGAACACCCTGTTCGCCGCGGCGATGGCACAAGGCGGATTCGCCCTGCACATCCCCGCACCCGAGCTGTACTACCAGTTGCTTCCCGCCCACCACGTCGCCATCCACCGCCATCGCGGCGTCAAGATCCGAGGACTGTGGTACGACAGCCCCGCCCTGGACCCCTACCGCGAGGGTCCGTCCACGCGAGGCGGGCGCCGTCGCGGCACCTGGCAGATCCACCGCGACCCCCGCGATGCCCGCACCGTGTTCTTCCAAGACCCCCGCACCCACAACTGGCACACCCTGCCCTGGACCGGCCTGCCACCCAGCACCGACGTCCCGGCCTTCACAGACAGCCGTGTCCGCGACATGCTCGCCGCCGCTCGCACCGCAGGCCTCACACCACGCACCGACACCGAACTTCTGCCCGTGCTGCTCGACCTGCTCGGCGCACACGTGCCCGTCTCCACCTGGCCGACTCTGACCAAATCCGCGCGCCGCGGGATCACTCGCGACATCACCCGTGCCGAGACGGCCCGAACCGACGCCGCATCCGCACACGACACCCAACACGGAAGACCCAGGCGGGCCGAAAACGGAGGTACGGCGACTCGATCACCATCGGCTGAGTTGCCTGTGGCTGCAGGTACAGCACACACCGATCGCGCTGCCTCGCAGCCCGTGCAATGGCCGCGGCATGCCCACCACATCGCCACCGCGCTGGACGCAGACCGGCGGCGACGCCGCATCGAAGCCGACACGTCCACCACGGGCGCCGAACTTCCGCCGCGGCTGGGCGCCGAGTTCAGCCGCGGCAATCTCCTGCTTATCAGCGACACCGCCGTTGAGGACTCTGTACACGACGAGCCTGTTTCCGACGAAGGCGGCACAGGCACATGAGCAGCGACCCGACGACCAACACCGTGCTGGCTGAGCCGTCGTCGCTGCTGCCGCCACACATTCCAGACCGTGAAACTGTGCAGGGCTGGCAGCAATGGCGCCACAACCGTCACGCCTTCATCCCCGCGCCACGCCTGGAGCTGGCGGCCTATCGGGCCATGAGCCCGCGCGACAGACAGCTGCACGACCTGCACCGGGCCGCGACGCACGCGAACCTGCCACTGCTAGAAACGCCGATGAGCCGCGCGGTCGCCCGGCTCATGCGGTCACGGCTGCAGACCAACGCACTCAAACACAAGCCCACCACCCGTGCCGGACTGATGATCACCGGCGGCGGCTATCAGGGCAAGACCGAGACCGCCTGCGAAGTCGCCGCAGCGTTCGAAGACGTCTGGCTCACCCTGCACCAGCACCTCAACCCCGCCGCTGTTCCCGGCACCCGCGACCTGCACGCTCCCGTCGCCTACGTCCAGACACCGGTGACCGCCAAACCGAAAAGCCTCTGCCAAGCCATCCTGGACTTCTACGGCGCCGACTACCGGCCCGGCACCACCTTGCCGCAGCTGACCAAAGCCGTCCGTGACTCCTTGCGCGATCACGGCACCCGAGTGCTGCTGCTCGACGACATCACCCGCCTGAAAATGCATCGTGCCGACGACCAGGACACCCTCGATCTGTTGCGCGCCTTTATGAGCACCCACACCACCCTCGTGCTCATCGGCGTCGACATACCCGGTGCCGGGCTGCTGCGCGAAGGACGTCACGACCCCCGCACCGGCCACTGGGTCTTCCCGCCACCACAGCACGACACCAGCGCAGATCAGGTCGTCAGGCTCGCGGAGAATGCCGCGACACAGACCGAGCGGCGCTTCGACCTCGTTCACCTCGGCCCGTTCACCTACGACACACCCGCCGCCATCACCGCCTGGACCAGCCACCTCGCCGGCCTCGAACACGAACTACGGCTCCTGCACGCCGCACCCGGCATGCTCAGCAGCGGCACCATGCCCGAGTACTTGTTCCGCCGCACCGGCGGCGTGGTCGGCCTGCTTGAACGACTCATCGAGGAAGGCTGCGGCGAAGCCATCGCCACCGGCACCGAACGCCTCACCGACACCCTGCTCGACACCATCGCCATCAACCTCGGCAACGACCCCCGCCGCGACCCCGCCGCCGGCGAGATACCAGTCGTTCCACCCAACCCCGAACCCCCGGCCGCCACGGCACGGCGACCCCGACCGCGTCGGCGCAACACCGTCTTCGACGACCCAGGCACACCCGGCGCGGCCACACGATGACGCCCCGGCCGCTACCACGCAGCCTCGACCCGCTGCCCGAGGAGTCCCTCACCGGCTACCTGCTGCGCCTGTCGCACCGGCTCGAGATCACGCCCGCTCGGCTGGAAGTTCTCACCGGCCTGGCCTCCCTACCGGGCTCCGCCGGCGTCGTGTGGCAGTGGCGCATACCCGAACCCCGCGCAGCTGTCTTCGCCCGCACCACACGCCTGTCCCGCGCCGAAGCCGACCAGCTGTGCCTGGACGGACTACGCGACCGCTACCCGCCCCTGCTGCTCAACTACGCCCTGGACGGGCACTGGGTCCGCCGCGGCAAAGACCTCCCCGGCATGCGCGGCTGGATCTCCACCACCTCCACCCGGTACTGCCCCCAGTGCCTCGCAGGCGACGGCAGCCCCGTCCAACAAGCTCACGGCGGAGCCTGGCGCAGACAATGGCGACTCAAAGCGATCTTCGCGTGCGACCGTCACCAGCGCCTCCTGCGCTACCGCTGCCCAGCCTGCGACACCCCGGCACTCGGCCGCACCACCCACGCCAACCGGCTCATCCCGGCCCCATCGCTGCTGCAGCACCCAACCCGCTGCCGCAACCTGCCCGCCTGCAACCATCCCCTCGACAAAGACACCAACACCAAGATCAGCACCGCCGCAGCACCCAGGCACCAGACCAGGCTGCGCTACCTGCTCGACTTCCACGCCCGGCTCACACAACAGCTCGAGCTCGACCACAGTGGCGCAGCGCATCAGCCACAACGAGCCAGCCAGTACTTCTTCGACCTGCAGCTGCTGACACGGCTCATTCGCCACTGCTGGCCGCTGGCCGCGCCCCTCGCCTCACCGCTGCTCGACATCGACGCCCTCTCCGCCCACGTCAACGACCTGCACCGCACCATGGCGACACTGCGCGCCGAGAACAAGCCAGTCTGGAACATGCCCCTGCGCGCCGGACCACCCGAGGACCCGTACTCCACCGCGCAGCTGCTCACCCTGGCCGGACAACTCCGCGAACACCCCGACCACATCGACGAGCACCTCGCCGTACTCCTGCGCACCGTGACACCGCCATCGCGCATCGAACCGATGCTGCAGCCGTGCTCACCAGCTTTGCGCGTGATCGCGCAGCCCTACCTCGATCGCCTCACCCAAGCCCGCCGACAAACCCGACCCGCCACAACACCACCGCGCCGGATCACCGCACGCCGACCGCCGCAACCGGTGCGTCCGCTACCGGCCGCCACATTCGATCACCGGCACATCCCGCACCAATTCGACCACGACCACATCCAGCCGCTGACCGACCTCATTCCTCACAGCGACGTCGAGCACCAGCTGCTGCACCGCTACGCCGCTCTGCACACCTTCACGGCTGCAACCGGGCGCGCCATGGCCGCGGCCGCACGCACGCTGGAAATCCCGGAACACAAAGCACAACACGCACACTCGCGAGTCACCATCTGGGCACGCGAGCACAACGCCACCTCCGACCTCGACACCGCGATGCGCACCGTTTTCGACAACATCGACAACAGCGACACCCGCATCGACTACCAGCGCCGACGTCACGCTCTACGCGGCTGGACCATCCCGGAGCACGACTGGAACCTCATCACCAGCCCACTCGTTCAAGCACAACGCGCAACCAAGGTGCCGTCCACAACGGACTGGGGGCCGCGGAAACGTCTCATTGCCTCCCTGCTCCTGTGGACAGTGATCACGCGCGGCGACTACACCACCGCACCGCTGTACCTGCAACGCTCACACGTGCACCCTCACGACCGCCGATTCGTCGTGCTCGCCCAACGACTCATGCACGAGTACCGCAAACCTCCCATGGTCACCGGTCGCGGCAGCCACGTCACCGTCCTTCTCAACGCACTCGCTGCCTACCGAGCCAGCCTGGAACAGCTCATCGACGACGGTGCACTAATCAGCAGCACGCCATGACTTGCAGACACAGGACGCTCGCCCACCGCGACACGACGACCTCAGCAGTTACTGCTGGCGCGGCAGGCCCACATGGGTGACAACTAGCTTGCTCATGTGACAGATATGGCGCCTCGTCACATCGAATCGTCCCAAATGGACGGTAAGCTCACGTACAGGTTTGACACGACTGGCCAGTCGGTGGCTCTCTTGCCAGCGCGGTGCAAGCTCGGCCGGCACACCCTCGGCCACTCCCAGTTCCGCGCAGTCGTGAGCGACGGCGAAGCCCGCATCAGCTGCCTGGCCTGCGCCACTGATACCACCGATCATTTCTGGCGACTGACCGCGACGGCACCCGCGCCCGACCGTGCCGAGCTATCCGAGGAGCTCTACTTCGATCTCGTTCGGAGCCGGTCGCGGACTGCACTGTCGTCGGCGGGTGGCCAACGTGCTTAGCAGCCCATTCACCATCTGGGACGGCGATGACGTACACGGCCGCAGACCCGTAGTCACAGGCGTCTCGGTCAGCTTGGACCGCTTGTTCGCCCGCAGGCCCGATGCCAGGCGGCACGTCATCCCCACAGGACTCGACCTGACCGGCACAGTGCAGGGTCAACTCCACGGACGGTTCCCCGGCGTAGAAGGCGACTGGCTCGGCGTCGTCAACTACGCGATCAACTACGCCGACGGCCGACGACACAAGCTGTACCTGTCCGACCAACTCGTCCCCTTCGACGTACTGCGGCTACGCGAGTAGACAGAGCTGACCTGCGCCGACGCGCGAAGTTAGGCCGATCGAGTTACCTTCAGATTCCTGGTGACAAGGCAACACACCAGGAACGGAGGTCACCATGGCCGTGGCGCACGACTCCGTTCCCGCGTGGATCGACCCCATGCTCGCCAAGCCCGACGGCGGCCACCTCCGCGAAGGCCCGAACTGGGCCTACGAGTACAAGCTGGACGGCTACCGTGCGGCGATGCGGATCGCCACCGACGGCACCACGGTGCTGACCAGCCGCAACGGTCTCGACCTCACCGCCGAGTTCGCCGAGCCGACAGGCGTCCTCACCGCAGCGCTGCGAGGACGCGCCGCGGTCCTCGACGGTGAGGTCGTGGTCTACAACGAGGCCGGCCAGATCGACTTCAGCCTGCTGCAACAACGACGCGGCCGCTTCCAAAAGCACCGCACCGCCCGACGCACGGAGGCGTTCGAGGACGTCCCGGCCCGATTCCTGGCGTTCGACCTCCTTCAACTCGACCACCAGGGCCTCCTCAGCCAGCCATACGAGCACCGACGGCGCCAGCTCACCGAACTCCCGATGCCAGATCCCTTCCGCATCGCCATCGTGCCGTCCTTCAGCGCCGACCAACTCGCCGCCGAGCGCCTGACCCCGCAACGGCTCCTCGAGCGCGTGGCGACAGAAGGCCATGAAGGACTGGTCGCGAAACGACTCGATTCTCCTTACCTCCCAGGAAAACGGCCTGACTTCTGGTGCAAGCACCCGCTCGTGCAGACCCACGAGGTCATCGTCTGCGGGTGGCGGCCCGGCCAGAGCGGCTTCACCGGCACGGTCGGCGGACTGCTGCTCGGTGCGCACAACCCGAACACCGGCGATCTGGTCTACATCGGCGACGTGGGCACCGGTTTCACCCGGCAGGATCGCGACCAGTTGCGCGACCGCCTACAACCGTTGGAGCGTGCCGGATATCCCTTCGCGACCCCTCCCCCACGCGAGGACGTGGTGCGGGCCCGATGGGTCGACCCGGTCCTGGTCGGCGAGGTGCGTTTCCGGCAGTTCACGCGCGGCGACGACGGCCGGCTACGACACACCGCCTGGCGAGGGCTCCGCGCGGACCGTGACCCGGCCGACGTGTTGGCACCACAACCTGGCCGCCCCAGTCCTTCGCCTGCTCCAACGACGCCGGAGCTCGGCAGCCGCGTGACGGTCAACGCCGGAGGCAGAACGCTCACCTTGTCCAACTTGAACAAAGCTCTCTACCCAGATGGCACCACCAAGAGCGAGGTCATCGCCTACTACAGCCGAATCGCCCCTGTCTTGCTGCCCCACCTCGCCGCACGACCTGTCACGTTCGTGCGCTTCCCCAACGGCGTCCACGGCCAGAAGTTCTTTCAGAAGAACACCGACGCCAGCGCACCCAGCTGGCTGCCGACCGTGTCGTTGCGGGGTCGCGGCTCCCGACGAAGCGCAGACGCCGACGAGATCGTCCGCTACCCACTGATCCACGAACTCGCAGCCCTTGTGTGGGCCGCAAATCTCGCTGCCCTCGAACTGCACGTTCCCCAGTGGACAGTCTCGGACGGTGCCCGCGACTTGCCCAACCGGCTTGTGTTCGACCTCGATCCCGGACCGGGCACCACGATCGTCGACTGCTGCCGCGTCGCCGAACGTCTGCACGAAGTGCTCGTCGCCGACGGACTCACCCCCCGCCGCCACCACGTCGGGATCCAAGGGAATGCAGATCTACGCCGGCATCGAGGTCACCAACGCGCAAACGCCCTCGACGTATGCGAAGGCCGCCGCAGCGGCTTTCGAACGGCAGACACCGCACCAGGTAACTGCCACGATGGCGAAGAGCCGCCGCGAGGGCAAAGTGTTCATCGACTGGAGCCAGAACAACCCGGCGAAGACCACCATCACGCCCTACTCACTACGTGGCCGCGAAGAACCAACCGTGGCCACACCTCTCACCTGGGAAGAGGTCCGCAGCTGCAGCCACCCGAAGCAGTTGACGTTCACCGCGGACGAGGTGGCCGATCGGGTTGCAGACCTCGGGGACCTCCTGGCACCAGTCGAACAAGATCGGGCACTCCTTCCTGGCTGACAAGGCGTTTGCAAGGTTCGGCGGCCAGGACATCTACCCCGTCCCTATCGCCGCTATGGCCGCCAGCGGGAGAAGCTGCGCGGCGCCAAGGTCAAGGAGTCGGGACGAATCGTTGTGATGAGCTAGAACCGATGCCGGACGGGCTGATAGCGCGAATCGACATCTATGCCCAGATCGGTTCGCAGAGCCGTTAGAAGGCGGTCGAACTCCTCGGCGATGCCAGCTGAAGGATCGTCGGCACCTGCACGTGAGTCTGGCCATCGGCCAGACTCCACTTCACCGGACCATTCCCTCAAGTTCAGCCGAATCGAATGCGCGGCAACACAGACTTCCGACGTCGAGATGAGATCGAGCCTAGCCAGCAACCGAGCCGATGCCTTCGACTGCTCACGGCAGCGCGCCTGCAACGCGTCCTCGTCGGTGAACGGTCCGTCTTCAGCTCCGTCGATGGCGTTCGCCGTCTCCAGTCGCAGGATCGCGTCGTACCAGTCCTCAACGGCAGCAAGGAAGTCTGCGTAGGCGTCGATCCTGCGGTCTCGCCAATGTACGCGCCCCTCGTACTCCTGTTCCAGCGTGATCCGCTTGCGCTCGCGCCACGCGTTCACGAACTGTGCCGCGATCACGCCCGCTAGTCCGAGCAGACCGACGATGATCGGCACCCACACCGAAACCTGTCCCTGGGGCATAGCAGAAACCGTAGCCAACGAGATCAACTAGCGGCGGCGGCGATCGGGTTCCAGTGTCACAGGACGCCCGCCTGACGCAGCGCCACCAGTGTCACGACGCTTGCACCGGTCACGGCCGCCAGAAGCAACTTGAGCACCTTGTACGCGGCAGTCCGTTGCTCCTCGCCCTCCGCCGAGATGGCCTTGTATGCGGAATAGCCGATAAGTAGCACGAACGTGGCGGCAGCGACAGCGAGCAACAAGTCCGTCATGAACCGATCCCTTCAACCAATGCGACAGGTGTTGAAGGAGGGCGGAGACGTGCCACTGATGTATCAGTGGAGAGTTGCTCCCCGCGCTCAATCCTGTAAGACGACGAGGGCGGTGCGTGACCACCTCTTCTACGGTTCACAGTGTTGAGGCACACCCCAACATGACGCCGGGACCGATCGCAGATCTGTGGATAACTCGCCACCTGTGGACAACTCGTTTCTGCGCAGGTCGCGTCGGCTACCGGACCACTTACCCGCGAATCAGCGGCTCGCCGGAGGGCCTTGATGGCGTTTACTGACGATGCCTGGTGTACAGCGAATAGGTTGCCGAGCGCTTGAACGACCTGCGGCCGTTGCGTCATCAGGTGCTCCACATGTCGAGTGAGTCCTCACGAGTTCGGGTTCTCGGTGCGAGTCCAGCACTCGACACAGCCGTCCGACCACGATCGCGGAGGAAACTCGGACGCCAGCTTTGTTCGCATGTCGGGTGATCTGCGATTTCGACGACGGTGGCGGGGAGCTTCTACGCTGGCCCGTCGGAGGCGTCTGACGGGTGTCGGAGGACGCGGGAAAGGACGAGCGGGATGGCAGAGCCGGCGGACCTGGACGCAGGTCACCTGGGGAGTGTCAACACGCCTGCCGACTTCGCCGCTTGCCTAGAAGGGTTGCGCCGCCGGCTGGAGCTGTCATACGAGGCAATGGAGCAGGCCGCGCGGAAACTTCGTCCCAGACCAGGTCACGCTCGATTTGAGCATCTGGGCAAGTCCACGGTCGGCGAGATTGTGACGGGCCGAAGGATGCCGACCGAGGGCAAACTCCGCACCTTCTTGGCGGTGTGCCAAGTACCCATTGTGGATCAGGTGCGCTGGCACGCGGCATGGGAACGCGCGCGCCTCGCGCACCTCG